>JAHQVS010000128.1 GCA_019634215.1 Paracoccaceae bacterium | reverse complement strand
GGTGAGTTCCTACCAGTGGCTCACCTTTATCACCTTCCTGCCGTTGCTCGGCGCGGCGCTGACGCTGTTGTTCGCTGAACGCGACGACAGCGACAAGCTCAACATCAAACGCTTCGGCTTCGGGGTGACGCTGGCGACATTCGCCGCCTCGATGGTGCTGCTGGCGTTCTTCGATCCAGACGCCAAGGATTATCAGTTCGTCGAGGAAAGCTCCTGGCTCGGCGTCTTGACCTATAAGCTCGGGGTCGACGGCGTCTCGTTGCCGTTCGTGCTGTTGACGACTTTCCTGATGCCGCTGACCATTCTGGCGAGCTGGAACGTCACCGAGCGCGTCAAGGAATACATGATCGCGTTCCTGGCGCTTGAGACCTTGATGATCGGCGTGTTCGTCTCACTCGATATCATCCTGTTCTATCTGTTCTTCGAGGGTGGCCTGATCCCGATGTTCCTGATCATCGGGGTGTGGGGCGGTAAGGAGCGGATCTACGCCTCCTTTAAGTTCTTCCTCTACACGCTGCTCGGCTCCGTGCTGATGCTAATCGCGATGATGTTTATGGTCTCGACGGTCGCCAGTTCGGAGTTCTTCGCAGGCCTTTTGGCGGCGAACCCGAGCGCCTCGGCCTCCGATATCACCGTGATCCAGGCTTACGTCAACGAGGTTGGCTTTGACGCGACGCCGTTCACACTGCTGGGGCTGTATCTACCGGCGGGGGTGCAGTCGCTGTTGTGGCTAGCGTTCTTCGCCTCGTTCGCGGTGAAGATGCCGATGTGGCCGGTGCACACTTGGCTGCCCGACGCGCATGTGCAGGCGCCGACTGCCGGGTCGATTGTGCTGGCGGCGGTGCTGCTGAAGATGGGGGGCTACGGCTTCCTGCGCTTCAGCCTGCCAATGTTCCCGCTCGCGTCCGAGAGCTTCGCGATGCTGGTGTTTGTGATGAGCGTGATCGCCATCGTCTACACCTCGTTGGTGGCGCTGATGCAGGAGGATCTGAAGAAGCTGATCGCCTACTCCTCGGTGGCGCATATGGGCTATGTGACCATGGGAATTTTCACCCTCAATCAGCAGGGTGTTGATGGCGCGGTGTTCCAGATGATCAGCCACGGCTTCATCTCCGGCGCGCTGTTCCTGTTGGTCGGTGTGGTCTATGATCGGATGCACACCCGTGAGATCTCGTTCTACGGCGGCCTCGCCTCACGAATGCCGATCTACGCCACTGTCATGATGCTCTTCACCATGGCCAATGTCGGACTGCCGGGCACCAGCGGCTTCGTGGGTGAGATCCTGGCGCTGATGGGGGCGTTCCAAGCCAATACCTGGGTGGCATTCGCCGCGACCTCCGGGGTGATCCTGTCGGCGGCCTATATGCTGTGGGCCTATCGCCGGGTGGTGCTGGGTGAGATGACCAATCCGAAGCTGGCGAACATCACCGATATGAGCGCCCGCGAGGTGGTGATCGTCACGCCGCTGGTGATCGCGACGATTGTGCTCGGCGTGTATCCGTCGCTGGCGATTGATATGTTCGCGCCGTCGGTGGAGCGGATATTGGACGGCGTGACGGCGGCCCAGGAAGCGGCCGCCGCCGCGCTGGTTGAAACCGCGGCGCGGTGAGAGGGAACACGGTATGAGCACGCTCACATCTGATATGGCCGCCGCGCTGCCGGAGATCCTGCTCGCCCTCGGCGGCATGGTGATCCTGATGCTTGGGGTGTTTCGCGGCGGCGCAGGGCCAGCTAGCGAATTGGCGGCCGCACGGCTCGCACATTTCTCCGCCATTATACTGCTGGCGGTGGTCGGCGCGATGACGGCCATGAGCGATGGCGCAGGCAGCGCCTTCGGGGGGCTCTATATCTCCGACGGCTTTTCCGGCTTCGCCAAAGTGTTGATCTTGTTCGGCGCCGCCGCATTACTGTGGTTGGGAATGGACTATCTGGAGCGACACCGGATCTTGAAGTTCGAGTATCCGGTGCTGGTGGTGTTCGCCACCCTCGGTATGTGCATGATGGTGTCGGCGAACGACCTGATCGCGCTGTATATGGGGATCGAGCTGCAATCCCTGGCGCTGTATGTGATTGCGGCGTTCCACCGCGACAATCTGCGCTCGACCGAGGCCGGGCTGAAGTATTTCGTGCTCGGCGCGCTTAGCTCGGGCTTGCTGCTGTATGGCGCGTCGCTGATCTACGGCTATTCCGGCTCCACCCAGTTCGCCGCGATTGGCGAGGCGATGGCGGGATCGGAGCGGCCGGTCGGGCTGTTGATTGGTCTGGCGTTCCTGATCGCGGGTCTCGCTTTTAAGATCTCAGCGGCGCCGTTCCACATGTGGACGCCTGACGTGTATGAGGGTGCGCCGGCGCCAGTGACCGCATTTTTCGCGACAGCGCCGAAGATCGCCGCTGGGGCGTTGTTCGCACGGGTGATGTTGTCTCCGTTCGGAGAGATGAGTGACGCCTGGGTGCAGATCCTGGCGTTCTTGGCGCTGTGTTCAATGTTCCTGGGCGCCTTCGCGGGGATCGGGCAACGCAACATCAAGCGGCTGATGGCCTATTCCTCGATCGGCCATATGGGCTTCGCCCTGGTCGGCCTCGCGGCGGGCGGCGAGGCGGGGGCGACGGCGCTGCTGGTGTATTTGGCGATCTATCTGGTGATGAACCTTGGCGTGTTCGGCTTCATTCTGATGATGACGCGCGGCGGGTTGCAGGTGGCGGAGCTGGATGATCTCAAAGGTCTCGCCCGCACCCATCCGGCCAGTGCCGCTGGCATTGCGGTGCTGATGTTCTCGCTGGCGGGCATTCCGCCCTTGGCTGGGTTCTTCGCGAAATATTTCGTGTTTAGCGCCGCTGTCGCCGCCGGGCTGGGCTGGCTGGCGGTGGCCGGTGTGGTCGCGAGCGTGATCAGCGCGTTCTACTATCTGGCGATCGTCAAGCGGATGTATTTCGATGAGGCTGGTGAGCCGCTGGAGCTGGCGGGTGGGATCTCACAGCGCTTGGCTTTGGGGCTGTCGGCGGTGGCGATGATTCTGGCGGTGGCGCCGTTCGAGCCGTTCAACGGTTTCGGCGCGCCGGAGGCGGCCGCCTCCGCCGCCGCCGCCTTGCTGCGCTGAATCACGGTTGACCACGCCAGACCCTTCCCAACCGATCACGTGGCCCGATACCATCGGGCTACGCGCCTATGAGGAGCTGGACAGCTCCAATGCCGAGGCGCGGCGATTGGCGGCGGCGGGAGAACGTGGGCCGTTCTGGATTTGGGCCAAGCGCCAGAGCGCCGGACGCGGGCGCAGAGGCCGGGCGTGGCGCGCCGGCGGTGAGGATCTGACCGCAACCCTGTTGCTTCCCCCACATCAGCGCCGCCCGGATGCGACGCCAAGCGAGGTGGCAACCCTGTCTTTCGCCGCCTGTCTGGCGGTGGCGGATATGGTCGACGCCCTCGCGCCCGGTGCTGAGGTGGCGCTGAAATGGCCTAACGACGTGTTGGCGCAGTCCCGCAAAATTGCCGGGGTGCTGCTGGAGAGCGAATCTCAGTCGCCGGGCGCCGCCGGAGGTGTGGCGTGGCTGGCGATTGGCATCGGCGTCAACATCGCCTCGGCTCCGGAAACCGATCAGTTGGAGGAGGGTGCGGTCCCCAGCATCGGGCTCGGCGCCTTAGCGTCGAAACCGGTGACGCCGACGACGGCGCTGGCGCATCTGGCGGCGGCGTTGGAGCGCTGGATCGCGGTGTGGGCGGCGCAGGGCTTCGCCGGGCTGCGCGAACCGTGGATGGCTCGTGCGGCGCGGCGAGATGGGGCGGTGGCTGCCCGCTTGCCGCGCGAGACCGTGGTCGGGCGTTTCGTTGATCTGGACCCGGACGGGGCGCTTGTCCTAGAAACGCCGGACGGTCGCCGCCATATCTCGGCGGCGGATGTGTTCTTTCCTTAACCCCATCCGGCCCTCGCAGGGGCTCTTAATCTTCGGCGTGGAGGCCGGTCCCATGCTCCTCGCGATCGACGTCGGCAACACCAACACCGTGTTCACGGTCCATAACGGCGAGCACTTTGTCGCCGAATGGCGCCTGCGCACCGATGGGCGGCGCACGGCGGATGAGTATTTCGCCTGGCTCAATCAGTTGATGATACATGAGCAGTTTGGCCGCAAATTGATCGACGGCATCGTGATCGCCTCGGTCGCGCCGCAAACCCTGTTTAATTTGAGGGGATTGGCTAAGAAATATTTTGATTGTGAGCCTGTGGTGGTGGGTGAGCCGGGGGTGGATTTGGGCGTCGAAGTTCGGTCGGAGCATCCGGCGGAGGTGGGGGCGGATCGTATCGTCAACACCCTCGCGGGATTCGAGAGCTATGGGCCTAATCTTATTCTCGTTGATTTCGGGACCGCCACCACCTTCGACGTCGTTGATCAGGACGGGGCTTACGCTGGCGGGGTGATCGCGCCGGGGGTCAATCTGGCGGCGGAGGCGCTGTATCAGGCGGCCTCGGCGCTGCCGCGCATCAGCATAGAGCGACCGCCCCAGGTTGTGGGCGTCAACACCGTGCAGTGCATGCAATCAGGAATGTATTGGGGCTATATTGGCCTGATCGAAGGAATTTGCCGCCGCATCAACTCGGAGCGCGGCGTAGAGATGACCGTGATCGCCACTGGCGGCTTGTCGCCGCTGTTCGCTGAGGGAAGCGAGGTCATCAAACAAGCCGACCCGGATTTGACCATGCGGGGACTGGTTTCGATATTTCGGCGCAACGCCGGCCGATCCAACGGGCGTGATTGAGAGCAGAGGACCTAATGAGCAAATCGGATGAACTCGTCTACGTCGCCTTGGGCGGCGCGGGCGAGATTGGCATGAACCTATATATGTACGGCATAGGGTCGGGGCGGGATCGGCGCTGGATTATGGTCGATTGCGGCGTGACCTTCGGGGACATGAGCAGCAGCCCCGGCGTGGAGTTGGTGCTGCCGGACATCGACTTTATCGCTGCGGAGCGGAAGAAGCTGGTCGGCATCTTCATCACTCACGCCCATGAAGACCATGTCGGCGCGCTCGGGCGCTATTGGCGCCGGCTGCGGGCGCCGATCTACGCCACGCCGTTCACGGCGGAGATCGCCAAACGCAAGCTGGAGGAGGCGCGGCTCAGCGACAAGGAGCTGCGGGTGATCCAGCCCGGCGAATGGGTGGACGCCGCGCCGTTCGACTGCGCGTTCTTCCCGATCACCCATTCGATTCCGCAGGCGATGTCGCTGGTGATCCGCACCGAGGCG
>JAHQVS010000127.1 GCA_019634215.1 Paracoccaceae bacterium | reverse complement strand
CGCTCTCCTGGCGTTCCCGTTTTTTCTGATCATCGCAAGCATTCTTGAAATCGGCCTGATCTCCCTATCGGGAGTGATGATGCAGCAAGGCGTCCGTGAGGCCGCACGCGGGGCGCTGACTGGATCTGGCGCCTGTCGCAGCCGGGAAGAGTTAGCCGGAGCGATCTGCCAAGGCGCAGCCATCCTGCCGCAATGCGCCTCACGGCTTCAGTTGAAACAAGTTGTGTTCCCCAGCGGGTGGCAAGACGACATCCACCAGAGCGCAACGCTCGCGGGCTCGCAGGGTCAACAATCCGATTTCACCGCGCCCAATGGCGGCGATGTGGTGGTGGTGCAGGCGACATATCGTTGGAGCACAATCTCCCCCATCGTGACGCCGTTTCTGGGCGACGGGGCAGGTGAGTTGAAGATGCAAAACAGCTTCGCCTTCCAATCCGAACCTTACGGAACTTCGTCATGTTCTTAAGGCGCTTAGAGACGAGCCAGCCATTGAATTGTGGCCTGACCGCGCTTGCTCCACGCTTCCGCATCGTTCTGGAGCGACTAAAGCAAGCCCGGAACGACCGGCGCGGCTCCGTCACCTTGGAATTCGCCCTACTTCTCCCGATCCTAGCGCTGTTCATGGTCGGCTCAGCCGAGATATACTCTTACGCCACCGCAACTGGCCGGGTGGAGGACGCCGCTCGCACCATCGGCGATCTCACCGCCAGCAACGCCTCCGTGGACGAGCAACGGATGGAGGCGGTCTTCAAAGCCGCCAGCGCGATGATGACGGCCAACTCTTCCGGCGACAACTCATCAGAGCAGGCGGAGATGGCGATCAGTTCCCTCCTCGCCTGTCCTTGCGAAGGTGGAGAGGAAGGGGCCTTCTGTTATACCGTGCTCTGGAGCCACGAATATCGCGGCGCCAATGTCGAGAATGGATACCAGCCCGGATCTCTATCCGATCTCATTCCCCCCGATTTGGCGCAAGAAAGTAATGACACCTTTATTGTGTCGGAAGTCACCTACCATTACTCACCAAAAATCAAAATGATTCTGGATGACGGCGCCATGTACTTCAACAAGAAGCTATTCTTCAGGCCACGCCAGACCGAGCGCGTCAGTCATACAGGCGGCCAATCGCTCCAGCCGGAGCCAAATTGCAGCAACTTGGACGGCGCATTTAATTAGAAATGGGCTGGGCGATCAGGTTGAGAAAATTGCGCTCCCAAATCAGGACGCTTTCTGCTTTTGTTGAGAGAGGGCGAAGACTTTCTCAAATCTGGTAAGAAAAGCCGCCTTGGCCTGTTCCGCAGGGCGGCCTTGGAGCGGATAGTCCTCCAGCTCCACATCTCGGGGCCGGCCGAAAATCTGATCAGCCTCATGCACCTCAAACCCGGCGAGATGCACCGCCTCCAGATAGGCGGCGACCCGGTCGGCGCGCTTAATGGCGCGCACGGTCTCGGACTTGGGGGCCGCCGGCAAGCCGAAGCGAATCAGCGTCGCCGAAAACAGGCTTTCCTCCAGCCGCTTGTAATCCCCGCCCACCACCGCCTTGAAGGGACTGATTAAATCACCAATCACATATTCTGGAGCGTCATGCAGCAGCGCCGCCAACCGGCAGCCCGGGGCGATCTGAGGCTTGGCGCGACCGAGGATTTCCTCCACCAACAGCGAATGGTCGGCGACGGAATAGGGCCATTCGCCCTGCGTTTGGCCATTCCAGCGTGACACCCGCGAGAGACCATGCGCGATGTCCTCGATCTCGATATCCAATGGAGAGGGGTTGAGAAGATCCAACCGGCGGCCGCTCAACATGCGCTGCCATGCGCGCGGCTCTTTCGAACGCGTCGCCACCATCAGCTTCGCTCTCCTCACACTGCCCGATCCTCGGGGAGAATACCTACCCCACCGGCGGCGGCTCTGTCGAGCCAAGCGCTAAAGTTGAGTGTTGTTGACGCGGGTGCTAAGAGCCAGCCATCTTTCCCATACAGGAGCACTTGCAATGACGAGCGGAATCGCCGCCCCCGGCACTATGGCGACGGACTATGTCGTGAAAGACATCTCCCTGGCCGACTTTGGCCGCAAGGAGATCGACATCGCCGAAACCGAAATGCCCGGGTTGATGGCTTGCCGCGAGGAGTTCGGCGAATCAAAGCCGCTGACAGGCGCGCGCATCGCCGGGTCGCTGCACATGACAGTGCAGACCGCCGTGCTGATTGAGACGTTGACCGCACTCGGCGCCGACGTCCGTTGGGCGTCCTGCAACATCTTCTCAACCCAGGACCACGCCGCCTCCGCCATTGCCGCCGCAGGCGTGCCGGTGTTCGCGGTGAAGGGCGAAACCCTCGAGGAATATTGGGATTACGCCGACCGGATCTTCGATTTTCCGGACGGCGTGAACATGATCTTGGATGATGGCGGCGACGCCACCCTCTACATCTTGATTGGCGCACGGGTGGAGGCGGGCGAGACCAGCCTGATCGAGAACCCAGGCTCAGAAGAGGAAGAATATCTTTTCGCCCAGATCAAGAAACGCATGGCCAAGAGCCCCGGTTGGTTCACCAAACAGCGTGACATGATTAAGGGCGTCTCGGAAGAGACCACCACCGGCGTGCTGCGGCTGAACCAACTCGCGGCGCAAGGCCGCCTGCCGTTCCCGGCGATCAATGTGAACGATAGTGTCACCAAGTCGAAGTTTGACAATAAATACGGCTGCAAAGAATCGCTGGTCGACGGCATCCGCCGCGGCACCGATGTGATGATGGCCGGCAAGGTCGCCGTGGTGTGCGGCTACGGCGACGTCGGCAAGGGCTCTGCGGCCTCGCTCTCCGGCGCTGGCGCCCGGGTGTTGGTGACCGAAGTCGACCCGATTTGCGCCCTCCAGGCGGCGATGGATGGTTATGAGGTCGTCACCCTCAAGGACGCCGCCCCCCGCGCCGATATCGTGATCACCGCCACCGGCAATAAGGATGTCGTCACCCTCGACGATATGCGCGCGCTGAAGGACATGGCGATCGTCGGCAATATCGGCCACTTCGACAACGAGATCCAAATCGCCGGCTTGAAGAACTTCAAGTGGACCAACGTCAAGCCGCAGGTCGACATGATCGAATTCCCGGACGGCAAGCGCATGATCCTGCTGTCAGAGGGCCGTCTGCTGAACCTGGGCAACGCCACCGGTCATCCGAGCTTCGTGATGTCGGCGAGCTTCACCAACCAAGTGCTGGCGCAGATCGAGCTTTGGACGAAGAGTTCGAACTACGAAAACAAAGTCTACGTGCTGCCGAAGCATCTGGACGAAAAAGTCGCTGGCCTGCATCTGGCAAAGCTCGGCGCCCAGTTGACTGAGTTGGCCCCAGAGCAGGCGGATTATATCGGCGTGTCGACGACCGGTCCGTTCAAACCCGAAACCTATCGTTACTGAGGTCCGCGTACATGGCCCGTCAAAACTATCTGTTCACGTCCGAGTCCGTCTCTGAAGGTCACCCGGACAAAGTCTGCGATCAAATCTCCGACGCGGTGGTCGATATGATCATCGGCCGCGAGCCTGAAGCCCGGATCGCGGTTGAGACCGCCTCCACCACCAACAAGGTGGTGCTGATGGGGGAGCTGAAGATCTCGGATGAGAAATCGGTGACCCCGGAGGAGATATCGGCGGTGGCGCGGGAGACGATCCGAGAGATCGGCTACCAGCAAAAGGGGTTCCACCACCGCACCTGCTCGATCGACAACTACATCCATGAGCAGAGCCAGGACATCGCCCAGGGCGTCGACGCCAGCGAAGTCAAGGAAGAAGGCGCCGGCGACCAGGGCATCATGTTCGGCTACGCCACCAATGAGACGCCGGAGATGATGCCGGCGCCGATCCTGTATTCGCACAAGATCCTGAAAAGACTGGCGGAAGTCCGTCACTCTGGCGAAGCCCCGCTGCTGGAGCCGGACGCGAAGAGCCAGGTCACGGTCGAGTATCGCGACGGCAAGCCGGTCCGCGCCCACACCATCGTGCTGTCGACCCAGCATAAGGACCGGGACGGGACGAAAGAGCTGACCTCTCCCGACATCCGGGCGATCGTCGAACCCTATATCACCGAGGTGCTGCCGGAGGGCTGGGTCGACGCCCAGACGATCTGGCATGTCAACCCGACCGGACGGTTCGTGATCGGCGGTCCAGACGGCGACGCCGGCCTGACCGGCCGCAAGATCATCGTCGACACCTATGGCGGCGCGGCCCCCCATGGCGGCGGCGCGTTCTCGGGCAAAGACCCCACCAAGGTCGACCGCTCGGCGGCCTACGCTGCGCGCTATCTGGCGAAGAATGTGGTTGCGTCAGGCGCGGCGGAGCGCTGCTCGGTGCAGCTCTCCTACGCCATCGGCGTGCCGGAGCCGCTGTCGATCTATGTCGACGATTACGGCACCGGCAAGGTCTCAGCCGAGACGGTGGAGGCGGCGTTGCGGGAGACGATGTCGCTGACTCCACGCGGCATCCGCACCCATCTGCAACTCAACCGCCCGATCTACAAGCGCACCGCCGCTTACGGCCATTTTGGCCGCGCGCCGGAGGCGGACGGGGGCTTTTCCTGGGAGAAGACCGACCTTGCTGCCGCGCTGAAATCAGCGCTGAAACTATAATCACGAAGAATGGCGCGCTCCATGACCTCCGGGCCATGGAGCGCGCTCAAAACGTTATGAAGCAGACAGCCGCCGCCGCAGTGTCTCGGCTGCTCGCTTGGTTAAGGCTGCATCGCGGCCGCCAATCAGCAAAAACTCCAAACCGGGCTGCGACCAGGAGGCCGACGCCATATCGCGGCGCGTCTCCAGAGCGACTTCACTGTCGCCCGCGTTAGGGCTGTTGATCACGCACAGCGCCATCGGCGCTCCGGTTGCGGACAGAAACGCGACCTGCACGAGAGCGCGCCCTTCAAACCCCAACAACTGCGCACGCCGGAACTGAAGCTCGTCAATCGGCGCCCTCACCCCATCGAGCGGCAGCCCCACAGCGCGGCTCGCTCGGTCAAGCTCCCGCACTCGCGCGGCATCATCGTCGGCGACATGGGTGAGCGTATCCGTCACATAGAGCGCGTGATAGGCGGCGGCGTAGTCGCGCCAACTCTCAAGTGGCGCCTCCTGCACCATCTTATTTCTCGTCGCACCGTCACCGCGATAGGAGGCGAGCTGAAAGCCCACCCCAAGACCAATCGCCAAACATGCCGCCGCCGCCCCCGCCAATGCCCCAGGCGTTCGCCATACGTCAGTGCGCGACAACGGCGCGGCCTTCGTTAGCGCTTCGGTCGGCATATGCGGCGAAGCTCCAAGCAATCCCTCAAAGGCCTCGGCGATCGCCTGTTTGTCCACGGTCAGAGCCTCGATCCGCCCGCGCAACTCGGCATCTTCAGCCGCCCGGGCCTCCAGACGCTCCCCAAGCGACGGATCGCCTTCGCCGTCGAGATAGGCCGCGATCTCCTCATCGCTGAAACGGCTCATTCGGCGGCTCCTTTAGCCGGCTGCATCAAGACCTTAAGTTTCGCTCGCGCCGCCGTCAGACGGCTCATCACGGTGCCGATGGGAATATCCAAAATCTCAGCCGCCTCGCGGTAGCGAAACCCTTCAACGAACACCAACAGCACAGTGATCCTCTGCGCCTCCGGCAACGCCATCACTGAGTCCAACACCTGACGCGCGAAAATATTCGTTTCGCTGGCCGGTGTGGGGTCAATTAAATCAACAGAGTCAATCGGTGCGATCCCGCCGCCGCGCCGCACGGCATCAGCGCGCAGCTCGTTTAACCAAAGCCGTTGCGCAATCCGAAACACCCAACGATCCAGCTGAGACTCCGGGGCGAATAAGACCGCTTTCTCCAGGGCCCGCAGGCAGGCGGCTTGCGCGACGTCATCAGCGCGATCCCGCCGCCCGGTCAGGACAACGCAATACCTCCAAAGCCGCGGATACACCGCCTCCAAACCCTCGCGCACCACGTCGCGAGATTTTTCTGCAGGATTCATCTGAATAAATCGCGGCCAAAGAGTGTTTTACCGATGCCAACGCACAAGCTGGCTAAAAACCCATAGGAGATAAACGGCAATGAGGAAACTTACGAAAGCGTGGACGGCGATGGCGGTTTTGGTTGCGGGCTCAATCGCCGGACCTGCCGCGCTGGCGGGGGAAACACCCTCCGAACCCGGGACAACGCTCTATTTCGCCAATCTCGAAGACGGCGCGACGGTGTCTGGGCCAGTGAAGGTCTTGTTCGGGCTCTCCGGCATGGGCGTGGCGCCAGCGGGCATCGACAAGCCAAAAACCGGACATCATCACCTGTTGATCAACCGCGCGCCATTCGGCGAGGGCGAGGACGGCGCCGACGAGGCCGATTTCAGTATACCGGCGGATGATAACCATAAGCATTTCGGCGGCGGTCAAACCGAAACCGTGCTGGAGTTGGCGCCGGGTCAACACACCCTGCAGATGGTGCTCGGCGACAAGGATCATATCCCTCACAATCCACCAGTGACATCCGACGTAATCACCATCACGGTGGAGTAACCTAAGCCGCCCTTAGGGCGTCGATAGGGCGGATGCGTCAGCGTCCGCCCTGAACGCATAAACATGAGATACCCTTATGCGCCTTGCACCCGCATTCGTTTTGCTCGCTGGACTACTGCCCACCGCCCCAGCGGCGGCTGATGGCTCGGTCAGCTACTGCTTAACCGCGCGGTTCGCCTGGAGCGCTGAGACGCACCCTGTCGGCTTCCCAGACAATCCCCATTTCTCCCGTCTCATCGGCGCCGCCCACTCCAGCCGCTACAGCCTGTTCGCCGACGGCGACACCGCCTCCAGCGGTCTTGGCTTGGTGGCGACGAATGGCCGCGTCGGTGTCCTAGAAGCTGAATTGGCCGAGGGCGCGCGGCGCAAACGGGTCGGAGAAGTGTTTCGAACCGACGGGCTAGCGACAGGGGTGGGGTCGCTTTCCGTCAAAATCACAGCCAGCGAAAAGCATTCGCAGGTGTCCTTCACCACCATGCTGGCCCCCAGCCCGGATTGGTTTACCGGGGTCTCTTCCTTAGCGCTGAAAGATGGGGAGTCATGGCGTGACGAAGTCAGCGTTCCGATGTGGGTGTGGGACGCGGGCATCGATGATGGCGAGAGCTATGACGCCCCCAACGCGCCGATACAACCGCGCCAATCCATCCGCCTCGCCGCAGGACCGCAGTTCCTCGGCGTTCCAGGGCTCTTCCCGATTGGCGAAGCGGTCCTCAAGCGGACCTCTAGGGATGAGGCGTGCCCTTAAAAAGGGGCATATTCGTTGTACACATCTGCCCCCTCCTTACTGATGGGCATGAAACCTTGCCCATCAAGCGTGAAACTGCGGGCACACAACCAACCTTCACATTCCAAAGCTAAGTGAACATGTCAGCCGGATCGATATTGAGCGGCTAGTGTCTCGTT
>JAHQVS010000126.1 GCA_019634215.1 Paracoccaceae bacterium | reverse complement strand
GCTTATGGGCATCTTTGAGCCGCCGTCTCACTACTCTTCCGCCGCTGAACCAATCGCAAATAGCGGCTCCAACTCCGCAACAAAGCCGGCGGCGAGTGGGGTCCAAGGCGTATCGCGGCGGTGCAAAACAGTTGCGGACACTGAGGTGCTCGGCAAGAACGGTCGAACGGTTATGTTGGACGATTGCAAGAAACGCGCAGACCAGGGGTCAACCACCGCAACACCTACACCCGCAGCCGCCAGAACACACGCCGTATGGCAGTACCGCACTTGGACATTTGCTTGGTAAGGCACTTCAGCGGCGGCGAAGGCGTGGCGGATCGCAGCCCCGAGGCTTGTCTCAAGCCCGATCAACCGATGCTCCGTGATGTCACGAGGGCTGATTTCAGCGCGATCGGTAAGCGGATGCCCGTTCGGCAGCACGGCAACCATTCTCTCCTCAGCTAATGCCGTCACTTCGAGCGTTGCGTGTCTGGTCACGCCCAGGGCGAAGCCAAGCTCCGCCTGACCAATCTCCACATTTTGGATAACCGTTTCGAGCCGGCGTATGTCGTAAGAAACCTCAACGCCCTCACGATCGGCTAAGAACCGGGTCAGCGCAGCGGGCAGCGCGCCATGACCGAGCGGCGGCGTGGCGATTAGTTTCAATCGCCCGCTGCGCCCGGCGCGCAGCCCTCGCAACTCGGTTTCTATGTTGTTGACAAGGCTGAACAATGGCTCGATTTGACGTTGAAGCCGCCAAGCTTCTTCAGTGGGCGTCATGCGCCGTGCGCCGCGTTCGAACAAGTTAACGCCGATTTGCTTTTCCAGAGCCTTAACTGCATTCGAAACAGCCGGTTGAGAGACGCCAAGGTCCTCGGCGGCGTCAACGGTTGTTCGCCGACGCATCACTGCATCGAACACCTCCAGCAGGCGCAGACTTAAGTCGTTCTTACGTTCAAGCTTCATACGCCGCTGCGTGCGAGCAAGACGGACGCCATCGCATCGGCGGTGGCGGCTTGCACAGGGTCGATCACCGGTAGGCCAGTCGCCTCCTCCAGCGAGTGGCGATGCCGCGCCATGCCCGCACAGCCGAGGATCAACACGTCAGCGCTATCCAAGTCACGCAGCTCCTTAGCGATTTCAACCAGCCGTGCAAAAGCCTCAGGCCGCTCTGCCGCCGCGACGGAGAGATTCAAGGGCCGCTCACCGGCGATCCGATCCATCACAGCCATTTGCCTGAGGTAGCGCATATGCCGCACAATCGATTTCGGACCAAGCGCAATAACCCCAAGCTGCTCGCCCCGCGCCATGGCCGACAGAATCCCACTCTCTTGGATGCCAAAAACCGGCTTTGATGTCGCCTCGCGGCAGACCGCAAGACCAGGATCGGAATAACAAGCGATGACGTAAGCCGATACATCGCCACGAGCCAAGACGAGGCGGCGCAGAGGCAAAGTGACTTGCTCTACATGCTCTTGGGTTTCCACCCCAAACGGACCCTCCTCAAGAGTGACGCACTCGATCTCGGGGCCGCCGACGAGACGTAGCGGCGTCAACGCTTCTGAGAAACCCTGGGTAACTTCGGGGTTTGAGTTTGGGTTAATGACTAGGATGCGACCTGTAGCGCTCATGGGCGGCCCCTTTCTTCTAAAGCAAGGTCGCGCCAAAGTTCCGGGCGGAGTCTAGCTCAGGTGCTGGCCCCGCTTCATAGCCGACAACGGCAAACGGGGCGCGCTTGAGGAACCGCCCACGGCCGCGCTCCGCTTTCAGCTCTCCCCCTTCGATGATCACCTCACCGCGACTAATAACCGTCACCGGCCAACCGGTTAATTGCATACCCTCAAAGGGCGTATAGTCCATATTGTCATGCATGCTGGCGGCAGTCACCTCACGCTCCAGCCCAGGGTCCCAAATCGCCAAATCCGCATCCGCGCCGATGGCGATGGTTCCCTTCTTAGGATGGAGGCCAAACATCTTGGCGGCGTTGGTCGCAGTCAAGGCGACAAACTGGTTCAACGTGATCCGGCCCTTGTTAACTCCCTCGGAGAAGAGGAGCGGCGCGCGCAACTCAATCCCAGGCATGCCATTCGCCATACGGTTGAAAGGCGGGTTTGGCCCAGCAGAAAGCTTGCCGGACTCATCAAACCGATAGGGCGCGTGGTCTGAAGAGAAGAGCTGAAATGTTCCCGCCTGCAGATGCCGCCAGAGCGCCTGTTGTGTCGCTTCATCCCGCAATGGGGGAGAGCAACAGAACTTCGCACCTTCAGCGCCCGGCCGATCGAGATCCCCGCGCGTGAGGAAGAAGTATTGCGGGCAAGTTTCACCGAAAAGCTTTTGGCCCTCCAGCCGCGCATTTGCGACAATCCTCGCGCCCGCATCGGTCGAGACATGAACGATCAGCAACGGCGCATCGACAAAACCAGCCAGATGCGCGGCGCGCCCGATCGCCTCGACTTCCGACGCCTCTGGGTGGCTGATGGCATGATAGCGTGCGCTGGTGTGACCCTTGGCGATTAACCTCTTTACCATCCATTTGATCATCGCGTTGTTCTCGGCGTGGACCATGGTCAGCGCGCCATGCTCCCGGGCGGCGACCAGGATGTCGAGAAACATCTCATCGCTGACGATCATCTTGTCGTAGGTCATAAAGACTTTGAACGACGTGATCCCCTCTTCGAAAGCACGCGGCAGATCCTCGTTGAGCGCTGCCTCGGTCGGTTCGGTGACGATCAGATGATAAGAATAATCGAGCACCGATTTTGGCGCGGCGCGGTCGTGATAGGTCCGCAAGACATCAGGAATACGCTCGCCCCGGTGCTGCGCCGCAAAAGGAATTATGGTGGTGTTGCCACCGAAAGCCGCCGACACCGAACCAGTGTAGTAGTCGTCGGAGGTCATCGCGCCTGTAGCCGATTCCTGCTCAATATGACAATGAGATTCGATACCGCCAGGCAGCACATGTTTGTCTCTGGCGTCGATCTCCTGCGCCCCCCCATCCAGGCTTTCTCCAAGGGCGACAATACGGCCATCCTTAACGCCGATGTCGCTCTTGAACGTGTCCGAGGCCGTCGACACAACGCCGCCTTTAATGATCAGATCGAACGCCGCCATTGCTAAGGTCCGCCTCTCTTACACATGGTAGGGAGATGCCTGTAGGAGCATCAACACAAGCTTGAGTCGATCAAATCGCACCCGCCCTGTGGCCACGCTATCATGGCTTAACCACGCCGTCCGCCGGCGCGACTTTGGGCACGTCCAAATCGAAGCGGTCACGTTGCCGAGAATAATGATTGGCGTAGAGTCTGCCTACTGGATGGAAACGTGACGGAACCAGTCGCAACGTCTCAGTGTCGATGAGCCCGTCGCGTGCGCTCATCCCCAGGATCACGCCAAGGATTAAATCTCGCTCTTCGGAAACCTTAATATGCTGGTGTAGCCGGCACTCAAAGCTGAAAGGCGCCTCGGCGATGCGCGGCGTCTTTATCCAGTTCGGCTCAGCCGATGTCAGGCCCGCGAAAGACAGCTCTGAGACTCCCTGCGGCAGCTCCGCCGCGCATCTCGCCATCGCCTCAGCGATGGCCTCGTCAATGAGATTCACGACAAACTCGCGCCGCTGGAGGATGTTCTCCGCCGTGTGTTTGACGGCTCCGTCGCTGCGTTTGTTCAGGCCGATCATAAGGAGCGCCGGATCTTCGGCGAAGACATTGAAAAAGCTGAAGGGCGCCGCGTTGAGAACGCCATCTGGCCCAAGACTAGACACCAGCGCAATCGGGCGAGGCGTTACCGTGGCCGTGAGCAGCTTGTAGCGCTCAGTCGGCGTCAGTTCCTCGAAATCAAGCCACATCTCGCTCATTCCGGCGGCGCCTCCGCGCCGGCGCGCTGGGTGATGAGCCCATAATGCTCAACCCTGCGATGCCGAGCGAAATCGAAAATCGTATCTTTGCCGAAGGCGCAGCGATCGAGATCGCAGGCATGGACCAAAAGCTCATCTTCCTCCGTCTCACTCTCAGCGACGATCTGACCATCCGGGTCGACAATTAGGCTGCCGGCAAAAAGGGGATGACCATCCTCAACGCCCGCCTTGGCAGCCGCAATCACCCAGGTCGAGTTCTGGTAGGCGCCGGACTGGCAACTTAGCCGATGATGAAACAGGCGCGCCTCCGGCCCTTCACTGGCTTTCTGAGAGTTTACCGATGGCGTGTTAAAGCCAAGCATGACCACCTCGACACCTTGCAGGCCCATCACCCGATAGGTCTCCGGCCAGCGGCGATCATTACAGATGCACATGCCCATAACCCCGCCCAGGGCACGGGCGACGGGGAAACCTAAATCACCTGGCTCAAAATAGCGTTTTTCGAGATGCTGAAAAGCGCGATCAGGGTCGAATTCCACGTGGCCAGGCAGATGCACCTTTCGATACTTCAGTACAATCTCACCGGCCGTATTGGTCAGAATCGACGTATTGAAACGCCGCCCTTCAGGCGTCAGTTCCGCGTAGCCGAGATACATGCCGACCCCAAGCTCACGGGCGCGATCAAACAAGGGCCGGGTCACGGCGTTAGGCATCTCCCGCTCAAACCAAGCGTCGACCTCGGCGTCACCCTCCATGTACCAGCGGGGAAAAAAGGTGGTCAGAGCTAACTCCGGAAACACCACCAACGTCGCCCCCTGGCCGTGCGCCTTCTCTAAGAGCGCCATCAGCCGTGTGACCACCATCTCACGCGGCTCGGACTTTTGGATGGGGCCCAGTTGGGCGCAGCCGATCACAAGTTTCCGCATTAACGACTCCTTTCTCGTGTCATATCCCCGCCGAAGCGCCCAACCGCCGCTCGAACCGCGCCACCAGCCGGATCATCGGCCAGAGCAACGCCAGATACATCAAAGCCGCCAGCACGATCGGTGAGGCGTTATAGGTGATGGATCGCGCCATATCTGCTGAGTAGAGCAACTCTTGCAACGATACGACGCTCGCCAGCGAGGTCAGCTTCACCACCTCAACCGTGTTTGACATCAAATCAGGGAGCACATTCCGCGTGGCCTGCGGCAACACCACGTACCGCATGCTCTGCCAAGCGCTCAGTCCGGTGGATCGGGCGGCCAAACGCTGTCCGCCGCCGATGCTCTCAATGCCAGCGCGAAAGATCTCGCCATAATAGGCGGAGTTGTTCAGTAGAAACGCGATGCAAACCGCTGAGAATGGGTCCAGCTGGACGCCAGCGAAGGGCAAGCCGGAATAGACGAAGATAAGCAGCACCAACGGTGGGATGGCGCGGAAAAAATCGACAAACACCATGGTCGCAATCCGCAGCCAACGCATGCGCGAGGTTCCTGCGAGCGCCACTCCTAAACCGCCCGCGAGACCGAGCGGCACAACCGCAAGGCAGAGCAACAACGTCGTCCCCAACCCCTGCAACAACAACGGCGCCGCTTCGATCATCAGATCAACGTTAAAGAACTGCTGGATCAGCTGCTCCATCGCGCCAGCCTTTCGCTCACGCACGCCGCCAAGCGAAACGTTTCTCAATCCAACGGCTGAGAACAACTAGAGGCAGGAACAGGGCGACATAGATCAACGCCCCCGCCATGAGAGGCGAGGCGTTGCCAGAGAATGACTGCGCCGTCGTCGCCTGCCCCAACACTTCACCCACGCCCACCACCATGCCGATGGCGGTGTATTTTGTGATAGCGATCGTGCGGTTAGTGATCGGCGGGATCGTCATGCGCATGGCCTGGGGCAGCACCACGAAGATCAGCGCTTGGCCAAACCCGAGTCCAGTTGAACGGGCCGCCAGCCACTGACCTTGGTCAACAGACAACACGCCAGCCCAATAGATCTCCTCCGCGAAGGCGGCTAGGACGAGGCTGAGCACGAGCCAAACCACCGTAAACCCCGAGAACGTCACACCGATATTCGGCAGGCCAAAATAGAGAATTAGAATCAGCACAAGAGGCGGTAATGCGCGAAGGATATCGACAAAGATTACAATGACGAAGTTGACGGCCCAAAAGCGGTATGCGCGCAGCAGCGCCATACCGAGGCCGAGCGCAAGGCCAGTCAACACCACCGCGACTGCCAATTGGCAAGTCACTAGCACTCCCTGACCCAGAGCAGGCAGATACTCGGTGATCACCGCCCAGTTAAAAAAGGTGTCAAGAAAGCGCTCCCAGGCGCTCATTGGCGAAGTTTCCTTCTGCTCAAGCGCTGCAAAGGGATGATGAACAACTTAGAACACCTCATGATCAGTGCGCAATCTGCCGCACGAACGCGCGGGTGCGATCACAGTTCGGATCACCAAAAATCTGCTCAGCGGAACCTTGCTCGACGATGACGCCATCTTCCATAAACGCGACCCGGTCGGCGGCGGACCGCGCAAAGCCCATCTCATGGCTAACAACCAGCATTGTCATACCCGTCTCGCGGAGCTCCCGCATCACAGCAAGCACATCATTGACCAATTCAGGATCAAGCGCGCTGGTCGGTTCGTCAAATAGCATGATCGCAGGCTCTAGCGCCAATGCTCGCGCTATCGCGACCCGCTGCTGCTGCCCGCCAGACAGCGCGTTCGGATAGCTCCCCGCTTTATCCTTCAGCCCGACGCGCTCAAGCACGGAACACGCGATATCATCGGCCTCAACGCGGCTCTTCTTCAGCACCTTTCGCAACGCCAGCGTCACATTCCCGAGTGCGGTTAAGTGCGGATAGAGATTGAAGGACTGGAACACCATGCCAATCCGCCGACGAAGTTGATTTAGATTAACGCCCGGCGCGGTGACTTCTTCTCCATCGACAATCACGCGGCCAGCGCTTGGCTCCTCCAGCCGGTTGCAGCACCGAAGAAGCGAACTTTTGCCTGAGCCGGAGGGGCCGATCAGAAACGCCAACTCGCTTTTCGCCAAGTCGAAATCGACGCCCTTGAGAACCTCCAGTTCGCCATAAGACAGGCGCAGCTTTTCAATCGAGAGGATTGATTCTTCAGCCATAGCGAATTGACGCCGCCCCACATGCTTAGATCAACGCGATAGCCGTGGGCGAGGTGCGCTCACCCACAGCAGCTCGTTGTCCATCTTATCCTTAACAGTCTGGCGTGTGCTCTGCCGGATCGTGGCCTTCCAGGCCGGGAACGCCGAACCCAGGAAAGACCGTCGCCGCCGCTGATCCCTCGGCTGGTGCATAGCCGAACCATTTTTCCGAGAGCTTGGCGATGGTGCCATCCAGCTTCAGACATTCAAGCGCGGATTCGACCAGTATCCGGGTCTCGGTGTCATCTTTGCGGAACGGAATAGCGAAGACCTTGCCGGTGTCATGCAGATAGGAGAGCGCCAACCCAGAGTTCTTCTTCACAGCCCAAGCGATCACCGTGTTGCCCGCGACAGTGGCGAAGGCGCGCCCTGACACGACGGCTTGGATCGCATCCGTGGCGGTGCCATAGGATTCCACGGTCCACCCAATTTCGCCCTCAAGCTCACGCGCCCATTTGTCATAGGCCGAGCCTTTGTTCACAGCGATGGTCTTGCCTGAGAAGCCGGATAGATCAGCAACCTCAGGCGCGCCAGATTTCACTGCAAACTGGAAGTCAGTGTTCAGGTAGCCCTCTGAGAACAAGAGATTCTTGCTGCGCTCCTCGGTTACAGTCGTGGGCGCCACTAGAAAATCGTAAGTCCCAGCCTGCATTCCTGGAAGCAGCCCTGACCACTGCGCCGCCGTGATCTCCATCTTCCGGCCCATCTTTTCACCCAAGGCGTTGGCCAGATCGACATTGAAGCCTTCGACACCGCCCGAAAGCGTCGGCATCGCATGTGGCGCAAAGGTGCCGTCAAGCGCGACTTTAAACACTTCCGCATTGGCTGCGCCAAAACCGAGACCAGTCGCAAGTGCAACGGCTGCGAGAACCGATGTCGTCCGTCTCATAGTCTCACTCCTTTTCCAATCTCCACGCAGATTCTTTGGCATTTTCGCACAAAAAATGCGCTACTAGGCAGCAGCGATGAAAACATCATCACCAAAGCTGCTTGGCGCCGAAGCGATGGTCAATGGACCATGCGATTAAATTTTGGCGAGACCTATAAGTTTATCTAATAGATAGAACGTGAAAACTGCTGCATCGTAACCAACAGGAGGGCTTAGGATTTTTTCTAGCGCTTCGCTTCTAACGCTTAGTTGGCTCTGGCGACGTGGTTGAGTAGGCCATAGGCGTTCTTGGCCCAGATGAATGGCTTCGGTTCGCCGTTAGTTGTGGCTACGTATCGGTTGATGGCGGCCTACAGCTCGACAATCAATCGGAAGGTGATCGCCTCGTGCAAGGCGACGAAGATCATCAGCGAAAAGGCTCACAGGCGCTGGCGTCCTCCGACAGCGCCGATTCAGAGTCTTATCGGGTGAGGTCGGCGTAGGACTGCGTCATTCCGCCCCTGAGCATGACCCGTCTCAAACGACCCGCCTATTCCCCCTCGGCGATGCGCTTCAGGTTCTCCAGCCCGCGCTCATACTCAGGCCCCAGCATCCCATCCATGAAGAAGCCGACATAGGTCGCGATCGGCTGTTGCAGCATCGGCGCGCCCTTACGCATTTCAGTGTCGAACACCCACCGCACCATGGTGCCGCTCTCAGTCTCCGACAACAACATCTCAGCCTTTGCCTCACCCATCCCCTCGAACACCAGATCGAACGCGACGCGCTGTGGCGGCTCATACGCGGTGACGGTCTGAACACCGGAGCCGACCTCGGCGACCTCGCTGTTCCATTCCAGCGTCTGGGATGCGCCTTCGCCGTTCAGGGTATAGGCGGCGTTAGGGTCCTTCTCCGCCCAGGGCGACCAACGCGGCCACTCCTGCAACTCGCCAACCAGCGCGAACACCTGCTCCGGGGGCGCGGCGATGGTGATTTCACGCTCGACATGCGCCTTGTCTGGCAACACGAAGCCAAGGCCATAGGCGACTGCGGACAGAAAAATAACCATGGTGAGAATACGTTGTATCATCGCATAGCCTCCGACCACGGGCATGAGGGAACCATTACGTCAGGTCTTCGCCCCCGGTTTGTGTTTTGCCGCGTCATTTGTCCGATCCATATTTCATTGCGATCGGAATGCGCCCCAAACGCGCCGCGAAATTCGGCAATTTTACGGTGCCACGCCCGAGAATTTAAACCCAGAGACGGCCCAAGACGCCGCCATCGCCGCTGCCCCTTACAACAGCCTCAGCTCCTCATAGGAGATCATCACATGCTCACGATAAGCAGGCCGCGCCGTCAACCGCTGATAATAGTCTGAAATCGCTGGGAAATTCACCCTCTCAATCTCAATATCATAATACCTGAACAGAATATGCCCGAACTGAATATCCGCCGGGGTGAAGCCGCCGCCCGCTAAATAAGGATGGCGCTGCAAACGCTTCTCGGCGATCGCCATTTTCGCCTCCAACGCCGTCACCGCCGCCCGGGTCGCTGCCGGGTCCCGCTTCCGCAGCGGTGTGCGCACGACCCGCCAAAACACCGGCGCGGTGAAGCCGAGAGCGATGTTGATCTTCGCCCACTCCGCCCACTGATCAACCTCAGTCCGCTTCAATAAATCCGCTGGCCAAAACCCGTCGTCGCCATGTTTCGCCGCGAGATAGCGTAAGATGCACCCCGTCTCCCACAGCGGCGGGTTATCCCCGTCCTGAAGCACCGGAACCGTTCTATTCGGGTTCAAGGCGTAAAACGCATCCGTATCAGTCCCGCCATAGCGATGGCCGACGTCATGCCGGTGATGCGCTAACCCTAATTCGCCGACGCACCACATCAGCGCCTGCACGTTTGAGGAGGTCACGCGCCCCCAGATCGTCAGCATCCGCCCCCCGCATCTCGACCACAAACTCAGCCTCGATGGCGGCAGGCTATCGCGGTGGCTAATCGATTTCATCGATTAAAAATCAGAACCTGCCGAATTGATCCCCGCCCCTCCGCCCAAGCACTATGCGTTGTAATGCTTGGGTGAACTGAATTGGGAAGGCGCCGTCATGACAACCGAAACCGCGCGCGTGGTGATCATTGGCGGCGGCGCGGTCGGCGCGTCCTGCCTCTACCATCTGGCGAAGGCCGGCTGGACCGACTGCATCCTGTTGGAGAAGAACGAGCTCACCGCCGGCTCCACTTGGCACGCCGCTGGGAATGTGCCCACCTTCTCGTCCTCCTGGTCAATCATGAACATGCAGCGTTATTCGACCGAGCTGTATCGCGGCCTCGGCGCGGCGGTCGACTACCCGATGAATTACCATGTCAGCGGCTCACTCCGCCTCGGCCACAGTCGCGAGCGCACGCAAGAGTTCAAGCGTGTAGCCGGGATGGGCCGCTACCAGGGCATGGAGCTGGACCTGCTCGCCCCTGAGGACATCCAAAGCCGCTACCCCTTTATCGAAACGCACGATCTCCACAGCGCGCTCTACGACCCCTATGACGGCGACATCGACCCCGCCCAACTTACCCAGGCGCTGGCAAAGGGCGCCCGCGACCTGGGCGCCCGCATCGACCGCTTCCGCCCCGCCACCGGCGTCCGACGCGAGAACGACGAATGGGTGATCGAGACCGAGAAGGGCGACATCCGCTGCGAATATGTCGTCAACGCCGCAGGCTATTACGCCCGCGAGGTCGGCAAATGGTTCGGGCGAGACGTGCCGATGATGGTGATGAGCCACCAATATGTGCTGTTCGAGGACGTCCCCGAGATCAAAGCTTGGTCCGAGTCCGAGGGCCGCAAGCTGCCTCTGCTGCGCGACGTCGACGTCTCCTATTACCTCCGCCAGGAGAAATTCGGCTTCAACCTCGGCCCCTATGAGCGCAACTGCAAAGCTCATTGGGCGACACCGGACGATCCGATGCCGGAAGATTTCTCGTTCCAGCTCTACCCCGACGATCTCGACCGCATCGAATATCAGCTCGTCGACAGCGCCGAGCGTGTGCCGATCATGGCCACCGCCGGCCTCTCCCGCGTCATCAACGGCCCGATCCCCTACGCCCCCGACGGCAACCCGCTGATTGGCCCGATGCCCGGCGTCCCCAACGCCTTCGAGGCCTGCGTGTTCACCTTCGGCATCTGCCAGGCGGGCGGCGCCGGCAAGGTGCTGACCGAATGGATGACCGAGGGCCAGACCGAGTGGGACATGTGGTCCTGCGATCCTCGCCGCTTCACCGACTACACCGACGAAGCCTATTGCGTCGCCAAGGGCATGGAGGTGTACGGCAACGAATACGCGATGCATTTCCCGCATCATGAATGGCCCGCCGGGCGCGATAAAAAACTATCCCCGGTCCATGACAAAATCGCCGCTCTCGGCGGTCAGATGGGCGCCTATAACGGCTGGGAGCGCGCCAACTGGTTCGCCCAACCCGGCGACGACACGTCAGAAGAAGCGACCCACAGCTGGGAGCGGAATGGCCCCTGGGCACCGCGCGTTCGAGAGGAATGCCTCGCGGTCCGCGATGCGGCGGGCATTCTCGACCTGCCCGGCTTCTCCCGCTACCGCCTGCAAGGCCCTGGCGCCGCCGAATTCCTGCGTGGCCTCTGCGCCGGGGGCATCCCCAAGGTGGGCCGCATCGGCCTGCTCTATTGCGCGGATGAGCGCGGCCGCATCGTCACCGAAATGTCGGCGATGCGCTTGGATGAGGATTTCTTCTTCCTGATCACCGCCGCCTCGGCGCAATGGCACGACCTCGCTTGGCTGGAGCGCCACAAGCCGCAAGACGCCGCCTTCACTCTGACCGACGTCACCCGCGACTTCTCCTGTCACATCCTCAGCGGCCCG
>JAHQVS010000125.1 GCA_019634215.1 Paracoccaceae bacterium | reverse complement strand
GAGGGGCAGGCGACGGTGGCGCTGGAGATCTTGCAGCAGACAGACCGCCAAATCGACGTGCTGATCATTCCGGTCGGAGGCGGCGGTTTGGCCGCCGGGGTGGCCCAGGTGTTCGCCGCACGCTCGCCGCAAACCCGTATCCCGCTGGTCGAACCCGAGGGCGCGCCCAGCCTGCGCGACAGCCTGAAGGAAGGACGGCGGCTGAAGCTGCCGCAGGTCAATAATTTCGTCGACGGCGCGGCGGTGGCGGAAATCGGGGCGCTGCCTTGGGAGATCCTGAAGAGCGCGCCGCTGGAGCAGACCCTGCTGGTCCCGGAGGATCGGCTCTGCATCACAATACTGGAGATGCTCAACATCGAGGGCGTGGTGCTGGAGCCCGCCGGCGCGCTGGAGGTCGACGCGCTGACGTCGCTGCCGCCGGAAGAGATCGCCGGTAAAACCGTCTGCTGCGTCACCTCGGGTGGAAACTTCGACTTTGAACGCCTGCCTGAAGTGAAAGAGCGCGCGATGAAGGCGGCGGGGCTGAAGAAATACTATATCCTAAGGCTGCCGCAGCGCCCCGGCGCGCTTCGGGACTTCCTGGGGTTGCTTGGCCCCAGCGACGACATCTCCCGCTTCGAATATCTAAAGAAGTCGGCCCGGAACTTCGGCTCGATCCTGCTTGGCATCGAAACGAACACGCCGGAGAGTTTCTCCCGGCTGGAGGCGGCGATGATCTCCAGCGGGTTTCAGTTCCGCGACATCACCCAGGATGAGGTCGTGGCGAGTTTTATCGTCTGATAATGCAGTTGGCGGTGCGGCTGCAAAGCTAAGTTCCGCACCACCTTCAATCCCAAACATATATTAAACGCGATCTTGTTTTCACAGAAGAACGAGACGCATCAGATCAGCGTCTCCACATCCGCGATGGAAAGCCCAACGAATTTGAGAATGTCTCGGTCTTCGCCGGACAACTCGACCCGAACGCCATTGCCGACCTCAACCACTGACACCACGGACACCTCGAACAATTGTAGCGCGTCAGCGCTAAGATCGAAGTCGACGATCACGTCAAAGTCCCGCGCGCCGTCAGATGTCTCGCTGCTACGGAACACGAACATGTCGTCCCCGCCGCGCCCGACCAGTCGATCTGACCCGCCGCCGCCGATCAGGCGATCATCACCAGCCCCGCCAACGGCGCGATCATCTCCAGCTCCGGCGACGACTTCATCATCTCCGTCTCCGCCTCGTGCGAAATCGTCGCCGCCGCCCGCACGCAAGATGTCAGCCGCGCCGCCGCCCTCAAGCCAATCGTCACCCAGCCCGCCCACCAAAACGTCACTCTGTGAGCCGCCGAAGATGAAGTCGTCACCGCCGCCGCCGATCAACTGATCGAGCCCAGCGCCGCCCTCAAGGCGATCCGCTCCCAGCCCGCCGATCAGCAAGTCGTCGCCAAAACCGGCACGGAGATCGTCGTCCCCCGCCTGGCCTGACAGCACATCGTCGCCGCCAACGCTCACGATCAGATCATCGCCAGAGGCGATGTGCTGGCGTAGGGCTCAGGCCACTGGAAGCGAACAGAAAATGTGTCTCTCGGCTGGACGACGATGTCGAGATCGAGATCAACACTGGCGCCTGGGTCCCAGTCATGGATCTCGCCAAACTCGCCGAACTCGCCAGATGGGCGAAACGCTTCACTGACGCCATCATCCGCCATATTGCCTGCCGACGAGAACACCACGACGCCCTCGTCAACCGCCTCCGCGTAAGCCTGTGCGATAACGCCATCAGCATATCTAGGCTCAAAGAAGTAATTAATGTCGTCGACGATGATATCGGCCCCGGCGCCCACCAGCGCTTGGATATTGTCAGCGAAGTCTTGCTGACCTTCGCTCGCTGTCGCGAAGACGCTTCCACCTGACTCCTGATCTGAAAGCATGTTCTGAGATATCATTTAAACAGCGCCTCCCCCGGCACACAAATACGAGGGCCCGTTTCAGCCCAATACAACACAATGCTTAACGCAGCGCGATCCAATAGCGCAGCTATGCGCCGAGGATTTATCCAACTCAATCATGGCGTCAACAAACGTAGGAAGCGGACCACAATTGATGCGAAGGAGAGGCCACCACGCAAGTTGCACACAGCCGACATGCTGAAACCAACACAAGCGGGGCCAAAGCCAATGTCATAGAGTTCACGGTTTCGATGGCGATGGTGATTGGCGGATCGGGGCCGAAGCCGCCATCTGACGGTCTTGGCTGGCTATCCACCTCGCGCTGCGCCGCATCCTTGGATAGCACCCTACTGGAATAGAGGCTCCCGATGATCCTTAAGGCTGTTCAAAACACCGCCCTGGCCGCCGCCCTGCTGCTCGCCCCTACGCTGGCGATGGCTGGGCCGCAATTCGTCGACAAATCCGGCTACGCCGTCTCCGGCTATGACGTGGTCGAGTACCGCAACCTCAAACCCGTCTCGGTTGGCCAGTCGCAGCCGCAGGCGGTGCCGGGAAAGGTTGAGTTCTCCACCGAGTGGAACGGTTCAAAATGGGCGTTCGC
Organism: Paracoccaceae bacterium; assembly: GCA_019634215.1. Lineage (GTDB taxonomy): Bacteria > Pseudomonadota > Alphaproteobacteria > Rhodobacterales > Rhodobacteraceae > JAHQVS01. The sequence goes on along the minus strand of JAHQVS010000125.1, from coordinate 29,195 downwards.
CAGCGCCGAGAACCGCGACAAATTCCTCGCCAACCCGGAATATTACGCCCCGCAATATGACGGCCACTGCGCCTATGGCGCCTCGATCGGCAATGACGGCAAGGGCGGCAAGGTCCCTGGCAACGCCCATTTGTGGCGGATCGTCGACGACAAGCTGTATCTCAACATCAACACGGCGGTCGTCGGCTTCTGGGAAGAGGACATCCCCGGCCACATCACCAAGGCCGACGGCAACTGGCCCGGCTTGGAGCCCGCACCGAGCCCGGAGCGCAATGCGCCGAAGTTCGACCACACCCAGGCTCCCCAAGGCTAAAGCCGGACAAAAAGTCGCTCCTATTAACCCGACATCCGGCGAGATGTCGCAAAAATCACCCACCTCGTGGCGCCAGATCCTCTCCCGGTATGTAGGGAGAGGATTTTTTGCGCTTGCGCACACTCAAAATTGACATTCAGACTCGGTTAGCCACAAGATGCTGCGCATTGGCGGTGGATTACATCTACATAATCCCTGCTCGAAAGCGTAAAACGCGTTCCTCCAGGACAGTCGCGATTTTCGGCGCCCGGAACGCGGACATCAGATTTGTGCGCCAGCTGCAAGAGGAGGAGAGACCTCAGCGGACGGCGAAGAGAGGCAGCAGATATGAGCCTGGATGATGCCAAAGGCGCCGGACCCGCGTCTGAAGAAATCACCTACGATCGTTTTTCCGAAAGCGTCAGCGGCGAGTTGGGGCGCTACGTCTATCGGCTGATCGACCCGCGAGACGGTGAGACATTTTATGTCGGCCGCGGCGTGAATAACCGGATCTTCGACCATATGGATGAAGCGGCTGACGGGAAACGCTCCGCGAAGACCAACCGCATTCGCGAGATTCACCTCTCTGGCAAGCGGGTGGTGACCATCATTCACCGCCATAACCTGCGCGATGAGGATGAAACCGCCACCGTCGAGGCGGCGTTGATCCAGGCGTTCCCCGACCTCACCAACCAGGTGGCCGGCGAAGGCACAAAGGAATTCGGCGCCCGCAGCACGGATGAAGCGATCCGCAGCTACGACCAGCCGCCCGCGCGGTTCTACGACCATAAATGCCTGCTGCTGTCGATTTCGGATCATTGGCCGCAAGACGATGACGACGCCCCGATCTCCTGGTCAGACCTCTATGCCCGCACCCGCCATGGCTGGTCGCTGGACCTGAAGCGGGCGGAAAAGGCGGATTGCGTGGTGTCGCACGCCAAAGGCATCGTCCGCGCGGTGTTCACCGTCGACAGCTGGCTGCCATGCGACGACCCGATCTTCTGCGCCTATCCAGACGCCAAGGGTAAGAAGCCCTACGGTTTCGTTGGCCGCCCCGCTGGCGGCAAAACCTGGCGCGACTGGGTCGGGCGCCGGGTGCCTGACCGTTTCCGCACCCGTTTCGGAAATCCGGTCCGCTACGTAAATATTTGAGGGAAGCGACGGCTGGCAGGGCTAAGCTCGGCCAGTCGCATTTTTGTCAGATGGCGCGCATCATCCGCAGTGATGGAAACACTAGACCTTCGCCCATCGGCACATCAATGCGCTCGACCAGTTCAAATCCGAGCGACCTATAAAAGCCTTCGGCGTTGAGGCTCGCATAGCACTCAAATTTTGTCACACCTTCCGAACGCGCCAGCGCTTCGCAAGCTAGGTAGATCGCCCGGCCAACTCCCTTCCCCACATAATCCGGATGGGTGGCGAAATGCCTGATATGGCCCAGCCCTTCCCTCTTCTCGCCTGTACCCGGGCGTTCTTTCGTCCATCCCCCGCATCCTGCGTAGGCGTTATCCTCCGCAAGAGCGACGAAGTATGAGCCAGATGAGAGCAGCGCAGGCTTGGCGATCGTCATGGCGGGCAGCACCACCTCCAGCAAATCAGGCGCATAGCCCGCTGGCATCAGTTTCGGATACGACGCCTGGAAGATCGCGGTCACCTCATCGCTGTCGGCATGCGTCGTTTGCCGGATGAGCACTGGGAGATCCGTTTTTCTCGTAAGGCCTTCCATAGCAAAAGATCATCCTTGTTGAGCTAGCCGTACGGTATACACGGCTGACAGCAGCAGTCCGAAAAGGGTGACGCCTGTTCTTAGATAGGTCTCGTTGATACACTTGGCGTAGCGTCCGCCAAGGTATCCGCCGACGCTGCTGCCGGTCATCATCACCAGCGCTTCCGGCCAAGCGATGATCCCGCCGACGCCAAACACCAGAATGCTCAGAACAGTAAAACTGGTCGCAAGCAAATTCTTCAGGCTGTTGGCGATGTGGAACGAGGTGAAACCCATGATTTGCACAATGGCGAGCAATATGATCCCAAGCCCAGCGCCAAAGTAACCGCCGTAAATCGAGAAGGTGAATAAGGCGGCGTAAAGCAACACCATCGGCGCTTCACCGGAGAACACCGCCCTCAAGCTGTTTGCGAGCTTTGGGCCGAGGGCGAACAGCCCCGTCGCAATCAGGATCAGAAACGGGACCAAAAACTCGAACAAAGCAGCTTCTGAAACAAGCAGGAGAAGTGAGCCCAGGATCGCCCCGGCGCCGGAGACGATCAACAGCGGCCAGCATCTGCGCCCGACGTCGCGCAGCTCACGCCGATAGGCGGGGATCGCGGCGGCGTTCGATGGCAGCATCGCCAGATAGTTGGTGGCGTTGGCGACAACCGGTGGCAGGCCCACAGCCATCAGCGCCGGAAAGGTGAACAGCGTCGCCCCGCCAGCGACGGCGTTCCATGCGCCGCCGACAAGCCCGATCACGATCAGAAATAGCGCCGTCGTCGGTTCCACTTGCCGCCCTCCCTTGGTTCGAAGCGAGGGCTATCTGCTGAATTGACATTCGAAAAATGAATGTTTTCGATATAAGCCATGATCAAACAAGAACGCTTGGCGAAATGCGGCGACGCCTTGAGAACATTCGTGGCGGTCGCCGATTGCCGCAACATCACCCATGCGGCGACCGCGCTCGGCCGAACACAATCAGCGATCAGCGTGCAAATCGGCAAGTTGGAGGAGACGCTTGAGGTGCGTTTGTTCGAGCGGCAGGCGCGTGGAATGACGTTAACGGCGGATGGTGAGAAACTGCTGCCAGTCGCGCGCAACATCATGTCCGAGCTGAGCCGCGTCGGGGCGCTGTTTGAAGATCCGTTGCGGGGGCGTCTGCGCGTCGGCCTGCCCGACGATTACGCCGAGACGCTTCTGGAGACGGTGCTGTTCGACTTCTCGCAGCGCCATCCCATGGTCGAAGTTTCCGCCCGCTCCGGCTGCACATCGGGTTTTCCCGACGAGATCCGCCGGGGCGCGCTGGATGTCGCCGTCGTCTCCCACGCGGATATTCCAGGCAGCGCGCCGCTTGCGCCGGAGCCAAACCTTTGGGCCTCCGCGCCGAGTTTCTCGTGCGGGCCGGATCGCCCGGCGCCGCTGGCGGTTTTGGAGCGGGGCAATTGCAGTTGGCGTCATTTTGGCGCGGACGCGTTGGAAACGGCCGGCCGGGCTTGGCGAGTGGCCTATATCAGCGAGAGTTTCGCAGGCGTAAGGGCCGCGATCAGATCAGGACTTGCGGTGGGGGTATTGCCAAAATCTCTGATGGAGCCTGCCCTGAGGGAGTTGACGGAGAGCGAAGGGTTTCCGGCATTACCGTTGACCCGACGGGGCATCCTGATGTCGCAACACGCGCCGCAGGAGGTTGCTCAGGCGATGGTCGACGCCATCCGTTGCGCCACGGTTGGCGCGACACCTTAGGGCATAGAGGCGGTGGCCTGGATCCGGGCGCCCTCAGACCCGACAGCTGATGGCAACCCGAGTTAGCTCGCTTTGGCTGAATACGGCCATTGATTAACAGATGTATAAAAATTCACCTGTCACGCCAAGTCCAGAACATCAATTGTGGGCAAGTTATTTTACAGAATGCCCATCTGAATAAATAGCACCACAGCAAAATATTTAGAATATCCGAATATAAGCAGTCCCATCCCGGGGCAAATTTGCATGGTGATGATATGTCTAGGTTTTACGCTCTCTTAGGAGCGCTTTCACTGTGCTTGGTGATCGGGGCCGTGGTCGCCGTTACGCCAAGCGAACGCTCTGGACCCTTTGTCATCGGGGTTTTGCATCCGACGGCGGTTGATGAGATCACTTTTCAGGGCTTCAAGGATAAGCTGAAGGAGCTTGGGCATGTCGAGGGCGGCGACATCGTCTTTAACTATGACGGCCCGGTGGGGCGCGGCGACAAGTTGACAGCAGCGGCTGAGAAATTGGTCTCGGCGAAGGTAGATCTGATCTTCGCCTCCAGCACGCCCGCAACCAAAGCCGCCGAAAAAGCGACGCAAGGCACCGGCATCGCGGTAGTTTTCGGCCCGGTGAACGACCCAATCGCGGCTGAAGTGGTCAGCTCTCTTCGGAATCCGGGCGGCAACGTCACCGGCGTCATGCTGCCCCGCTCCGGCGGCAAGCGATTGAAGTGGCTTGTTGATCTGACGCCGGGCCTCCAAACCGTGCTTGTCCCGTACAACCCGGACAATGTCAGCTCGGTGTCTTCTACCGAGCAAGCCCAGGCGGCCGCCGAGTCGCTGGGCGTTGAGGTCATCCCTCACGCCGTACGAGACGCCAACGAACTCGGCGCGCTGCTGCAGAACATTCCAGAAGGCGTCGGCGGCCTGTTCTTGCCGCGAGATGGGATGATCACCGGCCAATTGCCGGCCATCCATAAAGCAACTGTAGCGCAAGGTTTGGCGCTTAGCGTCCCCGGCCTCAATCAGGTGAAGAAGGGCGGCTTTGTCAGCTACGGCTTTGCGCATGTAGAGGTCGGTCGGCGGGCGGCGGAAATCGCCGATAAAATCATCAGTGGCTCGAAGCCTGCGGAAATTCCGGTGGCGACAGCCACAAGTTTCCTGGCTGTCAATTTGCCCATCGCCAAGCAGATCGGGGCTGAGATCCCGGATGACGTTCTGAAACAAGCACGGATTATCGTCCGCTAGTCCCAACAGGGATTGGCGAACGATCCTTCGGAACCTCGCATGAACAGAAGCGACTCCTTCAGGCGGAGATTTCTGCGAACCTACCTAGCGGTCGCCTGCGCGCCCTTGTTGCTGTTGGCGGTGGCGACCGCTTGGATCGGGTCAGTTTCGCTCAAAACCGCTGCGGAGCAAATGCAGAGCGAGGTCGCGGCGCGCGTCAGTTCCAACGTGGCGCAGCATCTCGCGGAGGCGGTCGCCCGCGTCTCCACGTTGGATCAATATTTCGACCTTCAGCAGACGAATTCAGAAACCACCCAAGATATTCTCTCGCGAACCCTCACCCAGAGTGACAGCTTCCAATCTCTGGCGATCGTCGACGGCGGCGGCGACGTCTTGCTGTTCTTTGACAAGGCGAGTCTGACACCGCCCGAGGATTTCGCAGGCTCCGATTTGATCCGGCTGCTGGACAAGACGACCCGGAGCAAAGCGCCAACCTTTGGCGCCTTTCCCCAAATCGACGCTTCTGGCCGCCCTCGCATCGTATTGAGTTACCCGCTGGTGGATTTGAAGACAGGGGATGTCGATAAAACCCTCGTCGCCATCCTCCAGGGCGAAGCGCTATGGCGGATACTGCGCGAGACACAGCTCACAGCTGACCGGGACGTCTATGTCATGAATGGGGACGGCGCGGTGATCGCACACCGTGATCCGGTGATCGTCCAACAAGGGCGGCGCCTCGAAGACCCGCTCAATTTTGGCCTACGGTCCGGATTGCACGGCGATCTCGTCATCATGGCGGGCCGGAAAGTCAGGGTAGAGGGCGTTTCCTATCTCATCGTAGCTGAAGAGAAGTTATTCGCGGCCTTATCGCCTGCGTTTCGTCTGATCACGGTAATATTCGCGCTGTTATGCTGCGGTGTTTTCGTCGCCATTCGGCTGTCCAGAAAAACAAACAAACAAATTGTTGAGCCCATCGACAAAATCTCAGAAGTTGCCCGAGCCGTTGGAAGCGGTGATTTGTCGGCGCGCACCGAGCTGTGTGGTCACGATGAAATCAGTCGGCTGGGTCAAGTTTTTGACGATATGACCGTCAAAGTACAGCAACTAATGATGACAACGGAAGAGCAGAAGCAAATTCTGGAAGTAAAGAACGCCGAAATTCAGCAGAAAGCGCTGCATGACGCACTCACGGGATTACCAAATCGCCGATACATTGATCAACACTTAAGTTTAGTTGAAATTGCAGCCAAAGAAGAGCAGCAAGATTTCGCGATCATTCATATGGACTTGGATCGTTTTAAGGAAATAAATGACACAATCGGCCATGATGCCGGCGACTATATTTTGAAGCATGCCGCCACTGTGTTGAATGACGTCATTGATGTGAATGATCGCGCCTTTCGGATCGGCGGTGATGAGTTTGTCATTGTCACCAGCCCGGCGCCGTCAATATCGGCTAGCAAACGGTTAGCTGAGCGCATAACAGCGGCGATCCGCGCGCCGATCCCTTTCCACGGGCACATGCTCCGGGTGGGCGCAAGCGCGGGCGTCGCGTTCGGCGTAGACGCTGACAAAAATGCGTGGGCGACGCTGGTGAACGCGGATCTGGCGCTCTACCGAGCCAAGAAAGAGGGGCGCAATCGGGTCGAACTCTTCACGCAAGACCTCCAACGCCAAATCTCTGAAAATAAACAGCTCGCGGATCAATTGATTGTAGCGCTGGAGCGCCAGGAATTCTTTCCAGTGTTCCAACCACAGTTTTACGCGGACACATTGGAGTTGCGCGGTTTAGAGGTGCTCTGCCGCTGGAACCATCCAGAGCGCGGCGTGCTCGCGCCCGGCTTCTTTTGGGAGACGGCGAGCGACATGCATATGATTGGTCAGATTGATAAAATCATCTTTGCGAAAGCCGCCGAGGCCCTGAAGCGGCTGCGTGCAGGCGGCGTGGTCATCCCAAAGGTGAGCTTCAATGTCACTGCGGACCGCCTGATGTTGCCGGATTTGGCCGATACATTGAGGGCCAGCATCGATCAGGACACCAAAATTGCTCTTGAATTGTTAGAATCGATGTCGCTCGACACCTTGAGCGACCCGTTGCAGATGTCTCTCGACGCGCTTAGAGAGAAACACATAGAAATTGAAATCGACGATTTCGGCAGCTGTCGCGCCTCGATCGCGGGGCTGATGTCGGTCTCGCCGCAGGCGATGAAGATCGACCGTCAAATCGTCACCCCCATCACCCATTCGGAGCGGCATTTGCGGCTGGTCGAGGCCATCATCGAGATTGGCAAGACGCTGTCGATCGAGGTCGTCGCGGAAGGGGTCGAGACCGACGAGCATATTGAGATTCTCAAGCGGTTTGGATGCTCAACCCTACAAGGCTACGGGCTGGGGCGGCCAATGCCTGAGGAGGATTTGGCCGTTTTTCTGGGCAAGCGACGAGAGGTTGTAGCCCTAGCCGCCATCTGATCGGGGTGGTCGGCTGCTCACAAAACCGCCGCCCGTCTGAGAATTTCATGCAGCCGTTACAGACCACCCGCGTAGCGCTCTAAACTCCCTATCAGGATAAACGCTGTTTTCAGCGGGCCGCCAATTCCTCAACCAATACCCGTCTTATCACATCGAGATCCGCCTCCTGGGTGCGGAGCGCATCACCAATCGCCCGGACGAGAATAAAGGTCATGCGCCCGGCTTGGACCTTCTTATCCTGCGCCATCAGCGCGATAAGGCCGTCGGCGTCCGGCAACTCGCCGGAGATGTCCTTCAGGCGGGTTTTAAGGCCCATGGCGCTGAGATGCGCGCGGACGCGGCTGGGGTCCTCCTGCGAACACAGGCCCATGCGCTGGGACGCCTCAAAGGCGAGACACATGCCGATCGCAACCCCCTCGCCATGCAGCAGACGCGGCGAATAACCGGTGGCGGCCTCCAACGCGTGGCCGAAGGTGTGTCCGAGATTCAGCAGCGCCCGGTCGCCGCGCTCGGTCTCGTCGCGGGCGACGATCGCGGCCTTGGCGAGACAGGAAGTTTTCACCGCATAGGTTCGCGCAGCGGCGTCGCCCGCCTTCAGCGCCGGACCGTTCGCCTCCAACCATTCGAAAAATGAGAGGTCGCCGAGCAGGCCGTATTTCACCACCTCGGCATAACCGGAGAGCAGCTCCCGCTCCGGCAGCGTGTCAAGCACGGAGATGTCGGCGAGCACCATCGAGGGTTGGTGAAAGGCTCCGATCAGATTTTTACCTTGGGGCGCGTTGATCCCGGTCTTGCCGCCGACCGAGCTGTCGACCTGGGCGAGCAACGTGGTCGGGATTTGCACGCAGCGCACCCCGCGCCGCAACACCGCCGCCGAGAAGCCCGCGAGGTCTCCGATGACGCCGCCGCCAAACGCGATGATCAAATCGTCTCGTTCGATCTTGAGGTCGAGAAGCTGACTTAACACCGTGTCAAGAGAAGCCATGCTCTTGGTGGCCTCTCCCGGCTCCAAGGTGATGGCGTCGGCGTCGACGCCAGCAGCGGAGAGTCCGCTCCAGAGCGTGTCGAGGTGCCGCCAAGCGACCGATCGGTCAGTGATGACGGCGGCGCGTTTTCTGGCGCCGAAAAGCGGTTCGATGAGGGCGCCGGCGCGAGGGAGAAGGCCGGCGCCGATATGGATCGGATAAGCGCGGTCGCCGAGCGCGACGGCCAGGGTTTCGACATCCGCCAGCGAGGCGGCCCCGGGCTTGGCGGCGTCGGGCAGAAAACGCTCCCAATCGGGCGGGCTCTGATCGCTCGGCATCTGACGCTCCGTGCTTAAGGGGTGCGTGGGCAGCACCCAACCATTTCGGGGATGTCGAATCGCAAGGCTTAAACGCCAGGCGCGACCGCCCCAACCGCCATCAGCGCCCGGGTCAAATCACGCACCGCCGCCTCATGCGGGGCGTCCCGGCTGACGATGGTGACATCAGCAGTGGCGTAGACTGGATCGCGCACCCGCATCAACTCCGCCAATTTCTCGCGCGGATCGACGCCGCGCAACAAAGGCCGATCGTTGCGGCGCGACACTCGCGAGACCAAAGTGTCGAGATCCACCTTCAACCAGACCGACACCGCCCGCTCGCCAATTTCGCCTCGCGTCACCGGATCCATGAACGCGCCGCCCCCGGTCGCCACCACTTGTGGGCGCTCCCGCAGCAGGCGGTGGATCACCCGGCGCTCTCCGGCGCGGAACTCGGGCTCGCCGAGACGCTCGAAAATCTCGGGAATGGTCATGCCCGCCGCCTTGACGATCTCATCGTCAGCGTCAATGAACGGCGCTTGAAGCGACGCCGCCAGCCGCCGGCCGATGGCGCTCTTGCCGGCTCCCATCAGCCCGACCAACGTCACCGTGCGCGCCAAACGCAGCGGCGATGGCCCAGCGGTTTCCGTCGCAGGCGGGGTGTCAATGTGATCCTTATTCATCCCCATTCGCATCCATTCGCAGCGTCCGCGGCCGACGGCGGCCTCGACAGATTGCCCAGGCCCGGCGACGCAGTTAAAAAGCGACGATAGAAAACACCGGCGCGCCGCGCAAATCGCCATCATCGTCCGACTCCATGCGACGATGCGGATCGCGTCGTAGAAGGTAAAAGGCGAGGCGTCATGCGATTTTTGGGTAGGTTGGTGATGTGGGCGGTCCTGTTGGCCGCCGCCGGGGGGGCGATTGCGGTGGCGTTCATAGATCTCCCCGCCCCAACCCGGCAGATCGAACAACCGGCCACGCTGCAAGGGCTATCGCAATGAAAAACTTGGACGCATCCCGCCCCCGCTCGATCTCGCTGAGGGCATGCACGCTTTCCATGGCGCTATTCATGACGATCGCAACAGCAAGTGCGCCTGCGGGGGCGCAACAGCAGCCGATTCCCCCCTATGGCGGAACCACGTACGGCGATCCGGCGACCCAGGGGCAGGGGCAGGGAACCTATGGTCAAGCGCCCGCACCACAGCCCGGCTATGGCCAACAGCCGCCCCCCGCTCAAAACAGCCCGAAGAATGTGATTCCCTGGCTTCGCGGCGACACCGCCGCAGGCGTCGCCCCGCTGCCGCCGCTTGACGCTGGCGCCATCAACCGGCCTGCTGTCGAGACCCCCACCGGCGCGCCCCAAACCGCAACCGGACTTCCCCCGGCGACCGTTCCGCCAGGGGCTGCCACGACCCGCGCAGCCCGGCCCGGCCCTGGCGATTGGTCGGCAGGTGGTCAATCTGCAGGACAAACGACAGGTCAAACCGCAGGTCAATATGGGACCGGTCAACAACCCGGATACGGCGCTCAGATCGGCGGGCAGCAACCTTACCCGACCCCAAATAACGGCGACACGACCTATCAAATTGGCTCACAAGCCACCCCGCAGGCCGGGTATCCGCAGCCGGGAAGCGAGATCGCCTCGCAACCCGGCGATTGGACCGGTGCGCAACAACCAGGTGTCTGGCCGCCCGCCCAGCCTGGCTCGGCGCCTCCAGGCACCGCTCCCACAGGCACCGCTCCCGCCACCGCCTCGATCGCCCCCGCCGCCAGCGGCTTTCCCGCCGCTCCTGGAGAGGGGGTCTCGGTCGCTCGGTTGGAGGACATCGACTCCGCCGGCGCCGGCGTCAGCGATCCGCGCGCACTCAATCTGCCGGTGGACATCTGGCGCGGCGTCCCCGCTGAAGAGGCGGTGGATCTGGTGTCGCGGTTGCGCCCCTCCAAGAACCGCGCCGCAAACAGGTTCTCAGTTCTGATGCTGGCGGCGAGCTTCGAGGCCCCGCGCCGAAGCGATCCCAACACCGATCTGTTCACCGCCCGGCTGGAGGCGCTGCGCCGTTTCGGCGCCGCTGACACCATCGCCCGCCTTGGCGAAATCGGCGGCCAGTTGCTGCACCCGATCGCCATCGACGCCGCCCTGGTCGCCGACCGAACGCCAACGCTCTGCGACGCGCTGCTGCGCGACCCGGAGGCGGAGAGAAATCACGCCTTGACGCGAATCTATTGCCTGACGCTGAATGACGACGCCGCTGGAGCTGGCACTGGCGCAGGCGTCGCCATCCAGGCCGCCCGCGCGCTCGGAGAGTCAGACGAGTTGACGCTCACCCTATTGGAGGCCGCCGCCGACCCCGGCCTCGCCTCATATATTGACGCGCCAAAGAAGGTATCCGAGCTGACGCCCCTGCGGCTGGCCGCGATGCGCCGCGCCAGCATCGAACCACCGGCGGACTACGCCCGCGCCGCCCCGCTCGCCCGCCTTTCCCCCACCGACACAGGCGCATCGCCCCGCGCGCGGCTTGAGGCGCTGGAGCGGTTGGAGATCGCCGGCGCCATCGCCACCGAAACCTTGATGTCGGCCTACGGCGCCGCCTCTTCCGCTGAATCCGGCGGCATCTGGGGCCGGGTCGAAGCTTACCGCGCCGCCGTCGCCTCCCCGCCCAGCGACACCATCCGCTCCTTCCGCCTCGCCCTGGGCCGCGCCCGCGAGGGGGGACGCGAGGCGATGATGGCTCGCCTGCTGGCGCCAGAGTTGGCTCGTCGCGCAGCCGCCGGGGCGCCAATGCAAGACGCCACCCTGCGCAGGGCGCTGCGGCTCGGCGGCCAAGGCGATGCGGCCTCGATGCTCCTCACCCCGGAAGAGCGCCAAGCCGCCGGCCCAGAGGAGCGCGCCCTCGATCGTGTCGCGGTCTCGGTGTGGACCGGCCCCTGGAGCCGCAGCGACCTGAATCCGCTTCTCGCCCGCGCCGCCCGAGGCGACCAGCGCGCCGGGGGTCTGATGGCCGCACTGAACGCCTTTGGGGTCGAGACTCCGGACCCGACCTTGTATCCCGTACCGCCCCGGGTCGAACTTCTCGCCGCTGACGGCCGCTATGGCGAGCTGATGTTCGGCGCCCTGGCCAAGCTCACCTCCGGCTCAGCGGTAGGGCCGGAAACGTTGTATGAGGCGCTGACGATGTTGATGGCCGCCGGGCAAAACGACATCGCCCGCCAGATCGCCGTTGACGCCATCTTGATTGATGGCTGACGCGCCGGAGGCGTCTTCAGCGGTCAATAGCGTGTCGCCCTCCCCGGAGGACGACAGTGCGGACCGCTGGATCGACGCCTATCTGGACGCCATCGCCGCCGAGCGCGGCGCCGCCGTCAACACTTTGCACGCCTACCGCCGAGACCTCCGCGCCTATGTCGATCAGTTAACGATCCAACGCCGCACCCCTGCGAGCGCCGCCCGCGACCACGTGGAGGCGGCGCTCTCCGTTTGGGCGAAAGACGGCCTCTCCCCCGCCACCCGCGCTCGCCGTCTCTCAGCGGTGAAGCAATTGCACCGCTTCGCCGTTGAAGAAGGGTTTCGAGACACGGACCCCGCCGCAACCGTCGCCGCGCCCAAACAAGCGAAGCGCGTGCCCGACCCGCTCTCCATCGAGGAAGTCGACCGCCTGCTCGCCGCCGCCCATGCCCAGAGCGCTGGCGAGAATGAACGCGCGACTCGGCGGCGCGCTTGTTTGATGGAGACGCTCTACGCCACTGGCGTGCGGGTCACCGAGCTGGTGTCCTTGCCCCTCAGCGCTGTCGAAGGAGCGCCGGAGATGATCCTGGTGCGCGGCAAGGGCGAACGCGAACGAATGGTGCCCCTTTCCGGACCTGCCCGCGCGGCGATCGCCGCCTGGGTCAAGGTCCGCGCCGGAGACGCCCGCGATGCCGAGAGCCCCTGGCTGTTTCCTGGACGCGGCGCGCAAGGCCACCTGACCCGCGTCGCCTTCTTCACCATGGTGAAAAACCTCGCCCGCGCAGCGGGCCTCGCCGCCGACCGGGTCTCCCCGCACGCTCTACGCCACGCCTTCGCGACCCATCTGCTGCAAAACGGCGCGGATTTGCGTGTGATTCAGACCCTGCTTGGCCACGCCGACATCGCCGCGACTGAAATCTACGCCCATGTGCTAGACGAGCGGTTGAAACGGCTGGTGCTGGAAAAACACCCCTTGGCCCAAGCTCACTCGGAGCACGCCCCAAAGGATCACGATGATCAGGACAACGCCGAGCCACCTTCGGCCTGAATCCGAATTTCTCCGCATTTGTTGTCGCGCGTTCCATAATACAGCCGGTCGAAACCACCCTGGGCCCAAGCGAGTCGGGTGATCGCGCCGCCATCGCCCTCGCCGCCTGCGCGTGCGATCAGCGCATCTCCGGATTTGGCGTCGCCGATCAGCACCGCGCCGTTTGAAAAGCCTCCCGCCAGCCTGTCGGTCGCCCTGCCTGCGGCCACGGCGGAGACCTGCGCAGCGCAAACATAACCGATCTCCCTCGGCGGAAACGCGCCAGGGCCGCCCGCGATCGGCCAGGCGGCGATCACATCAGATCCGCTGCACACCAGATGGCTGGAGTCGGCGGACCATCCGATTTGACGCACCTTGGAGGTGAAGCCGCCCAAACGATAATCCTTGCCTGTCGCCAGATCCCACACATGCAGCTCGCGATCCTGGGTGGCGGCCGCGACATAACGCCCATCCGGCGACCAAGACACCGCGATCGCCGAGCCCTTCCAATACAGCTCCACCGGCGTCGCCGCGTCCTGGGTCGACCAAACCGTCACCCCGTCATAACGGCTGGCCGCGATTTGATCTCCGCGCGGCGAGAACGCCAGACCCGTTACCGTGCTAGGGTGATCGGTCAGCCAACCGCCCACGCCATCAGCGGTGATCAGCACGATGGCGCGCCCAACCGCCGCCGCCGTCATCCCAGCCCCGGCGTGATGGGCGCATTCCGTCACCCAATCCTTGGAGGACTCATGCAAGGCGATCGGCGCGCCACCGGAAGTTTCCAACGAGAATTGCAGCACTCTGCCGTCCTGGCCCGCTGACAACACGCGCCCGCCGCCCAAGTCACACACGGCGGTCACAGCGCCGTCATGCCGCCCCAGTCGGAGGGGATCGCCGTCGACCAGCGCCAGCACCTCGCCGTCGCCCAACCCAACCGCGACGCCCCGCGTCAGCACCGACAACGCCGTCACATTGGCGCCCACTTCCACTTCACGCAAGGACACCCCCGGCGCAATCTGCTCAGCGCCGTAGTCCCGTTCCGCCACAAGAGAAGAAGACTGGCTCATGCCGCAGCGCGCTCCTGGCAGGCGCGAAAACCGGCTTCGAGCTGACCAGCGTCAAGATTGCGTCCGATAAACACCAGACGGCTCATGCGCCGCTCATCCGGCCGCCACTCCGCGCCCCACTGGCTATCCATCACCATATGCACGCCTTGGAACACATAGCGCCGAGGCGCGTTGGTGAACGACAAGATACCCTTGGAGCGAAAAATCGACGGTCCGTGATCCCGCACCAAACCCCGCATCCATTCCGAGAAACTCCGCGCCTCCAACGGCGCCTCCGCCACCAGCGACACGCTGCCAATGGTGTCGTCATGTTCATGATCTTCCGGGTCTTCCTCCAGGAATCCCGGCTCTATCGAAAGCAGGCGGTCCAGATCAAACGCGGCGCGATCCAGCAGCAGCTCCAATGATACGGCGCTATGGCTTGTCTCGACGATCTTGGCGTGAGGATTAAGCGCTGTGATCTTGGCGTTCACCCCGGCGCGCTGATCCGTCCCCACCAAATCAATCTTATTCACAATCACCAAGTCTGCGAACGCGACCTGCTCTTCAGCCTCATGGCTTTCCTCCACCTTGTCGAGAAAATGCGCGGCGTCCACGACAGTGACGACCTGATCCAGCGCCACCCTGTCGCGCAGCTCATCATCGACAAAGAAGGTCTGGATCACGGGGCCAGGATCAGCCAAGCCCGTGGTTTCGATCAGAATACCGTCAAAGTTTTCAGCGCGATCCATCAGTCCGCCCAGAATGCGGATCAAGTCGCCTCGAACGGTGCAGCAAATGCAGCCGTTATTCATCTCGAACACTTCTTCATCGGCGCCGATCACTAGATCATTATCGATGCCCTGTTCCCCAAACTCATTGACGACCACAGCAAATTTTTTGCCATGCTCCTCGGTGAGAATGCGGTTCAACAGGGTGGTTTTGCCTGCACCAAGATAACCAGTGAGCAAAGTGACGGGCGTTTTATCGAGAGCTGTCGGCATGATCGCGCCTTCCATGAATGACTGCGAGGTACAACAGTAGCGACAACGGCGCGCCCGCTCTGGCGGGCGCGCCCAGACTCAGGTTTCAGCCCCAGCCCATCGCGGCGAACAAGGCGCCCTCAGCGTTCTCCAGGGAGAGGAACAAGCCAATTCCAGCCACGACAGCGCCAGCAATACGGGCATTGACCGCCGAGGCGTCAAGCGCCTGGAACCCATATCGCGCGGCAGCCCCGCACAGCACAGCGATAGCGTATTGCACAGCCGCCAAGCCAATTAGATACCCGACGACCACCGCCAGCCCTGCGCCGCCTTCCTGGCCGACAATGCTGACGCCAAACGCAGAGCCATGGAACAGGCCAAAACCAGCGAATAGGGCCAAAGCGGTCGGAAAACTCAAAGCCCTCCCCGACAGAACCATATACCCAAGCACCAGCAACGACGCGCCGATAACAATCTCAGCGGCGGGCATGGCGACACCTGAAATCATCAACAAGCATCCCGCGAGCATGCCCAAGACATACCCGATAGGGGCAATCAGCGCCCGCCCCGTATACAGGGCGGCGACACCGACCAACGCCACGAAGAACAGGTGGTCAAAGCCCAGCACCGGATGCCCGATCCCTGAGAGAAACCCATGGGTGAAGGTCTCCATCTTCATCCCGCCCAACGGGTGGTGCGCCAGGGCAGGCGTCACTGCCAGCATCAGAGCCGGCGCGGTGAGCCATGTCGCGGCGCGAGAAAATATTAACGTCGTCATTGGCGTGTCCTCTTTAACTCGGCAAACAGCCATCGCCCGGAGGTTAAGCCGATATGGCGAAGGCCGGGCGCGCCCTTCGCAATGCGGCGGAACGATCAGTAGGTTTTGTAGGGCAGGAACTTTCCAGTCATCTCAATTTTGACCCGATCACCGGCCGGATTGGCTTCCCGGCTGATGTCCATGGTGAAGTCGATCGCCGACATGATCCCGTCACCAAACTCCTCCTCGATCAGAGCTTTCATGGTGGTGCCGTAGACGTTCACCACCTCATACAGACGGTAGATCAACGGATCAGTTGGCACCGCCGTGGGCAGCGATCCGCGATACGGCACGATCTGCAGCAACGCCAGTTCCTCGTCTGAAAAGTTCAGGCCCAGGGCGTTGCCCGCCGCAATCGCCTGATCGCGGGTCAGCGAGATCTGCCCCATCAGCGCCGCCGTGGTCCATTCTTTGGACTGCCCCACCGAGGCCGCAACATCGCTCCATTTCACCTCGCGCATGATTTTGTGCGCGACGATTTTCTCAGTCAATTCCGCACGCGTGATCATCATCGTCTTCCTTCTCAACTGGCGACTTTTTCAGGTATCGGCGCTGGTCCGCTCGCGGCGGGCCGAGCGATCGGAGGGCGGCGTGGATCGTAGCCGGCGCTGGCGATCTCGGCCTTGAAGTTCTTCGAGCGGTTGACCAGGAATTCGATCAGATGGTTGCGCATCGGATAGTAGTTCGGATGCGTATGCATATCGGCGCGCTTACGAGTCTTCGGCAGCGTGTTCTCAACGATTTCACAGACCCGCGCCTCCGGCCCGTTGGTCATCAGAACGATGCGGTCCGCGAGCAGGATCGCCTCATCGATGTCATGGGTGATCATGAAGCTGGTCTGCTGGCGCTCAGCCACGATCGATAGCAACTCCTCCTGCAAAGCGCCGCGCGTCAAAGCGTCAAGTGCAGAAAAAGGCTCGTCCATCAACATGATCCGCGGTTCAATCGCCAGCGCCCGAGCGATCCCGACGCGTTGCTTCATTCCGCCGGAAAGCTGCGATGGTTTCTTGTTCTCCGAGCCGGTGAGATGAACCAAATTGATAAAGCTCTGACAATGCGCCGCCCGCTGCACCCTGGTCATACTGGGCCAGCGTGAGGCGACGGCGAAGTCGATATTTCCTAAAGTCGTCATCCATGGCATCAGCGCATGGCTCTGAAAGATTACCGCGCGATCAAGGCTAGGCCCGGTGACTTCCTGGTCGCCAACCAGAAGCACCCCGTCACTAGGACGATCGAGGCCAGCGAGAATATTGAGCAACGTGGTCTTGCCGCAGCCGGAATGACCGATCAGACAGACAAATTCGCCCTCATGAATATCGAACCAGACATCACCAAAGATTTGCGTATCGCCACCGCCCTCAGGGTTGGGAAAGCGTTTTTCCAAGCCTTCCAGGCGAATGATGGGTTTCTGTTTGCTCATGACCAGCCCCTCAATCCTCATACGCCACTAAGCTGCTTGCTCGCGCCAAGGCAAAGTCCAGCAGCATGCCAACCACCCCAATAAAGAAGATTGCCGACACCACGCCAGTGATGGAGAGATTGTTCCATTCATTCCAAACGAAGTAGCCGATGCCAGTACCGCCCACGAGCATCTCCGCAGCGACAATCACCAGCCATGCAATACCGATGGAAATCCGCATGCCGGTTAATATCGTCGGCGCCGCCGCAGGCAATATCACCCGCAGCGCAGTCCGCAGCGGCGGCACTTCCAGGGTCCGCGCCACATTCAACCACTCCCGCCGCACACTGGCGACGCCGAAGCTGGTGTTGATCAGCATCGGCCAGATCGAGCATATGAAGATCACGAAGATCGATGACGTCTCGCTGTCTTTAATGGTGTAGAGCGCTAGCGGCATCCACGCCAACGGCGACACCGGCTTCAGCAGCTGGATAAACGGGTCAAGCGCCCGCTGCGCGATAGAGGACATCCCAATAAGGAACCCCAACGGAATCGCCACCAGGGCCGCCAATCCAAATCCGGTTAAGACGCGGGCGATAGAGTAAGCCAGCTGGATACCAATGCCTTTGTCGTTTGGCCCCGCATCATAGAAAGGGTCAGACAGATGTCCCCAGATCTCAGAGCCCACATCCCAAGGGCTCGGAAGCGCACTTTCCCCTTTGGCTTGTGGACCAAGCAGCGCAGCCAACTCCTCGTCCATCTCCACAGCTGGCCCTTGCTGTGCTTGCACATAGAGATGCCAAGCCAGGACAAAGACAATCAACAGCGCCAGGGATAGGGCGACCGCTTTTATCTTCTCTTGAAGTGTCGGGCTCATACTGGACTTTGGCTCTCTGTTGCATTCGTCAAGAAGGCCCGGAGCGCCTAAACGCACCGGACCAGCCGCATCAGCCGCGTTTAATGGCGAAGCTGTCGATATAGGCCTCAGGGCTGGCGGGATCGAAGCTTTTGCCCATGATCTCGTAGCTCTGGTAAGTCGCTTCCGGCGCGCTCAGCCCCATATCGGCCATGACAGCTTGCGCATCGGTAGCGAGATAGACCTGCTCGGCGACCTGTTTGTAGTTGACGTCGCCCTCGATATAGCCCCAACGCTTCATTTGGCTGAGGATCCACACCGCGAAGGAATGGTAGGGGAAAGGATCGAAATCGATCCGGTCCGGCTCGTTTCGCACCTTGCCGAGACCGTCGGCGAACCGCCCAGTCAGGACCTGTTTCACCACCGTCTCCGGCTGGTTCAGATAGTTCTTCGGCGAAATCGCGGTCGAGATTTCCGCTCGATTCTCGGGGTTGGAAGAGTACGTCGTGGCGTCCAGGATCGACTTAAACAACGCCAGGAAGGTGTTCGGCGTCTCGTCGATAAACTTCTGACTGGCAGCAAAGGCGCAGCAGGGGTGCCCCGGCCAGATCTCCTTGGTCAACTTATAGATGAAGCCGACACCATCATACACCGCGCGCTGGTTGAACGGATCCGGCGACAGGTAGCCATCCAGGTTGCCAGCCGAGAGGTTGGCGACCATCTCCGGCGGCGGCACCACCCGGATCTGGATATCCTGGTCCGGATCAAGCCCGGCCTCCGCCACATAGTAGCGCAGCAGGAAATTGTGCATCGAATATTCGAACGGCACCCCAAAGGTGAAACCTTTCCACTGCTTCGGGTCCTGCTTATCTTTGTGCTTCATCGCCAGGGTGATCGCCTGGCCATTGATGTTCTCCACCGCAGGCATAGTCCACGGTGTCGCCGCTGAGCCGGCGCCGACGGTGATTGCCAACGGCATCGGCGTCAGCATATGCGCGGCGTCATATTCGAACGACAGTGACTTGTCGCGGCTCACCGCCCATCCGGCAGTTTTAATGACGCTGACATTCAGCCCATACTTCTCATAAAAGCCGAGTGGCGCGGCCATGATGATTGGTGTGGCGCAGGTGATCGGCACGAAGCCGACATTCAGGTCTGTCTTCTCCAGCGCGCCCTTGGCGTCGACAATATCGGCGATTGCTTTCTCAATCGGCAACACCGAAGCAATCGCCGCCGCCGCCGTTGTGCCTCCAACCGCGCGCAAGAAGTTGCGGCGGTTCATATCCGATCCAAAGATGCCTTTCATGATCGCCGACTCGGCGATGTTGGCGAGCACCTTTTCCTGATCTTTCCAGTCTAGCTGCTCAGGCTGCTCGACAGGCGCACTCAACGCTCTGAGGCCATCCTCGCCGCCCAGCTCTCCCAGGCGCGGGCCGCGTTCAATGCGCACGGGTTCGACGCCTGACATTTCCGGCGTGGTCTCCGCGCAATAAAACCGCGACCCTTTCTCCGCGCTGGCCAACGCTGCTTGATGCTCAAACATGGTGGCGTGGAGGCCGCAGGGACAACCGGTCCACAGCACCTCGTCTGGATCGTAGAGATTACTTAAAGCTCCCATGAGCTTCTTCCTTCACTGCATTACCCTTGGCCGCCGTCAGCCAGATCCGGCGTCGCCGCCCTTAGCGACCACCGTGGTTGATCAGACCCTTGAAGCGCCACCATCAGCGCCAGGATCACACCAGAGGAGGCGACGCCTCACCCCAGCAACTCTTCAGCGTCGATGATCGCCCGCGCGGCGTCCGCCACGGGCTGATTGCGTTTCATCGACATTTGCTGCACGCGCTTGTGCGCCTCATCTTCCGTTAGCGCATGACGTGACATCAAGATGCTCTTAGCGCGGTTGACCAGCTTAACTGAACGCAAAGCTGCCTCGGCCTCCTCCTTCTCCATCACCAGAACTCGCAAACGCGCCCTTGCCGCAGCGGCGCTGGCAATGCCGACCGAGATCCGATCGGACCGTACTCCGATTGGCGTCACCTGATCTGCCCCAGCCAAAACCAACCGCTCAATCACTTCCGCCGCCGCTTCTTCGACCAGCGCCAGCAACGGCTCCGGCAAGCCTTCTCGCAAGCTGGTGATTTCTATAGCCTCACTAGGCCCGCCAGCCTCAGCGTGAAAGATCGTCAGATCTGACGATAAGGCCGCATCAATCGCCGCCGCTGGCGTATCGAAACCGCCCACAACCGTATAGCCTCGGTCTGACAAGAGACTAATCAGCATGTCCCGTCGGCTGGGTTGACGATCCACCAGCACCGCCCGCAAGGTGATTGGATCAGCGAGTGAAAGAAACATCAGCCCGCCTCCCTTGCAGCGCCTCAGTGTAGGGCCCAAGCCGGTCCAGTCCGCAAAGGCCGGCGCCATTCATAATGTAGGCCAGCGTAGGCCTCACCGGCGCCTCGAACCGCGCCGCCCAGCGGCTCATCTCCTCTTGGCGATATGTCTGCCGCGCGGCGGATTGTTTGAATGGCGGGATCGCCTCACTGGCCGCCAACACCCAGCCAATGTCGAGAGGGCGATATTGGATTTCCGCCCCCGCCCAGGCCGATAGCGACCGCAAGCGAGGCTCGCCCAGATAGGCGAAACCGGAGTTCGGCGCACAGTAATAGCCAATCACCGCCGTCATGATTGCTACGCCGCGAACGGCTTGCCCTCTTCAATCGGTAGCGCCGGATCTCGCGACCATTCATTCCAGGAGCCAAAGTAAATCCGGACGTCCTTCACCCCGGCCTCCTTCAGAGCCACGAAACTATTCGAGGCCCGCGCCCCTTTGAAGCAGTAAAGATAAACCGGCGTCTCCTTGGTGATTCCGACCGTCGCACACTCCGCAAGCACCTCATCGGCGGACTTAATCATCGGCCCCTCTGGCGAAGGTTTCATCAGCCGATACCACTCAATCCACTTCGCGCCGGGGATACGGCCTTTGCGTGGGCAGAAATCCTTACCGTAGGGAGAGGAGCTTTCAGCAATCCATTCATCGACGTCCCGCACGTCGAGCATGGCGACAGCTTGATCGCCCAGCGCCGCTTTGACATCCTCCAATGTCAGCATGATCTGCGCGGCGGACGGGTCGACCGGGAATTGCGCCGGAGTCGGCGTCAGCGGCGCCTGGTGTAAGTCGTAGCCGGCGGCAGTCCAAGCCTCTAGGCCGCCATGCAGAACCTTGGCGCTCGGGTAACCGAGATATTTCAGCAGGAAATAACCCCGGCAAGATTGGCCAAAACCTGTGCTCATAGACTGCTCATAGAGCACTGCGGTCTTATCGCCATCCAGACCAGCGGCGCCAAAGGCGGCGGCGAATTTCCCGGTCAATTCCGTCATCCCCTCAGGCGAGGAGGTCGCGAGATAGGTAAAGATGTCATGCAGATTCACCGCACCCGCGATATGGCCTTTCTGGAAGCTATCCGGATCGCGAGTGTCGATGATCACCACATCCGGGCCCATTATTTCCTTGAGCTCAGACGGGCTGACAAGAACGGAGGTCATCGGCGTCTCCTTCATTTATGCAACTGATTTGGCGTACTGAGACTGTTTAAGCCGCCGGCAATTCGGCGAGCATCTTGCGCAATTGTTTCGTGGCCGGGGTCACAATGGCGACGAAATACGCCTCGCGCAGGCGGCGTTGGGCGACGCCCTGGCCGACATAGCCGCGCGCGCCGCAATGCAGCATCGCGTAATGCGCCGCCGCAACCGACGCCTCACCGCCTTTCAAGCGGGCGGTTATGACCCGGCGGAAATAAGAGATTGACGTGTCATACGGTGTCTTCGCCAGACTGTGGATCTCCTCCTCCAGTTCGGCCAGTTCCGTCTCAAAGTCGCCCGGCTGGCGATCGAGATACTTATTCACATGACCCAGCTGCGCCTCGACCTGCCGCATCAAGCCAATGCAGCTGCGGATCATGCCAGTCGCCATACCGGTCTGCATCAGCACGAAGCCAGCGCGGATCTTCTTCAGATAGTCGTCGATTGGATCGGCCAGCAGCATGTCGTCAGCAATGAAGACATCACGCATCTGCACGGCTTGGGTGTTGGTCCCGCCCATGGCGACAAAGTCGTGATCCTCCGTGAGCTTGACGCCCTCGGCGCCGCCCTCAACCACCGCCATCACCCTCCTCGACGCCGCGCCTTCCTCAGCCGCCTCGACCTCGAACACCACGCCAAAATAACCAGTCTGATCGACATTTGAGACCCAGGGCAGCGCGCCCCGCACGGTGTAGCCACCTTCGACAGGCGTCCCCTTCAAGCGCATGGTCTCAATGCCAAAGAAGGTCTTCATCGGATTGGAGAGGCCCGTGCCACCCAGAATCTCGCCATTTGCAACCTTGGGGCCAAGGTTATTTTTGAGTGAGGCGTTATCAGAGGAGTAAATATACCAAGCCAATGCGTTCTGGCACCACATGCAGAAGGCTGTGCAGAGGCAGTGCTCGGCGGCGCGCGACGTGGCGGAAATCGCATCGCTTAAATCCAGCGGCGCGCTTGGGCCTGAGAGGTGACTGGCGTATGCCCCCGCCGCGCCGAACGCCCGCATGACCCCCTCAGGGTAGAGGCCGGCGTCAATGTCCCGCACCTGCGGCGCCAGTCGTCTCCGGGCGATCTCGGCGATCGTCTCGGGCATCGGCGGCGGCGCGAGCGGCGAATGGGAGAGGGCGACAGACATCTCCAGTCCTCCTGAACAAGAAAATCAGAGTTGGGAACAGGCGGGCGGCGCTCGCCCATCCCCGGTGAGATCACACGGTGGCGATCTCCATGTTCACGGGGCGAGTGAAGCTGTTGAACACTGGCGACCATTTCGCGACATGCTGGATGAGCTCGTCGATCACCTCCTGCGACGCATCCGCGTCCATGTTCACCTTGACGCGCACATCAGTGAAACCAACGGGCTTCTCACTGACGTCGCCAGTGCCCCAAACCGCGGTGATGTTGAGATCACCTTCCAGTTCCACTTCCAGGGTGTTGACAGTAATACCGCGATGCACGGCATTGGCGTGCAGTCCAACACAGATGCAGCTGCCCAGTGCCGCTAACGACGCTTCGGAGGGGTTCGGAGCGGTGTCGTCGCCCAACAGCCCTGGCGGCTCATCTACGATATATGGCTGCAGGTCGCGGATGTAGTTGGCGTGGCGGAATTTGCCCTCGGCGACGGTCTTGCAACTCAGAGTTTTGACGGCCTGGGGGTTGGCCTTGCCTTTTTCAATCAGACCGTTCAACCCGTCCTTGTCGATCGGGGCCAAGCATCCAGTCAGGGCGGTGGCAGGTTCGGACATGTTTCTTCTCCCGTCTGTGTTGAAAGTTAGCCGTCTTCGCGGACCCAGTTCAGGCGCTGGATCGCGGCCATGCAGAGATAGTCGAGGCAGAAGCCGATCACGCCGATGATCACCACGGTGGCGGCCAATCGGTCATATTCGAGCGTGTCGCGAGCATCGTTGATGGCGTAGCCTAGGCCAGAGGTGACGCCGAGATATTCCGCCGGCACCAAGATCACCCAAGCGACGCCCAGCGCTAGGCGAACGCCGGTCAAGATATCGATGGAGATCGCCGGCAGGATCACCACCCACAACAAGTGCAGCGGTCGGGCGCCGAGATCACGCGCCACCTTCAGCCAGGACGGATCGATACGACGTAGTCCGGCGGCGGTGGCGAACATGATTGGCCAAACGGCGGCGACCGCAATCAGGAAGATGATGGCGCCGTCCCAAGTGGCGAAGGCCATCACCGCAATCGGCATCCAGCTCAGCGGGCTGATCATCCGCAAGAACTGAAAGGGGATGTTGGTGATCTCCCGCATTGCCGGAGAGCGGCCAATGAGGATGCCGACTGGCACGCCGACAATGATGGCGGCAAACAGGCCCATTCCGACCCGATAGAGAGACGGCCCGGTCATCGCCAGCGCTTCGCCGCTTTCCAGCATCACCCATAGGCGGGAAAAAGTCGGCGCCGGGGCGAAATCAGCGAAGGCGAACATATTGGGGCTGCTGGCGACGGCCATGCCGCCAAGCCACCAGACCATCAGCAGGCCCAACACTCCAATCAGGGCGCTGAACAGACCCCGGAAACGTGGGAGCCAGCCTAGGCCGCCATACCCGCCTTGCACTGCCATGGGAGGAGCCGCCGCCGAAATCACAGCTTCAGCACCTCTTCGCGGTTAAATGGATCGCCGGGATTGACCGAGGGGTCGTTCTTCCACTCCGGGTATTTGTCGAGCGCGGCCTTCACGTACTCATACTCGACCAAATCATCCACGACGAAATTCGGGTCCAACCCCTCCAGGAAGGTTTTGTCTCCGCTGACCACGGTGTCAGTCATCGCCTCGACAATCAGTTTTGTCGCGGAGGGGTAGGGCCATGGCTGGAAGTCGATCCGGCCATTTTGCCATTCGGCCTGGTTCTTAATCGCACCACTTTCAGCATAGGTCGGATCGTCATAGACGGTCATGGCGCGCTGAACCACCGGCGCCGGCGCCGGCAGATAGCCAGCTCCGTCGCGGGACAGCAACTCAGCAACCTCGGCCTTATTTTGGCTGGCGTAAATTGCGCCGCGCACGACAGCATTCATGACTTTCTGGGTCCATTCCTGCTTCTGCGTCGTCGCCTCCTCATGCATACAGACCACGCAGCAGGGATGGTTTTTCCAGATGTCGCCAGTGAAGCGCAACATGCGCGCGCCCGCTTTCAACTCGCCCAGAGCATTGAACGGCTCGGCGACGATATAAGCGTCGAGCTTTTTCGCGGCGAGGGCGGGCGGCATCTCCGGAGGCGGCATTACTTGCAGGTTGCATTCGTTTGCCGCGAGCGGCTCGCCTTGAGCCTTGATCACCGGCGTCACGCCAGACTGCCTCAAGGCGTATTGCAGCACGATATTGTGCATAGAGTACCAGAACGGCACCGCCACCTGTTTGCCGCCGAGTTGGCTGAAATCAGTAATGTCGGTATGGCCACCCACCACCAGCCCAGAACCGTTGGTATGCGCCCAGGCCATGATCTTGACCGGAAACTTGTTATTGTAGCGCATCCAGACCGGAATCGGTTTCAAGAAGTGCACCAGATTGAACTTGTTAGAGACAAAGCCCTCTATCAACGGCGACCAGCCGCGGATTAACGTCGGCTTCTCCGCCTCCAAGCCTTCATCTTCGAAGAAACCCTTTCCATGAGCGACCAGAAGCGCCGTCGCGTCGGTTATTGGCAGATAGCCGATGCGCACCACATCGTCATCTTGCGCCTGCGCAGGTGATGGGGCAGCGCCAAACAACGCACCAATCGACGCCAGCAATGCGCCTGACGCCATCATGTCCAGGGTTTGGCGGCGGCTGAAGTCTGATGAGAAGTAATCATCATCGTCCCACTCATCGCGACTGTCTTGAGCGGCGGTTTCAGGGCGGATCTTGTCGCTCATGACGACGCCTCCTTGAGTTTGGTGGCAAGCGGAATTGGGTGAATTGGATCTGACGGCGCCTCAACTTCAGCGATCTCTGCGTAGAGCGCATTCAGCCGCGCAACCTCGGCACGGAATTCTGGCGATGCGCCGTCACGCGCATCGCCGAGGTTAATCTCAGAGTCAGCGGCGATCCGGCCTGGATGGGCGGTCATAAAGAGGGCGCGATCCGCCATCTGCACGGCTTCCGCAATATCATGAGTCACCAGGACAATCGTCAGGCCGAGCTCCGCGCCAATGGCGCGCACGTCACGCTGGAGCGACCGCCGCGTGAAAGCGTCCAACGCAGAGAATGGTTCATCCAGCAACAGCAAGTCAGGCTTTGGCGCGAGGGAGCGCGCCAGCGCCACCCGCTGCTGCTGACCGCCGGAGAGGTCCTGCACGTTGCGGCCGGCGTAAGCTTCAAGCTCCACGAGGCGCAGCACCTCAGGCACCCGCGCGGCGATCTCGGCATGACGGCGTGAGAACCGCAGTCCCAGGGCGGCGTTCTGCGCCACAGTCATCCAGGGATACAATGACGGCGCTTGAAACATCATGACGGACCGAAGCGAGGGCCCCTGCACCAGCGCACCATCAATCTCAACCCGACCGTTCGTGGATCGCGCGAGACCCGCCAAAACATGCAAGAGTGTGGATTTACCGCATCCGGAGCGGCCAATCAGGGCCAACACCTCGCCTGGATGAACCTGGAAACTCACGTCGTTCAGCACAGGGCCGTCGCCACGCCGGTAGGTATGACCAACCGCCTCAACAAGCACGTGAGCGCCTCGGAGAGCGGGTCGCTTAGGTGTTCCGCGCTCCTCCGCTGACTGTGACACCCCGCCACTCATCGCGAAGCCCATTTGAACGAGATCACCAGCCACCAAGCCATTCCTCACCGAAATCAAACAGACCTGTTTGTTTGATGGGAGTGAGGCGATTTACATCTGTCAATCATAAATGGAAATTTTAGGCTAAATTTTAGATTTTATATCGATTTTGCATTATTTTTAATCTGATTTCTTCGAATTATGATATTTTTTTACACAGATTTGATCAGCCTTATCCCCGTGAAACGATTCTTGGAAAACAGAGCTGTTCGCTGTACCGATAGAAGCTCTGAATGAAGCCGAGACAACCACGCCTGCGCGCGACGCCCCCAAGAAGACGCAGAGGCGAAAGGAGCCAGGATGACCGCGTCCACCGCCCTGAAAGACGTCGCCCCCCTTCAGACGAGAGCGTGGAGCATCATCGACCTCGGCGTACGCCACGCCTCTCCACGAGAACGCATTTTATCGGCGGCGGCTTTTCTATTTTGCCACGAGGGCTTCGCCGCCACCGGCGTCGACGCCATTGTCGCGCGGGCCGGCGCCGCCAAAACGACTTTATACAAGCATTTCGAATCCAAGGAGCAGCTCATAGACGCCGTTCTTGAGCGGGAAGGCGCCGCTTGGCGCCGATGGTTCTTTGGGCGCCTTGGCCAAATTAGTGGCGCGCCAGCCGACCGGCTACTCGGACTATTCGATGTGCTGGAGGACTGGTTTCAAGATCCGAATTTCTATGGCTGCCCCTTTATTAACGCCATCTCGGAATTCGAAACCTCCAATGAGCGTATTCGCGCGGCGGCCCAGACACACAAGTCGCACCTGATCAGCGGGCTGCATGCGACCGCACTGGAGATGGATGCGCCCTCGCCACATGAAACGGCTCGCGCAATGGTGGTTCTGATCGACGGCGCAATTGTCGCCGCGCAAGCAGGCCGAGACCCAGGCTACGCCTCCGACGCCCGCAATTTAGCGAGAGCTCATATTCAGAGCCTCAACACTCCCTCACTCCCGATGCGCCGCCCCCATCATAACGGCGCATAACTCTCAGCCCCCACTGAGCCATTTTCACACCATCAAGCGTATTTATGACTCATTTTAGCCACATTTTAAATTTGACACCCCCCTCCAACCCTTCCCTTTATGGCGAAAGATATCTGTATATTTCCCAGTGATAATTCCCCGCAACATACCCATGCATGGCGAACCTGAGGCTCTGCATGCAAAAATCAATCACCAGTTGCATTTTGGCAAAATTTAGGCGGAGACGCTGAGTATACTTGTCTTTCTTGTGGTTTTTGAGATTCTTTTCCCTTAGTAAGGGAATCAATCGTTGTGTATTATTGTATTCAGTGAATTTGTGTCAGCGTTCCACACCAAATCTGGGGGCAAAAAGATGCGGTTGCTGCTGCTTATTGTTGGGACTTGTCTTGCCACGTCCGGCGCGATGAAAGTTGAGGCGCAAGACCTAGTGTTCCGCCCGGTCAACCCCTCTTTCGGGGGAAATCCACTCAACTCCAATCATCTGGTCGGCATTGCGAACTTCCAGCGCCCTGAAGAGGATGTCGCGCCAGCGCCGACACGCACGACCTCAGAGCGCTTTGTGCAAATCTTAGAATCCCGCCTGCTCTCCAGCCTCGCCTTCGACGTCACTGACTCGATCTTTGGCGAAGAGGCTCAGGACAGCGGCACCATCAAATTCGACAGCCTTACAATCAATTTCGACAACACCGGCACGGAAGTCGAAATATCCATTTTGGATGAGGGCACTGGGCAAATAACCGAAATAATAGTGCCCACAACTATCCAATAAAAACACAAGAATACAGGCGGATGCTTCAATGTCTGGTATGAACTGGCTGAGCAGGCCTGGCTTGCTCTTGACGACGGCGCTTTTTCTGACGTCTGGGTGCAGTGTGATGCAGTCGCCGCTGTCGCACTCGGAAGCGGGGCTGCTGGCGCCGTCCTTGAACCCGATCACGGCGACCAACACCGAGCTGCGCAAGCTGCCGCCGCCGGAGCAGCCGATCGCGGTTGCGGTGTATGGTTATGGCGACCAGACCGGCAAATACAAAGAGGGCGAAGGGTTTCAGACCCTGTCCCGGGCGGTGACGCAGGGCGGCACCTCGATCCTGATCAAGGCGCTGCAAGACGCGGCGCTGGGCCAGTGGTTCACCGTCATTGAGCGCGAGCGGCTCAACTCTTTGCTGCAAGAGCGCAAGATCATTTCCGACATGCGGAAGATCTACCTCAACGAGAAAACCGTTAATAAAGACGCGCTGCCGCCGCTGCTGTTCGCCGGGATCATCCTGGAAGGCGGCATCATCGGCTATGACAGCAACACCCGCACCGGCGGGGTCGGGGCGCGGTATTTCGGGCTCGGCGCCGACGTCAAATACCGGGAAGACACCGTCACCGTGTATCTGCGCGGCATCAGCACCAAGACTGGCGAGGTGCTGCTGAGCACGGTCGCGCGCAAGAAGATCTTATCCTACGGCATCCAGGGCGGGCTGTTCCGGTTTGTCGAATTCGACCGTCTGCTGGAGGCCGAGGCCGGGTTGACCCGCAATGAGCCGGACCAGCTCGCGGTGCAGCAGGCGATTGAGAAGGCGGTGCTGGCGTTTATCGCGGAGGGCGCCGCCAAGGCGCTGTGGCAATTCCGCGACAAGGCGTATCAAGGGCGCATCATCCAGGAATACGAGATGGGCGACATCGCCCGCATCCACCTGCCGCCGGAGCTGCAGCCAAGCTTACCTGTGGCGCAGGGCATCGCTGAACAGCCCATCGAGCTTGGGAGCGAGGCGGTCACGCAAAACATCGCGCGCAGCATTCCGCTCGATAT
>JAHQVS010000124.1 GCA_019634215.1 Paracoccaceae bacterium | reverse complement strand
CTCTACGCGGTTTATGAGCGCGGCGACGTGCCGGAATTCCAGGCAAAATACTTCGACATGCTGCGCGCTGGCGGCACCTTGCGGCATAAGGAGCTGCTGGCCCCGTTCGGCCTCGACGCCTCCGATCCGGCCTTCTGGCAGCACGGCCTTGGGGTCATCGAAGGCATGATCGACGAATTGGAAGCCATGCCGGCCTGAGAACCGACGGGCGGGGGCGCACTACGTCGCGCCCCCGTCCTCCTCCTCGTCCTGCAAATCCGCCTCGCTCGGCTCGTAAAAGAAAAGATCCGCCGGCTGGCAGTCCAGCACTGCGCAGATTTTGGCCAAAGTCTCGAAACGCATACCTTTGACCTTGCCAGATTTCATCAGCGACAGGTTCTGCTCGGTGATGCCAACCCGCCGCGCCAATTCCTTGGAGCGCATTTTCCGGCGCGCGAGCATCACGTCGAGGGTCACGACAATCGGCATAAGCACGCGCTCAGAACCAAGAACGACCTGATCACGCCAGATCGTAACTTCCTGTGTATCGGGCAGCTGTTGCGATCAGCTTGATGAAAGCCAAACGCCGCCGACGCTTTCAGCGCCTCAAACAAAAGCGTCATTCTCGTCTGCGATCCGCCGAGCCTCCGTCAACACCCGCGCCACCACCACGATTAACAGCCCGACTGTCACGGCGAGAATGTCGGTGTCATCGATTTCCAATGAGAGCGCGCGCTCGCCCGGCCCATTCGACCAAGTCAACGCCAACACCGTCAGCATATTACAGAGGATCGAGAACGGCGCCATCGCGGTTACGATCCAGCCAACGCCGCCCAACCGCCTCGCCGTCTCCTCAGTGAAGATCTCCCCCCGCCGAAAGCCCCCAAGCAGGCGGCGCATCTCCCACAACATGTAGGCCGACAACGCCAAAGGGGCCAAGCCGACCAACAACCCGGCGGTGGCGTTCAGCCACGGCGCTTGGGTGAGCGCGTCTTCGTCGATGGCGTCAATCAACTCCACCCTCGCCTCAGGCATGGCGAGGATCACAACAGCCATGAGCGGCAGCGTCAAAGCGAACAGCGCAAAGGCGATTCCGGCCGCGCCCTCGGACAAACGCGCGAGGGACCGAATCCGGCGGCGCGCCTCGGCGGCTTCATTCGACATGGGAAATCCTCACTCTCCAGCGATTTTGCAAGCCTCAATGACTTACCCATATGTAAGGCAGTAATATGATATTTTTCTAGGGCAAAAATTTACTGCTTTACAATAATTTTTTAATGCACCATGGGTCGACCGCCCTACATAAGAAATGAGGCTGAGATGTTAGTTGTTCGCACTCTCCCCACCGCGAGCGTGGCGTTGTTTACCTGCACCGTCGGCGCTCTGGCCGAGGACAATTTCGACTGGAGCCGCCCTTATGTCGGCGCCGCCGTTGGCCTCGGCGGCTCGGGGGCCGTACTGGAGGCCCCAGGCCAACCGGACGTCGAGCTGGACGATGGCTCCGCTCAATTCTCGATCTACGTTGGAAAGTCGCTATGGACCTTCGGCGAAAGCGACATCGGCGCTTGGGCGATCGGTGTCGAAGGATCGGCGACATGGCTACGCGGACGCGACCGCAAAGCGGCGGCGGGCCTAGCGGGCGATGTCTCCCTTGAAGCCAACTGGATCGCCGACGCCAGCCTGCAGATCGGCTATCAGTTCACCGAAACCCGCTTTTTCGCCACCGCCGGGGCAGCGCTGTCGGACATCGACGTGGAAGGGGCTGGGCGCAAAGGCGACTCTGTCTCAGCTGGGCTAAAGCTCGGGCTCGGCGCCGAATACGCCTTTAGCCAAAACTGGGTCGGTCGCCTCGACGCCAGTGTGACCGGGTTCGGCGAGAAGGACGCACGATTCGGCGCTGACAAACGTGATCTTGGCGTTGGCGTCTCCGCACTCAGAGTCGGCCTCTCCCGACGCTTCTGACGGGTCGCCACAGGCGATGGCGGCACAGGGCGCGGCTCGTTATAGATCTCTCGCATTCGAGATGAGAGGAGCCGCCCCCATGCCCATCGTCGCCACCGGCCTCACCACCGGCGATTTCGCCAACACGCTGCGCCAACTGCCAAGCTGTCTCGATAAATTTGAGGCGCTTGGCGTCGAATCGGTCGAGCTGTCGCTCGGAGCGTTCGACATCATCGCCGGCGCCAAGGTGCTGCCCCACCGTTTGGCTGAACTGAAACGGATCTGCTCCGACCGCCCATTCAACTTCACCTTGCACGGCCCCATCGCCTCGCGCTTCACCGACCGGCGCCATCTCAGCCTGCAAAAAGACATGTGCCGCGCCGCGATGGACATCAGCGCCGAGATCGGCGCCACCGCTCAGGTCCATCACGCCGGTGGTGTCCCTGCTGGCGACGCCGCCGAGATCGTCGATTTGCTCGCCGTGGAGCGTGAGGCGCTGGCTGAGATTGCGCCTTATGCGGCGGCGCGTGGGGTGGTGCTGTGCGTGGAGAATATATTCGGGGACGACAGAAACTGGTTCGCCTCCCCCGCCGAGTTGGCGGCGCAAATCCGGGCGGTCAACCACCCAAATATCCGCGCCACTATCGACTTCAGCCACGCTGCGATCAACGCCGGGGTACGCGGCTTCGACCTGATGGCGGAGCTAAAGGAATTGGCGCCCTACGCCAGCCACCTGCACATCCACGATAGTTTCGGCAAACCGCGCAGCTTCGAGCCCTACACCTATGGCGAGGCGGTCAATTTCGGCCTCGGCGACCTGCATCTGCCGCCGGGCTGGGGCGCGCTGAATTGGGAAGCGATCGCCGCCCTGCCCTACAGCGGCGATCTGGTCGCCAACCTGGAACTGTCGACCCGCTTCGAAGAGGAGCTGCCGGCTGCGATCGCCTATTGTCGGCGCTTGATCGAAGCTTCCCGCGCCGCTTAACCGCGCGGAGAGCTAAACGGCCATTGCGGCCAACGCCAGACCGGCCCCGTCGTCGCCGAGCGCTCGGCCCGGCCGGATTCATGGGCGTCGACCAAGCGATAGGCCATCCACACCGCCAGAACGGCGAACAGAACGCCGCCGAGCGCTTGACCAATCAACACCCCTGGCGCGCCCAGCAGCGCGCCGCCAAGCATCGCCGGCGGGATGGTCCCAAGCGTGTGCCGCGCCCAATTCACCAGGGTCGAAGTGAACGGACGTTCCAGATTGTTGAAGGAGGCGTTGGCGACGAACACTGCGCCATTGAAGAAAAACGCCAACGCCAACGGGCCGCAGAACCAGAACACCAGCTCCCGCCCAACCCCCGAAGCGCTAAAAGCGTCGGCCAGCGGCGCACGGAGCAGAAATAGCAAGAGCGAAACAGCCGCCACATACCCAGCCAGGAAGAGTAACGCCGACGTCAGCGCGCCGCGCACCCGATCGAAACTGCGGGCGCCGAAATTCTGGCCGACAATCGGCCCGATTGCGCCGGACAGCGCAAACACCACGCTGAAGGCGACCGGAGTCACCCGTCCGACAATCGCATAGCCCGCCACCGCCGCATCGCCGAAGCTGGCGATCTCGCGCGTGACGAACGCAGCCCCGATCGGTGTGGCGATATTGGTCAACATCGCCGGGAAGGCGAGCCGGGTGATCACCGGCAAATCGCCGATAAACGCCCCCATGCGGAGAGGTGAAAACCCACCATAGCGCCGCAAAACCGGCTGGATCGCCACCACCGCCCCCGCCACCCGCGCCGCCACGGAGGCGGCGGCGGCGCCGTCGAGGCCAAACCCCGGCAGCGGTCCCAAGCCAAAGATCAACAACGGGTCCAACACGGCGTTGACGGCGCCCATCGCGATGGTCGCCATCATCGCGCGGCGAGCGTCGCCATGGGCGCGCAAAATTGAGCCGCCCGCCATCAAGCAAAACATGAACGGCAAGCTGGGAACGACAATCCGCAAATACTGGGTGGCCAAATCAGCCGTCCGCCCCGACGCGCCCACCAGCGCCACCAGCTCCGGCACAAACACCCAAACCAACACGGCGACGGGCACAGACAACGCCAATGAAAACGCCAACACATGTGTGGCGTAGAGACGTGCTTGCTCCTGATTCCCAGCCCCCAGAGACCGCGCCACTAACGCGCCCATCGCGATCGCAAGACCAATGCTGACCGAGGTTGTGAAGAACAGGATAGCGCCGGAGTATCCCACCGCCGCCGCCAGCTCCGCCTGGCCCAGCAGAGAGATGAAATAGAGATCGGCGAGGTCGACCAAGAAGATCGCCATCAGTCCAATGCTGCTCGCCGCCGACATCGAGGCGACATGGCCCATCAAGCCGCCGGTAAGGAATTTGGCCTGCCCGTTGTCAGACACGATCGCTCCTTAAGTCAGTTCGGAGCGACATTGCTGGGATGGCGCCAAAAGAAAAGCCCCCGGGCGGCCATCACAGCCACCCGGAGGCGCATAAATCATCTAGATTTGAGACTTATGCCCGCACTTGGGGAATTAACCCCTTTTCCGCCGCCAACGCCCGCATCCGCAGCTGCAGCTTTTCGAACGCGCGCACTTCAATTTGGCGGATACGCTCGCGGGAGACGTCGTACACCTTCGAGAGATCCTCCAATGTCACCGGCTCGTCCGACAGGCGACGCTGGGTGAGGATGTCTCGCTCACGATCGTTAAGCGTGTCCATCGCCGCCATCAGCAGATCACGACGCTCGTCCAGCTCCTGCTGTTCGGCGTACTCGGTGGCCTGATCGGCGGTGTCGTCCGCCAACCAATCCTGCCACTCCGCAATGCCCTCGCCATCGCCCTTCAGCGGCGCGTTCAACGAAGCGTCGCCGCCGCCCGACAGACGACGGTTCATCATGTCGACCTCGGCCTCGGTGACGCTGAGTTTATCCGCGATCGTCTTGCGGTTCTCTGGGCTAAGATCGCCCTCCTCCAACGCGCCGATTTTGCCCTTCAGCCGGCGGAGGTTGAAGAACAGCTTCTTCTGCGCCGCCGTGGTGCCTATTTTCACCAGCGACCAAGAGCGCAGAATATATTCCTGAATAGAGGCGCGAATCCACCACATCGCATAGGTCGCCAAGCGGAAGCCCCGCTCCGGGTCGAATCGCTTCACAGCCTGCATCAGGCCGACATTAGCCTCGGCGACCACCTCGGAAATCGGCAGGCCGTAGCCGCGATATCCCATGGCGATTTTAGCCGCCAGACGCAGATGTGAGGTGACGAGCTGATGGGCGGACTCCCGGTCCTCCCGCTCCACCCAAGCCTTCGCCAACATATATTCCTGTTCCGGCTCCAACATTGGGAACTTCCGGATCTCAGACAGATATGTGCTGAGGCCGCTGTCCGAAGACAGAGTGGGCAGGTTGCCAGTGGTGACAGTCGCAGTTGATCGTGCAGCCATATCACTCCCCCAGAAGCTTGATGGACAAGCGCATTTATAAACGCTTTTTTAAACGTCAAGAGGGGCGCCGCCCGTTGTGAAGAGCGCACCCGTCTTAATCACAAAGATGAGAACATCGTTTGAGCGACGTAGCAGGACGGCGTTCAGCCGCGAACGTCAACGTCGATGATGCTGTCTTCCGAGCGGTTTTTGTAACCGTTTACAGCCCTTAACGCCAGCTTCGCGCGCTCGGAAGCGGCTTTAGGCAAGGCCCCCCCCGACGCGGCGTCGGTCGGCGGTGATAAGGACAGCGCTTCCTCAACGTTACGAAATAAAATTCGCCCACCACCCGTCACTAACGACAACACACAACTTAGCATTTCCAAGGGGTTCGCCGGTGCGGCGGTGAAGCCGCTGCGCGCCAACAGCTCCGACTCCGAAGTTAACTTGGAGCGAGATCGGCCCTGCTGTTGGGAAGCGCCGCCCCCGCGCTCATCTGGGCCAAACGCCGCCACGGCCTCGACAGAGTCGGCCCGGCGCGATCGAACAGTCACTTCGGATGACGAGACCGGAGCTGAAGCAGGCGAACGCCGAGCGCTCCCATTAACAGGCGTCGTTCGCCCGCCGCCTCTGACGACGCTGACCATCCCCGCCTCCCTTGCGTTCAATCCGATGGCGTCAACTTTGGCGTAATCTGTTTGAAGAGGATTTAACGGTTGGGCCTAACAGCCGGTTAACGCCGGGTTCCCTTCAGGGCGGTCAATAAAGAATCGAAATCTGGCGGCGGCGGGCTTGAGAAACGCACCTGCTCACCGCTGATCGGGTGCATGAATCCAAGAGTCGCCGCATGCAGCGCTTGGCGAGGAAAGGCGGTCAAAGCCTCAGCCGCGCCCGCAGCCAGCGCCTCTGACGGCAGCGCCCTGGCGCGACCATACACCGGGTCGCCCACCAGCGGATGGCCGACATG
>JAHQVS010000123.1 GCA_019634215.1 Paracoccaceae bacterium | reverse complement strand
GGCCGCGGCTCTTTATCTCGCATCTGAGGACGGTCGTTACGTCACCGGGTCGACGCTCGACGTGAATGGCGGTCTGTTCATGCGTTGAAGCCGAGCACTTTCGACGGCGCTCGACGAAAGATCCGCAACAACGCCTTTGTCTTAAGTAGAAGATTCGTTGCTGTGGGTCCACATTGTGCAGCTCTTAGGTCGGCTTTGAGATTTAAGACAACGTTCGTTCAAAGCGAAGCGTTCGCAGTTACGAAGTTATCCGCTGGAAGGAAGCGAACGCTTATGCATAGTAGAGCGTAGGTTGGATTGCGGCGCTCCGTAGCTATTTGGGAGCGACATAGCTTACACAGATGCTGAGCTGGTTCTCGACTGGTATTTGGTTCGCTTTCCCTTTCGCCCAATCGCCCCATGTCGTTGAGCCAAATCATCGTGTTCAGCTTGAAACATCCAAAATGAAATTGGAGCCTTTCCCATTAATAAGCATACATATTAATTTGACGATGTAGCCCTCAATCGGTAAGCCAAGAGCAATCTGAGAAGGAGGTGCCGTCAAATGCAGTATCATCTAAACGGTTATCGCAGTGGCGACCCCTCTGTCAGCGAAGCTACTGAGAATGCTGAACTGGGCGTAGGTTCCACAGATGTGTTAATCGTAGGCTGCGGCCCAGCGGGTCTAACCCTAGCCGCGCAATTGTCGGCGTTTCCTGAAGTCCGGACGAGAATAGTTGAACGTAAGTCAGGACCGCTGGAGGTTGGACAAGCTGATGGTGTCGCCTGTCGATCTGTTGAAATGTTCGAGGCGTTCAGCTTCGCTGAAAAGGTTCTGAAGGAAAGCTATTGGGTGAGCGAAGTCGCTTTCTGGCGGCCGGGCGAAGGCCGGATGGGTCTCGCGCGCGTGGATCGTATCCAAGACGTCGAGGACGGCCTGTCGGAGATGCCGCACGTCATTCTCAACCAGGCGCGTGTCCACGACTTTTATCTTGAGGCGATGAGAAAATCGCCTCGTCGTCTTGAGCCGGAATACGAGAAAAGCCTTGACGCCATAGCTAGGGATGACGCCGACGAATACCCGCTGACCGCGACGCTTCAGTCGAACGACGGTGAGACGGAAACGATCAAAGCAAAGTATGTCGTCGGCTGCGATGGTGCGCGCAGTGCCGTGCGAAAGCACATGGGCGCAGAGCTTAAGGGCGAGGCGGCGCGTCAGCTTTGGGGCGTGATGGACGTGCTGGTCGTTACCGATTTCCCGGATATCCGGCTGAAAGCTGCGATTCAGTCCGCCGAGCATGGCAGCATTCTGATCATCCCGCGCGAAGGCGGTTACATGGTCCGCCTCTATATAGAACTGGATGAATTAGCCGATGGTGAGCGCGCCAGCGATCGCAACGTCACTTCTGAGATGCTGATCGAAAGCGCGGGGGCGATCCTGTCGCCCTATACGCTTGAAGTAAAAGAGGTCGCGTGGTGGTCAGCCTATGAAATCGGTCAGCGGGTCTGCGACGTCTTCGATGATCGGGGCGGGCCGAGCGGCGATCAGACGCCACGCATTTTCATTGCCGGCGACGCTTGTCACACCCATAGCCCCAAGGCTGGTCAGGGCATGAACGTTTCAATGGCGGATACTTTCAATCTCGGCTGGAAACTCGCCGCCGTGATCCGCGGGCAGTCTATATCGGAACTGCTGAGCACATATTCAGAAGAGCGGCGCGCGAAAGCGAAGGAGCTGATCGACTTCGACAAGGACATGGCCCGCCTTTTCAGCGCCAAGCCAGAAACGCCGGAAGAGGCGGCGCAGTTTCAGCGCTATTTCCAGAAACACGGGCGATACACTGCCGGGGTAGAGACCTGTTATGAGCCATCGTTGATCACCGCCATCAGCGCGCATCAGGATCTGGCGACGGGCTACCGGGTGGGAATGCGGTTTCACTCCGCCCCTGTGATACGCTTGGGCGACGCGAAGCCGATGCACCTTGGTCATGCGCTGAAGGCCGATGGCCGATGGCGACTGATAGCCTTCGCGCCCGCCGTAGATGATGGCCGCAGTACAGGCGAGATCGCGCGCCTCTGCGACTTTCTTGAGAACGACGTGACAAGTCCCCTCCGCCTCTACACGCCCGAGAACGGCAATCCCGACGCCGTCATCGATCTTCGTGGGGTGTTCCAGCAGCCGCACCGGAGTATGGATCTGAGCGGTTTGCCGCGCCTGCTTCTGCCGCGGAAGGGCCGGTACGGGCTGATCGATTATGAGAAAGTGTTCTGCCCTCATCCCGCCAACGGAAGCGACATCTTCGATATGCGAGGGGTAGATCGCGAGGAAGGCGCATTGGTGATCGTCAGGCCTGACCAATACGTGGCCAATGTCACGAAGCTCAACGCTTATGATGACATCTCAAGTTTCTTCGGCGGCTTCATGAAGACAGCGTAAGGGGGGGTCAGTCCTTCGAAGAGCGGCCGACGGCCCTGAAGGAAGGCGCGACCTCGAACTGTTCGCCGGTTTCGACAAGTTTGCGCAGTAGGCCAAAGAGCGCCGCCTGATCTTTGTCTTCGATGCTCTCCAGCAGTTCACGGTCTGCAGCCTTTGCAATCGAACTTAACTCCGCCGCAGCGGCGGCTCCGCGCGTTGTCGCCGTCACAAGCCGCGCTCGCTTGTCCTTTGGGTTGGCGACGCGCTGCACCAGCCCATCCCGTTCAAGGCGGGATATCATTCCGCCAGTCGTGGCTCGGTCGTATCCAAGCCTGAGCGCAAGATCCGTCTGATCCAGACTGTCGCCCTGCGCGATCATCTCCAACGCCGCGAACTGGACGCTGGTGACGTTGTAGCCCGCCTCGCGAAAGCGACGCTGCAGAAGCCCCGACCAGATCTGGTTGAGACGCCGGACGAGGAAGCCGCCACGATCGTCAATCGGCGCCATCGCCCCGTCGGTTTGGGGCGCGTCATCTGTGACAGGGATGCGTTGGGTCATGGAGCGCCTCAGGAATCCGGTATGTGATTTGTAAGCATGCATATCAATCTTGCCTGATGGCATCAATCCGAGTATAAAAGGTATGCATACTTACAAAGCGGAGGGTCACTTGGCGGATATTCTGACGATCGAGCGTGACGGCGCCATCGCTATTCTCACGATGAACCGGCCCGATAAACGCAACGCGATGTCTGATGCATTGCTGCATGAAATCGAGGCGTTCTTCGCCAGCCCTCCGGATGGCGTGAAGGCGGCGGTGCTAACCGGAGCAGGGGGGCATTACTGCGCCGGGATCGATCTATCCGAGCTTTCCATGCGCGAAGCAGAAGCTGTCATGCGTCATTCCCGGAACTGGCACCGGATCATGGATGTCATCCAGTTTGGCGGCTTGCCTGTCGTGTCCGCAATGTCGGGCGCCGTGATTGGCGGCGGATTGGAGCTGGCAACAGCGACACATGTCCGGATCGCCGAGCCATCAACGATCTTCCAACTGCCGGAGGGACGGCGCGGCATCTTCGTCGGTGGCGGAGCAACGGTGCGCTTGGGGCGCATCCTCGGCGCCGATCGGATGACTGAAATGATGCTGACCGGCCGGAAATACAGCGCCGAAGAAGGCTATGCGCTTGGCCTAGCGCACTATTCGGTCGGCGAGGGCGAAGGCCTTGCGCTCGCCAAAGACCTTGCCGCCAGGATCGCAGAGAACGCGAGCCTGTCGAACTACATCATGATCCAGGCGATCGCCCGTATCGAAGACATGTCGCGCGCCGACGGGCTGTTCACGGAAAGTCTCAGCGCTGCTGTCGCCCAAACCGGACCTGACGCCATTGAGGGCATGCAGGCCTTCCTCGCCAAACGCGCGCCAAGTTTCGGATGAGAGGACATTCGCCATGCTGACAACCGTCCCTCATGACGTCCTGAAGGAAGAACGCTCCGACGGCTCAATGCTGCTGAAAAGCCGCGTTCCCGCCGATCCGATGGTGCGAAACACCGGGGAGTGGCTGACGAAATGGGCGGCGGCGACCCCGTCTCGCGTTTTCATCGCCGAGCGGGCGGGCGCTGGATGGCGCGAGGAAAGCTATGCATCCGTTCTCCAGCAGGTGGGGCGGGTGGCGGAGGCTTTGCTGGCGCGCGGCCTCACATCTGAGACGCCGATCGTCGCCCTCTCAGGCACCGGGGTGGATCACGGCGTCCTGGCCCTGGCGGCGCAGTATATCGGCGTGCCGCTTGTCCCACTGGCGGAGCAATACTCACTGATCCCCGAGGCGCATGACCGCTTGATCGACGCCATCGAAATGGTGCGCCCAAAAATGGCGTTTACAGCGCATGCAGGCAAATTCGCGAAGGCGCTCGGTCTGGATGCGATGGACGGGATCGAAATCATCGCCAGCGACATCAGCGGCGCGCCGGGCGCGGCGACGGCCTTCGCAGATCTTCTGAAAGGTGATGCAAGCGTCGATCTTGCCGCGGCACACGCCGCCGTCGGACCGGACACGCTGGCCAAGATCATGCTCACCTCGGGTTCCACTTCGAAACCAAAAGGCGTGCTGACGACGCACAAGATGATCTGTGTGAACCAGGCGCAGATGTCGGCGGCCATGCCGTTCCTGGCAGAGCGTCCACCGCTCATTCTCGACTGGCTGCCGTGGAACCATACCTTTGGCGGCACGCACAACTTCAACATGATGCTCGCGAATGGCGGCAGCCTCTATCTCGACGACGGGCGGCCGACCAAGCAGGATTTTGGCCGAACGTTGGAGAACCTGCGCGTGGTTGCCAGCACTCTGTCGATGAACGTGCCAGTGCATTTCGCGATGCTGCTCGACGCCGTCCGCAAGGATGCGGAGCTGAAGCGAAAGTACTTCGAAAATCTCGACATGATCTTCTACGCGGCAGCCTCGTTGCCCAAGGAAATCTGGGATGGGCTGGAACAGGCGGCTGTCGAGATCCGCGGGGAAAAGCCGTTGATGATCTCTTCATGGGGCATGACCGAGACAGCGCCCGCCTCGATTCAGGTGCATGAGCATGTCGGACGCGCGGGCGCGATTGGCGTGCCGCTGCCGGACGTCGATGTGAAGCTGCTGCCGCTTGAGGAGAACCGTTTCGAGCTGCGCGTCGCCGGGCCGAACGTCATGCCTGGCTATTTCAACGCCCCGGAAAAGACGGCAGAAAGCTTCGACGAAGACGGCTTTCTGATAACCGGGGACGCGGTGAAACTGCGGGATCCGCACGACATCAATGCCGGGCTGGTCTTTGACGGCCGCACTTCGGAAGACTTCAAGCTCCTGAGCGGCACCTGGGTTCGCGCTGCGACGCTGCGCGTTTCGCTTTTGGGTCTTCTCGATGGGCTGGTTCATGACCTTGTCGTTGTCGGGCAGGATAAGTCGGAGGTCGGGATCCTGATCTTTCCGCTGCCAGACGCACTTGGCGGAGAAACGGAAGACGGCGCCCTCATCGCGCCTGATCTAGCAAGCGTTATCGCTGCACGGCTGGCTGACGCCAACCGGACGAGCGGTTCATCGATGCGGATTGCGCGCGGATTGCTGATGGCGGAGCCGCCGTCCGTGAAAGACGCAGAGATAACGCCGAAAGGCAGCCTGAACCCACGCAAGATCCTGTCGCGCCGCGCGCGCCTTTCCGTGCGCCTCTATGACAACGACGACCCGGCAACGTTCCGGATGTAAGGGAGACCGCCATGATTGACCTCGAAAAAGTCCGAGCGATCGACATCCACACCCATGCGGAGGAGCCCTGCGGCTGCCACGCCGACGACGGTTATGATGACCTTCAATCTACGATGGCGCAGTACTTCCGTGCGCCATGGAAGCATCCGCCGACGGTCCCCGAGACAGCGCAACATTACCGCGAACAAAACATCGCCGCCGTGATTTTCCCCGTCGATGCGGAGCGTGAGACCGGCTATCGCCGCTACAAGAACGAAGAGGTCGCAGAGATCGCGGCTGAGAACTCGGACGTACTGATCCCGTTCGCCTCGATCGACCCTTGGAAAGGCAAGATGGGCGTTCGCGAAGCGCGGCGCCTGATCGAGGATTTCGGCATCAAGGGCTTCAAGTTCCACCCAACGATGCAGGGCTTCTTCGCCAATGACCGTATGGCCTATCCACTTTATGAAGTGTTGGAGGAGAACGGCTGCATCGCCCTTTTCCACACGGGTCAGACGGGCGTCGGATCGGGCATGCCGGGCGGCAATGGCATGCGGCTCAAATACTCCAACCCGATGTACATGGACGACGTCGCGGTCGATTTTCCAGGCCTGAAGATCATCCTCGCGCACCCTTCCTTCCCCTGGCAGGAGGAGGCGCTGGCCGTCGCCCAGCACAAGCCGAATGTCTATATCGATCTCTCGGGCTGGTCGCCGAAGTACTTCCCTGAAATCCTCGTGCGTTACTGCAACTCAATCCTGAAGAAAAAAGTGCTCTTCGGATCAGATTGGCCGATGATCTCGCCAGACCGCTGGCTGGCGGACTTTGAGGGGATCAAGATCAAGGACGAGATCCGGCCGGACATCATCAAAAATAACGCGGCGCGGCTGCTCGGCCTGATGGACTGAACCTCGTGACGCGCTCGATTGATAGGATTGCGGTCGTTAGCACCGGCGTCATTGGCGCAGGTTGGGCGGTTCAGTTCCTCGCACAAGGTTTTGACGTCGTGGCGACCGACCCGGCAGAAGGTGCGGAAGCGCGGCTGAATGCCTTTGTTGAGAGAAACTGGCCGACCGTGCAGAAACTCGGGTTGAAACCGGGCGCGTCGCCCGATCGTCTGAGTTTTACCCCAGACCTCGGCGCAGCCGTAGCTGAGGCCGACTTCATTCAGGAAAACGCGCCGGAGAAGCTAGATCTGAAGCACTCCCTCTTCGCAAAGATCGAAGCCGCCGC
The DNA here is from genome assembly GCA_019634215.1 of Paracoccaceae bacterium. Lineage (GTDB taxonomy): Bacteria > Pseudomonadota > Alphaproteobacteria > Rhodobacterales > Rhodobacteraceae > JAHQVS01. Next base: position 2,136 of record JAHQVS010000123.1, on the reverse strand, counting down.
GCCAGCGGACGCGATCATCGCTTCGTCCTCGTCGGGCCTGATGGTCAGCGACATGCAGCGCGGCGCGCGGCGCCCTGAGCGTTTCGTACTCGGCCATCCCTTCAACCCGCCATATCTCATCCCTTTGGTGGAGGTAGGCGGTGGCGAGGAAACGTCTCCAAGCGCCGTTGACGACGCGATGGATTGCTATGCGCGGGCGGGGAAAAAGCCGATACGCATCAACCAAGAGGTCAAGGGACACATCGCCAACCGCCTTCAGGTGGCCCTTTGGCGAGAAGCGATTTCGCTGGTTGAGAAGGGCGTCGCTTCCGTCGCGGATATCGACACGGCGATCTCCCATGGGCCCGGCCTGCGGTGGTCGCTGCTTGGCCCCTTTCTTAACCTTCACGCGTCAGGTGGCGCGGGCGGAGTCTCTCAAGTTCTCAAGCATCTCGGACCAGCGCAGAGAGAGTGGGCTCGGGATTTAGGTGAATATCCTGAAACAGACGATTACATCGCCCCGATTTCCGCTGGGGTAGAGGCGGAGCTGGACGGACATGACTTCAAAGAGACGATCGCAGCGCGCGATGAGTTGCTCGTGAATTTGCTGTTGGCGAAGCGGCGAGAAGAGAACTTACCCTGAACTCATACGAACGCCGTGTTGCGGCGAATGGCCGGAGCTGGGATGTTTGAGACCATGAACTGAATGGCCGCAATGTGTGTGCACGTTTCGACAAAGCGTGGGTGCAGCAGATTTTGCGGGAACTTTCGGTAGAAATTTGCTGCACCTGCTGACAGTCCGATTTGTCCGTGTGGATGGCCCCCGCTTTGCAAGAGAAAATGCGTTGATTGCGGCATAGATCAGTACAGTCCTGTGTCCGGCCTTTGATCGCAGCGTTCGATTGTTCTGCTGGCCCTAATGGGTTCCGCAAAACCTGGTCCCAATCGGCAACGAGAACTTGGAAGTTCGGGACAAAGCCCAGGGTTTCAGGTTTTCGGGTGATCATGCGCGCCATTATTGCATTCGTCTTGCAACTCGTTGTTCGGTGCGTGGCTCCTATGCTGCTGAAGTACGGTATTCGGATTTGCTGGTCAGCACGGCCCATATGACACGAGCCGCCTTATTCGCCATTGCGATTGTCGCGAGACGGATGGGCTTGCGTTCAAGAAGCTTCAATATCCACGGGTGAACCCGATCGGGGAACTTTTGCGCCCTTTGAACCTGCGATGTCATTCCGATCACAAGCAGCCGCCGAAGATATCGATCGCCCTTCTTTGTTATGCTGCCCAAACGTTCTTTGCCGCCGCTTGATCGGTTGAGTGGAGTAAGCCCAAGCCAGGCTGCGAACTCTCGTCCGTTCTTGAATTGCGTTCCATCGCCGATGGTCGCGACGATTGCTGAGGCGGTTGTCGGCCCTACACCTGGCACGGTTCTGACGAGCGCTACCCGTTCATCAATCTGGGAATGCTGATCGATAAGCTTATCGTAGAGAAGCACCTGCTCTTGTAGAGTTGTCACCTGATCGCACATTGTTTTCAGCACACCCTTCGAAAGATCGGGAATGTCGGGATATTCTCCGTCGCCACAGGCTTTGACGATGCGCAATACGGCGGTGGGTCCATTGCTTACGACTACGCCAAATTCACGCAGCAGACCGCGGATCGCATTCGTCGTTTGTGTCTTCTGCCGAACGAGGAGGCTGCGAACGCGATGAAGCGACAGCACAGCCTGCTGGCCCTCACTCTTAATCGGGACGAACCGCATCGTCGGGCGAGTAACCGCTTCGCAGATCGCTTCAGCATCTACGGCATCGGTCTTTCCACGCTTCACATAGGGTTTGACATAGGACGCGGGCATCAGGCGCACGTCATGGCCAATCGCCGTCAGTTCACGAGCCCAATGATGGGCTGAACCGCAGGCTTCAATTCCGATAAGGCAGGGTGGGATCCGCTGGAAAAACGCAAGCGCTTGCCTTCTTCTGATGGGTCGATTGAAGAGGACTGTGCCGTCGGCTGTTATTCCATGGACTTGAAAAACGTCCTTGGCGAGATCCATTCCGATTGTCGTAACCTGCTGCATGGTGTGGCTCCTTTCTAAGCAGAACATGGTATCTGCATCTTGGCGCATTTCGGCGCCATTTGGTGCAGAGGCCATCC
>JAHQVS010000122.1 GCA_019634215.1 Paracoccaceae bacterium | reverse complement strand
GACGCCGCCACAACGCCGCCGCTGCGCCTCGGCTAGGGGCGATGATTAATGACAAGACGAAGACCGAGGCCGCGACCAACACGATGATTGGTCCGGCGGGGGCGGCGGGGGCGGCCGCTGAGATCGCTGCGCCGAGATACCCGGAGACGCCGCCGACCAGGGCGGCGATCCAAATCACTTGATCGGCGCGCTCGGTCCAGAACCGCGCGGCGACTGCCGGGATGATCAGCAGCGCGACGATCAGCACCAAGCCGACGATTTTCAGCCCGATCACTGTCACCGCCGTGGCCAGCGCCATCATCGCCAGATCGATGCGGGCGACATTCACGCCAGTCGCCGCCGCGTGCTCGGCGTCGAAGGCGACTTGGATCATCGGGCGGCGCAGGACATAAGCGCCCAGGGCGGCGATTGCGCCCCCAACGGCGATCACAACTGCGTCCTCGAACAGCATGCCGGCGGTGGAGCCGAGCAGAAAGCCCTCCAGCCCAGCCTGACGACCGGCGGAGAGGGTTTGTATCACTGTTAATAACACAACGCCCAGACCGAAGAACACCGACAGCACCGCGCCGATAGCGGCGTCTTCAGCCAAGCGGGTGTGGCGGGTGATCCAATCTACGGCCAGCAGGCCAAGGGTGGCGGTGACGGCGGAGCCAAGCAGCAGACCGCCTAAGTTGCGCCCGTCGCCCCCCAGGGAAACCATGATGATAAAGGCGAGGGCGACGCCGGGCAGGGTCGCGTGGGCGACCGCGTCGCTGACCAGAGCGCGCTTACGTAGCACCAGAAACGCGCCGCCGCCGCCCGCCGCCGCGCCGAGCAGCGCCGCGCCGACCGCCACCAAGGCGGCGTTGTAACCAGCTTGCAGCGTTAGCGCGTCGAGCAGTAGGGCGAGGGCGCCAGGATCAGTCATGAGCCGGTCATGCATTGATCGGTCATGCGCTGTGGAGGCGCAGTTGATCGATATGCGCCTCGGCGAGGCGGCCGCCATAGGTCGCTTGCAGGTTCTCGGCGGTGAAAACCTCGGTGATCGGGCCTTCCACGATCTTGCGGGTGGCGATCATCAGGACGTAATCGAAATAGTCGGTGACTGTCGCCAGATCATGGTGGACGACGACCACGCTTTTGCCTTCGTCCTTCAGCGATTTCAGCACCTTGATGATGGCGCGCTCGGTGGCGGCGTCGACGCCAGCGAAGGGCTCGTCCAGAAGGTAAAGATCCGCCCCTTGCGCCAAGGCGCGGGCGAGGAACACCCTCTGCTGCTGTCCGCCGGAGAGCTGGCCGATCTGGCGCTCGGCGAAATCGGCCATGCCGACCCGCTCCAGACAGGCGCGGGCGGCGTCGCGATGGCTTTGGCGGATGAAGCCCAACAGGCCGAGGTCGCGGTAAAGACCCATCATCACCACGTCGATCACGCGGGTCGGAAAGTCCCAATCGACGCTGGCGCGCTGGGGCACATAGGCGACCCGGCGGCGGGCGGTCTTCATCGGCTCCCCAAACACGGCGACGGCGCCGGAGAGGGTGTGAATCAGGCCGAGTGCTGCTTTGAGCAGAGTGGATTTACCGGCTCCGTTCGGGCCGATGATCGCCGACATCCGCCCCGCCGGAAACGCGGCGTCGACCGAGAACACCGCCGGCTTGTCGTCGTAGGTCGCGGTCAGGCTGCCGACCGAGAGAGCGGGCGCCTGGGCCGGATCGGGCGCCGTGTCCCAGGAGCGGTTGTGGTCAAAGGCGAGTTCGAGGGTGGCGGGGGTCATTAAAGGTCCAATCAGCTGGCGCCGAGGCGGCCGAGACGGCCCGCCTCCGGCGCTGCGCCGCCAAGGGCGCGGGCGATGGTGGTGACGTTGTGGTCGATCATGCCGAGATAGGCGCCCTCATAGGTTCCGGGCGGCCCCATGGCGTCGGAGTACAGCTCGCCGCCGATTTTAACCGTCCAGCCTTGCGCCGCCGCGCCCTCGATCAGGGCGCGCAGGTTGCGGTCGGAGACAGAGGATTCCACGAACACCGCGCCGATTTTGCGCGTCACCAGCGTCTCCACCAGCGCGGAGATACGGTTTAAACCGGCCTCGCTTTCGGTGGAGATGCCTTGCACGCCGAGCACCTCGAAGCCGTAGGCGCGGCCGAAATAGTTAAAGGCGTCGTGGGCGGTGAGGAGCACCCGGCTTTCTGGGGGAACGGTGGCGAGGACGTCGTCGGCGTAGGCCGCCAGCTCGCGCAGCTCGGCAAGATGCTCTTCAGCGGCGGTTGCGAAGTCGCTCGCCTGCTCTGGGCGCGCCTCGGTCAGCGCGTCGCGCACCGCCAAGACGGCGTTTGACCAGAGGCGCGGGTCCATCCACACATGCGGGTCGAATTTGTCAGCGTAGTCATCGTGGCCAATCAGCACGCCTTTCGGCAGCGCTTCGGCGACCGCAACCACTCGGGTTTTGCGGGCGAGTTGGACGAAAAAATCCTCCATCTGCGCTTCAAGGTAAAGGCCGTGCCACAGCACGAGGTCGGCCTTGGCCATGGCGACGATGTCGCTGCGGGTCTGGCGGTAGGCGTGCGGGTCGACCCCAGGGCCCATGAGCGCGGTCACTCGGACGTGATCGCCGCCGATCTTACGGGCGGCGTCAGCGATCATGCCGGTGGTGGCGACCAGCTTCAGCGGCTCGGAGGCGACTTGCGCCTCGGCGGCGCTTGAGAAGCCCCAGGGGCCCAACGCGATCAGGCCGACGGCGGTGGCGCCGCGCCACAAAAAACTGCGTTTTGTCATCGCCTTGGGGCGGCTCATGCGGTCTCCAAACCTGTAGGCGGGCTTTTCCTGCCGGATCACAACGTCTTTGTGAGAATGAATATGAGAGCGATTCTCAAAATGTCAATGCAATTGAGAATTAGTCGCACTTGAGGGATGGAGGATAGCGGGCCGCAATCCAGGCGTTGTCACCGCCAAGGAGAGGCGCGGATCTGGTGGTGCGCAGGCGCGATATTAGATAGGCCCGATTGGTGTCGGTGGTTAACAGTGTCGTCAGGCGTGAAAACAGGGGGAACGGGGCGCAATGCCTAAGTTTGAGATCCCAAAGGTCGAAATTCCCAATATCGAGGTCCCAGAGGTTCAACTCAGCCGTTTTTGGCGGCGCTTTCTGGTGGCGACGCTGGTGGTGGTCGCGGTGCTGTCGGTGGTGGTGGTGCTGCGCGCATCCATCGTCGCGACCACGGCGAAGCAGCTTTTGGCCTCGAACGGGGTTGAGGACGCCTCATTTCAGGTCGTGGATGTCGGTTGGAGCGAGGCGGTGGTGGAGAATGTCCGCCTCGGCCCCGGTTTGCCGGAAGTTGATAAGCTGCGGTTGGGCTATTCGCTGTTCGGGCTGCTCGGCGGCGGTTTGAGCCGGGTGACGATCGACGGCGCGCGATATCAGGTCGAGGGGACCCTGAACGAGGCGGTGGCGCAGTTGACCGGCGGCGCGGCGGAGGACGGAGACGCCTCCGGCGGCGCCGGCGTGGATGTCGATCGCATCGAGATCCGCGACGCCGTGATCCGGGTGACCGAACCGGAGCCTGGGGAGATCACGCTGTCGGCGGCCTTCGATCAAACCGAGGTAGGCATGGTCGGCGACCTGAATGCGCAAATCGCCCTGCCGCTTTCGAAAGCGTCCGTGGTGGCGGAGTTGGCGCCGCCGTCGGCGGCGGGCGCGGGGCGGCGGTTGGTCGTGGATGGCGAGGGCGTGATCGACCTTGGCGAGATCCCGGTGGAGATATGGCGCGCGGCGTTGCCAGAGGCGGTGGCGCCCAATTCGGGTACGGCGCGCTTCACGGTGGTGGGGGACGCCATCCTGGCGGAAGTGCCATGGCCACGGATCGCCGCCCCGCGTGAAATCGCGCTTACCGGCGAGATGGTGCTGGATCAAGCGGCCACGGAGGCTGGCGCTGCGGCGTCGGCGGATCTGGCCTGGTCGCTGATGGGCGGGTCTGAGGGGCTGAGCTTCGCCTTGACGCGGGCCGCGACAGTGTCCCTCTCCGGTGCGCCCTGGGCCGATTTAGGGGTTGCGGTGGGCGCTGATTCCGTCGCTGAGGCGACGTTAGCGCAAGGCGAATTGGCGCAATGGACCCCAGAAGGAGCGGCCGAGGACGCCGTGCGGCCCGGCGTTTTGTCTCTTTCGCCGAACCTGACGGCGAGCATCGCCGACGCGCGGTTGGAGATCACGGGCGGCGCTAAACTCTCCCATGACGCCGACTACGCGTTAACCGAGCCAGCGCAGGTGACTTTTGAGAGCGCCGTCACCGCCTTGCCTCTCGCCGTCCCGCCCGCTTTGACGGAGGAGGGTGTCGTGATCAGCGGCATCGTCGAGCAGGCGGGTGTTTCCGGCGAGGCGGGCGTTGATGTCGGCACAGGCGTGTTTGGAGCGACCGTGATGCTCGACGCCGCGCTGCTTGACGCCGTGATCCCGGAATTCAGCGCACAGGCCACCCGTGCGCAAGGGGAGGCTGAGGTGAAGCTGGACGCGGATGGGTGGTTGTTGGAGGTGGTGTCGGGCTTTCTCCTCACGGCGGCTGACGCCCAGGCCATGGGGCTGTTCAAATCCAGCGGTGAAGCCACCGCCACGCTTGAAAAGCTGACGGTCGGAGATACAGGCGACGGGGTCGTGCTTGACCTCGTAGCTGAAGTTAAGTCTCTGAATGGTAACGTGATTGTAGAAGGCGGCGATGATATTCGCCTGCGCGGCGGCGCTGGCGCGGCTGAATTGACCATGGATGCGGAGGCGATGACGCTGAAGCTGGAGAAGGCAAGCGCCGCCCTGCCGCAATACGGCTACGCCCTTGGCAGCGTCGCGGCCGAGCTGCCGTTGCTGACCACATCTGAGTCCACGCCGATGTCGCTTGCGATGGTGGCCGCCGACATCTCAAAGCCGACCCGCCACGGGCCGCTCAACATCGCCCTGAAGGGAGCGCGCGATGGCGACGCCGCGAAACTGGGTGGTTCGGTGCGTCCGCGCCGGTCCGGGGTGCGGTTTCCAGTCAGTATTTCGGCTGATATGGCCGCCTTCACCGGCTCGGCGACCGTGCCCTCAACCACCATAACCTTCGAGAAGGGCGGCTTGCAGCCCGAAGCCTTCGGCGGGATCGCCAAGCTGTTTCGTGATGCGCGCGGCGCCGTCACCCTCGGCGGCCGCGCCCGCTTTGGCGAGACGGGGCTTGACGGCGGCAAATTGGAGCTGAGCTTCGACAAGCTGACCATGAGCAGCGACATCGCCGACGTCACTAACATGAACGGCGGCGTCGTCTTGGCGCTGCCGTCGCTCCGCACTGATGGCGCACAGGAGATATCGGCGGACAAAGTGGTGCTCGGCGTGCCGCTCGACAATCCCAGCCTGCGCTTCAATCTCGCCCCCGATGGCGATGCGGTGATCACCACGCTGGAGACCTTCACTGCGGACCTTGCAGATGGTCAGGTCGGCGTCGAGAACGCGCAATGGCGTAACGCGATCAGCATCGAGCCCCTCAACGTCGCTATTCAGGATATCGATATCGACCGGTTGCTGAAGCAATGGCTGATCAGCGGGGTCTCGGGCACCGGGCGGTTAACCGGCGTGATCCCAATCGCTTTTCAGGAGGAGGGCGTCGCCATCGTCGAGGGCGCTGTGGCCTCTAGCGTGCCGGGCGTGGTGAAAGTGGATTGGGGGCCGGCGCGCGAGCAATTGGTCACCGCCGCCGAGCAAGTGCGTTTGACCGTCGAGGCGTTGGAGGATTTTCATTACACCTCCCTCACCATCGATCTGAATCAGCCGGTGGGCGAGGATCTGAGCTTGGCGATCGGTCTCGACGGCGCCAACCCGGCTGTGCTCGACAACTACCCATTCCGCTTCAACGTCACGCTCACCGGCAACCTGGAGCCAATCCTCTCCGCCGTGCGCGAGGGCAGGCGGATTGGCGGCGATCTGTTTCAAGGCGGCCTCGGTTTGCCATGATTAATTTTTCGCGACCAAACATCCGTTCTCGTGCGTGGATATTCAGTGTACGCAATTGTCATCATCGCCGCTAAAGGCTGGAGGATCGTCTTGTCGACGACACGTGCGCTAATTTTATTCATGGGGCTGCTCGGCGGCGCCGCCGCCTGTACGCCCACCGTGCAGGTTCAGGCGCCGCAGGAGCCCATCACCATTAACCTCAACGTCAAGCTTGACGCCGAGGTGCGGGTGAAGGTTGAGGAGCAGGCTGAAAAGGACATCGAGAATGCGCCAGACATTTTCTAAGCAAGCTCTGAACATTCTGGCGGCTACGATGCTGTGCGTCGCGTCGCTTTTCATGGCCACACCGGCGATGGCTTCACCATTGGATGATTTCCGCGCCGCTGGCCTGATCGTCGAGCGGTTTGATGGCCGGGTTGAGGCTCAGGGCAATGCGCCTGCCGCGGCGAAAACGCTGGCCAGCCAAGTCAACGCCAAGCGGATGGAGATCTACACCAAGCGCGCCAAGGATGTGAGCGCTCCGGTGGAGGAGATCGGCAAGGTTTACGCTAAGGAAATCTTGAAAAAGGCTCCGGCTGGCACCCTGTTCAAGGACGCCAGCGGCAAGCTCACCAAGAAGTAAGCCAAGCCAGCCAAGAAGTAAGCGTTGCGCGCACCGCTATGGGGCGGTGCGCGTCAACCATTCGAACCGGCTCTCAGCCGCAAAGGCGTTGGTGCGGTAGTCCGCTCCTAGGGCCGTCATCATTCGCTGCTGCAAATCCGCAGCTGGCGGCGTTTCTCCCCAATGAATGACGATGTGATCTATCGGGCGGCCGATGACGGCGCGAAGAGCCGCCATGTCGGTTCGCGCCGAGGCCGTGTCGCCCGCAATCAGCTTGAAGGGAATATTCTCGACCGCTGGATACTGGCAGGGCGCTGGGCAGCGCAATTTGGCGCGGAAATAGGTTAGCGCAGGCTGGAGCTGGTAATTCGACAGATTCAGCATATCGCGCCCCGGCGTCAGATAGCCGTGGAAATGCAGATAAGGGTCGAACTGCCACCGTCGCGCGCGATAGCCCAGGCGCGCGCCATAGGCGCTCAGCGGCGAGGTTTGGGTCACATCCAGATAGAGCAGCGTCGAGG
>JAHQVS010000121.1 GCA_019634215.1 Paracoccaceae bacterium | reverse complement strand
GTCCAGCGCCTCTATGGCCGCCCCCATCCAGAACCACGCCAACAGGCCTGTAGTGACCGCGCCGACTATGAGCCACACCGCCGCTCGCGCCAGCCCCCGCGCCCAGCCGCGCGGCGGCGGCGCTATTTCAGAAAGCGTCATTTCCTTCCCACCTGTATCCCCAAGCCTGGGATCAGGGCCGTGGCCGTTCAGATTGAGAGCGCCAAATTCGGTCCGGCGGGCTGAACGCGGCGAAAGCGGCCAGGATGTCCTCAACCCTGTCGGAGAAGGTGGAGAGGGCGGCGTGCTCCGGCTGCAAGAACCCCTGCTTGGTCATAAGATCCACCATCGCCTTGAGAGGATCGTAATAGCCCTTCACATTCAGAAAACCGCAGGGCTTGTCATGAATGCCGAGTTGCACCCAGGTCCACTGCTCGAAAATCTCCTCCAAGGTGCCAGCGCCGCCGGGCAGCGCTACGAACCCGTCAGAAAGCTCGGCCATAAGCGCCTTGCGCTCGTGCATGGTCTCGACGATATGGTTCTCGGTCAGACCGCGATGCTCAATCTCACGCTCGGCCAGGGCGCGCGGGATCACCCCAATCACCTCGCCTCCCGCCGACATCGCCGCATCAGCGACGACCCCCATCAGGCCGACGCGGCCGCCGCCATACACCAAACCCACACCGCGCCGCGCCAACAACCGTCCCATTTCAACCGCCGCAGCGGCATAATCCGGATCGGTTCCCGGGCGGGAGCCGCAAAACACGCAGAGCCTCATCGAGAATCCTTTCCATTGGCGACCGTTAAAGCTGGGCGGCGCCCGGCTTGGCGTCAAGTTGGCTTAAACAGCAAGCGAATTCGGCGCCAGGATACGATCTCGCCTACTGACGTAGCGTCATCCTCTTGCGCCGCCTCTTGCGCCGCCTCTTGCGCCGAACATACCGGCGTGATTTTTCCTCATCCATGACCCGTCGAGGATTCTTTCGTTGGCTCGGAGGCTTGGCCGCAACCTCAACGGGTGCTGTCGGCTACGCGTTCGGCGTCGAGCCGATGCTGCGGCTTGTGGTTGAGCGGCACGCTGTCGCCCTGCGCAATTGGGCCCCCCGCCCGCCCCTGCGGATCGTCGCCGTCGCGGATCCTCATGTCGGCGAGCCGTTTATGGGCCTGTCTCGCCTCGCCGGTCTTGTTGAGACGGCAAACGCGCTGAAGCCTGACCTGACCGTACTGCTCGGCGATTATGTCGCCACCCATCCCATGGTCCAACGCCACCCGCCAGACGCTGAGATCGCCCGTGTGTTAGCCGGTCTCAGCGCGCCGCTCGGCCGCTATGCGGTGATGGGCAACCATGATTGGTGGTATGATAAAGAAACCCGCCGCCGCCTGCGGAGGGGCGAGGCCGTCGGGCCAATCAAGCTGCACCAAGCTTTTGAAAATGAAGGTATTCCGGTTCTTGAGAACCAGGCTCTGCGCCTCGAATGGAGCAAGCGGCCATTTTGGTTGCTCGGCCTTGGCGACCAATGGGCGGTCCGCCCCAATCAGGGCGTCGACGATTTGCCTGCGACCCTGGCCCAGATGAACGAAGACGCCCCGGCGATTCTGCTCGCTCATGAGCCTGACATCTTCCCCAAAGTTCCCAGCCGGGTTGGCCTCACCCTGTCCGGCCACACCCACGCCGGTCAGATCCGGCTGATGGGCTGGGCGCCGTTCATCCCGTCCCGTTATGGGAGCCGCTATTTGCACGGCTTGATCAAGGAGGAGGGTCGTTCGCTGGTGATTTCCGCCGGGCTCGGCTGTTCGGTATTGCCGGTGCGGATCGGTGCGCCGCCGGAGCTGACCGTTATTGAGATAAGTTGACGCTCATGTGACGTGAAAACGCGGCAAACTACGGCTTTACCTCGTTTGAATTGCCCGGCATCGTCCCTCCAACATACGCTCGCGCCCGCCTGGCAGCCGAAGGAAACGCCGATGTTGAGACCGCTCCACGCCCGCCCGCGCCCTTGGATACTGGCGCTGGCCGTCGCGCTCGCCGCCCCGTTCGCCGCCGCCCAGCCCGCCATTCCCGCTTATTGCGCCGACCCGCTCGGCTATTGCGAGGGTTCGATGAGCGAGGCCTGCCTCAACCCGTTCAACAACGACACCTCGATCGACTGCGACGCGGAATTCATCGAGATCGACCGCTGCGCCGACAATGTCGAGAAAATCTGCGCCATGGCGGCCAACCGCACGACGACTCAAACGCCACCGCAAACCGCCACCCCGGCCGTCACACCGCCGCCAGTGTTGACCACCGCCTATGTGCCGGAAAATCAAAGCCGCGTGGCGCTGGTGATCGGCAATTCCAACTACAACAACGGCCTAGCCCCGCTACGCAACCCGGTGAACGACGCCGCGCTGATGATAGATACCCTGCGTGACGCCGGTTTTGAGGTAATCGAGGGCCTAGACCTCGATTTCAAGCAGATGAAGCGCAAGATCAGCGACTTCGGCCAACAGCTTTCCGCCGCCCCTAATCGCAAGGTCGGGCTGTTTTACTTCGCCGGCCATGGCGTTCAGGTCGACGGTGTCAATTATCTTCTGCCAGTGGACGCCAATATTAATTCCGAGGCCGATATTGAGATTGAGGGTGTGCCCGCGAACACCGCGCTGGTGCAAATGGGACAAGCCGGCGCAGCAGTGAACATGCTGTTCCTTGACGCCTGCCGCGACAATCCATTCGAAAACGCCTTCAACCGCTCCAGCGCCACACGCGGGTTGGCGCGGATGGGAGGCCCCGCAGGCACCTTAATCAGCTACGCAACCGCCCCAGGAGACGTCGCCGAGGACGGAATTGGGGCAAACAGCCCGTTCACCACCGCCTTAGCAGAAATGATCCCCGTGCCAGATGTTGAGGTTGAGGCCGCCATGAAGCGCATGCGCAAATCGGTGGCTGATCAGACTCAAAACCGGCAGAACCCTTGGACCACCTCGTCCATGACCGGTGAGTTTTATTTCCTGCGTCAGCGTTGAGCGTTTTGTTAGGAGCCCCGCCCGTGATCAGATCCTTCCTCCCCGCCAGTCTAGAGCGCTTTCAGGAACACTGTGCGCGGTTTTCCGGGCCGAAAGCGACGCGAAACGCTGTCTTAGCCGCCGTGGCGACAATGTTGACGCTCCCCGCCCCGGCGACAGCTGGCGACGTGCTCGACCGTATCCGTACCAATAAAACCATTGTGGTCGCTACTGACCCCGCCGACCCGCCCCTGTCTTTCGTGGATGTCGAAGGCGCATTCGGCGGCTTCAACGTCGATATCGCGCGGGAGCTGGCGAAGCGGATTGGTGTTGGGGTCACTTTCGTCACCCCGGGCTGGCGCGACATCGCCTCCGGTGACTGGGCCGGGCGCTGGGACGTGGTGGTGGGCGGCGTCTCTCCGGTGTCGCCGCGCGGTGAGGAATTGGCGTTCCCCGCGACATACACCTATCTCCCGGCGGTCCTGGTCGCCCGCGCCGACGACGATCGCATCACCAACCCCGCCGACGTCGATACCCTAGACGCGACCGTAGGGGTGGCCGAGGCCACCACCTTTGACGCCTATCTGTCCGGCACGCTGGAGATACAGGCTCAGGGCGGCCTCGCCGCCAAAGCCTTCGCGGGCGCCACGATCCGGCGCTACGAGACCGATAACGCCGTGCTCTCCGCCCTGGTTCAGGGAGGCTCCGGCCTCGACATCGCACTGACCTCGCTGCCAGTGGCGCGGCAAGCCCTCTCGGATGGCGCCGACATTAAACTGATCGGGCAGCCGTTGTTTTTGGACCCGGTTGGCGTCGCAATCGAATCCGGCGACGATGAGCTGTTTTATCTGATCAAAGGGGCGGTGTCGGAAATGCGTAGCGATGGAGCCTTGGAGGAAGCCGCCAGCCGGTGGTTCACCGCATCCTCGAACTAACCCTCATCATTCCATCACAGGCCAGCTGCAAAGGCCGGCCTGAAGAGGGTGGCGCGGGCGTCTCAGCAGCTGTTTGTCATCGCCTCATGGCAACGCTCGGACAGCATGCGCGCGTCCGGGTCGCCCGGCTCCAACGCCAGGACGATCTCTAACGCCTCCAGCGCGCCCGCCTGAGCCCCGACCACATGGCGCGCCACTGCGGCCCAATAGGCGACCTCCGCCGAAACCGGCGCGCGGCTTAGCGCGCTGTGCGCATGACGCAATGCATCCCGTTCATCATCCAATAACGCAGAGTATACTGCCGCCAGAGCCTCAGCGCGTGGTTCATGCGGATTTACATGAAGAGCACGTTGAACTTCGCCCAACGCAGTCTCGTATTCGCCATCAGCATCGGCCTCCAACGCGGCTTCGAGCCGTCGTTCAATGAAGACCGAAGAAAAATCTGAGACATTCCCCATCACAAACCGCCGTATTGTTATGAGAACCGCGCATTAGGATACACGGTTTTTCATACAATTGAATACTCTCCTTTTAGGTAAGTGGAGGCTTAACTCATTCGCCCCTTAGGCGCCATTATACGAGCATGAGATTAACCATTGTGCGGCGCAAAGGACGCAGTGTTCCATAACGTGCTCAAAAGTGCGCCATTCGCCTATGAAACAGGGAAAAGGTGGTCGCAGGCGCTGAGCGCTTCTGTGGATAAAAGCCGAGTCGCGCCGCCGTCGCGCAACCAATGCACCAACTGATCAGTCGGCATCGGCTTGGCCAAAGCGTAGCCTTGCAGCACCTCGCACCCCATGTCCCGCAACAGCTCGACATGCTCCAAGGTCTCGACACCCTCGGCCACCACGCCGATCTCCAGCGCCTCGGCGATCTCCAGCATCGAGGCCACCAGCCGCTGACTCACAGGCGAGTCGATCAAAGGCTGGATGAATTGCCGGTCGATCTTCAGCTTGTCCGGCCCGAGGCGCACCAAGCTCATCATTGAGGCGTGGCCGGTGCCGAAATCGTCAATCTCAATCTCGACGCCCATCTCCCGCAAGGTGTCGATATTGTGCTGAAGGACCGCGTCGGTGTCGTCGAGAAATATCGACTCCAACAGCTCAAACACCAACGCTCCGCGCTCGAAGTTCAGTTTTTTGACCTTTTGCAGCAACTGATCGTCGCGCAATCGGCGCAAGGAGACGTTCACGGACACCTTAGGCCGCTTGAAGCCAGCCTCCTTGAACACGGCGCTGTCGCGCATGGCGCAGTCCAGGATGCGCTCATCGATTTCCGAGACGACGCCCAAATCCTCCGCCACCTGCAGAAACGCCGCCGGGGCCAGCACGCCTCGGGTCGGATGCCGCCACCGGGCCAAAGCCTCGACACCCACAATCTCCAAGGTCTTGGCGTCGACCTGCGGCTGGTAAACCGCAAAAAACTCGCCATGATCGAGGGCCGAGCGCAACTCGTCGGTGAGTGTCTTGCGCAGCCGCACCTCGGCTTCATCCTCCTGTGAGAATAATACCGCCGCGTTGCGGCCCTGGCGCTTGGCGCGATACAGCGCGATATCAGCGTTGACCAACAGCTTCTTGGCGTCCAGCCGTCTCCCCTCGCCGCAGGCGACGCCGATGCTCGCGCCAAACCGGCACTGATGCTCCTCATAGGGCACTGGGCGCCGCGTCGCCTCGATGATGCCCTGCGCCCGCGTCTTCAGGGCCTCCACGTTGGAGACGGAAGGCGCCACGATCACAAACTCATCGCCGCCGATCCGAGCGACAAAATCCTCAGGGCCGACATTCTCCCGCAGCAGCTTGGCGACCTCTGTCAGCACATGGTCGCCCGCCGCATGGCCAAGCGTGTCGTTGATTTGCTTGAAGCGATCGAGGTCGAGATGCATCACCGCGAGGCCGCCGCCATTTTGGCGCCGCTCCATCTCCAGCTTATCCAGATGCGCTTCCAAGCCGCGCCGGTTCGCCAAACCGGTCAGGGCGTCATGAAACGCGCTGTACTGCAACGCCTCGTTGCTCTCCTTGAGAGACTCGCGCGACGCCTGCAGCGCCTTGTACGGGTTCAGCATCAGCCGACTCCCTAACAAGCACAAGGCGCCGAACGCCACCGCCAAACCGCCCACCAGCGAGCCGATGGTCTGATATACGGCCGAGAGCTTTGAGTTGGTCAGATCATCGATATTGCGATGATAATGGAGGGTCAGCGTTGTGTTCGGCAAACGCGCTGACACCCGCTCCCAGGACTCGCCAGGAGGGTGCACATTCTTGTGGTGAGAAATCGTATCCAACCAAGACTCGATGCTGACATAGCTAGG
>JAHQVS010000120.1 GCA_019634215.1 Paracoccaceae bacterium | reverse complement strand
GGAAAAGGGCGCAACAAGAACACGATCTCCGATCAACAATGTCGGCTTCATTGAGCCAGACGGTATGCTAAAATGCCGGTAGCCAATCAACTGCGCGCCAATCCCAGCCCCAAACCATGTCGTGATTGGCGAGCAAGCCACCACCACGCCCGCCCAAAACGCCACCACGGCCCAGAGCGGCCAGACACCTCGGGCCGCAACATCGCGACGCGCGGTCAATTGATCCATGTGAAGAACCGGTCGCCCCGCCACTTCCAGACTTCCCAAAATGCGCCTTCTGAAGAGATCAGCACCATTTCAGCCCGGCCGACAAGATTCTCACGGGGCACGAAGCCCAAAGACATCCGGCTGTCCTGAGAGTTGTCGCGGTTGTCGCCCATGAAGAAGTATTGCCCCTGAGGCACCCGGAACTCGGAAGTGTTGTCGCTCGGCGCATTCGGCCCGTTCGCGTCCAACACCACATGCGCGACTTTGTTTGGCAACGTCTCGATGAAACGTTGCTTAATACATATTCGGGGAGTTGATTCAGCCGGGTCGCAAGCCTGAGAGCGATAAGTGGTTCTCGCCTCGACGAACGGCTCCACCTTCTCAATTTTCACCGGTTCGCCATTGATGTGCAGAACACCTTGCCGCACCTTGATTACATCGCCAGGAAGCCCCACTAACCGCTTTATATAGTCGGTTTCATCTTCAGTTGGCTTCTTGAATACAATTACATCGCCGCGCTCAGGCTCCGAAAAAAACAATCGGTCGCCGAGGAAACCCTCTGGCAATAAATAACCATAGGGCAGCGAGTAACGCGAGTATCCGTAAGAGTATTTTGAAACAAACAAATAATCGCCAATCAGGAGAGTCGACTTCATCGAACCTGACGGAATCGAGAACGGTTGGAATAAAACCGTGCGAAACACCAACGCGATCAACAACGCATAGATGATTGTGCGCACGATTTCGCCAAAGGACTCCTTTGGCTTTTCCGCCGCACGCGCCGGTGAGGTGTTATTTGACACGCGAAATTTCCTTCTGTCTCGGCGCTTGGCTTTGTCGGAGACAGCACTGACGATGTCAAGGCGAGGTCGGGTCGGACACGGGACCCAAAGGCGTCATGACAGTCCCGCTCCCCGCAAACAAGGCGTGATCCTCCATCGACAACGCCTCAATCACAACAAACGCCTGCGCATAGGGCGGATCGTCAGTCATGGTGACATGCAGGCGGCAGATCCTCCCTTGGGGCGTCATCCGCGCCAAACGCTCCGCCGCACCGCCATAGAGTCGCATGGTTGGCTGTCCCGAGGGCAGATTCACCACCTCCATCTCCCGCCACGCCACGCCCATCTTCAGCCCGGTGCCCAGCGCTTTGGAGCACGCCTCCTTGGCGGCCCAGCGCCTAGCGTAGCTTTCCGCCCGAGCGGCGCGGCGATCAGATTTCGCTCGCTCAATTTCAGTGAAAACGCGGTTGGTGAACCGCTCGCCAAAGCGCTCCAAGGTTTTCTGGATGCGCCTGATGTCGCACAGATCGGAGCCGATGCCGATGATCATCGCGCTCCCTTACCCTCTCGTCGCAAGCAGGTTCAGCCCGGCGGCGGCAAACAAACCCGCGAGCAGGGTTTCGATCATTCTGCGGGAGCGGATGTAGATCGCCCGACTCCAACTTGTCGAAAATACAATTGCATACCCGCCGAATATCGCGGCTCCTAAGCCAGCGCAGCAGGCCAAGAGCACCCCGATTTGGCCGTAGCTGTCGGATTGTTCCAACCCTAGCGTGATCACCGCCGCCCAAGAGAACACCGCTTTCGGGTTGGTCAGGTGCAGCGCCAAGCCACGCCGAAACGCCCTTGGGTCCGTGATGGAACTGCTGAAGGCCGGCAGAGTCGGCGAGATCGCCCGCCGCGCCGCGCCCCAAGCCAGCCACAACAGATACAGCCCGCCCAGGATCTTTAACGCGGTCAGCACCCAACCGAAGGTCGCCAACAACACGCCCAATCCACCAGCGGCGACCAAGCCCCACAAAACCGAGCCACACAGCACCCCAGCCGCCAGAGATAAGGCGGCGCTGCGGCCGTCAGCAGCGGCCGTGGCGAGAATGGAGAGCGTCGCTGGGCCGGGGCTGGCCGTCATCACCACATAGGCGGCCAAAGCCAGCCAAAGATCGCCCCAAACGATCACTCCGGCACATTTTCATTGAAGGCGGCGCGGCGAGCAGTGTCCATGCGCGCCCTCATCTCTCGGATCGCCCCCTCAAGGCCCATGAAGAGCGCTTCGCCGACAAGAAAATGGCCGATATTCAGCTCCACCACCTGCGGAAGCGCCGCCACAGGGCCGACACTGTCGAAATCGAGGCCATGGCCGGCATGAACCTCCAAACCCAGCTCATGCGCCAACTGAGCGCCTTCCGATAAGCGCTTCAGCTCTTTGTCCGCATCCGCCTCACGCCCTCCCGCCACCGCTTCGCAAAAGCGGCCGGTGTGCAGCTCGACAATATCGGCGTTCACCCGCGCGGAGGCGTCGATCTGGCGGGGGTCGGCTTCGATGAAGAGTGAGATCCGGCGGCCATCCTCCCGCAACGGCGTTATGAAATCGCCCAAGCGATTATGCTCAGCAACAACCTCTAGCCCGCCCTCGGTGGTGCGTTCTTCGCGTCGTTCCGGCACTATGCAAACCGCATTCGGGCGCAGTCGCAGCGCAATCTCACGCATCTCCTGGGTCGCCGCCATTTCAAAGTTAAGCGGCAACGGCAGCTCAGCCATCAGGCGCTCGACGTCGCTGTCTATGATATGCCGGCGATCTTCACGCAAATGTACGGTGACGCCGTCAGCTCCAGCGGCCTCCACCACGCGCATGGCGCGCACTGGATCGGGGTGGCTCCCGCCCCTCGCATTGCGCAAGGTGGCGACGTGATCAATGTTCACCCCCAGGCGCAATGGCCCTGCGGGCTGCGAGACAGGCGGCATTTCTCACCCCACCTTGCGTTCGGGCCAATCGGTCGCCGAAGGGAACGCAGCGGTTGGGTTGACCGCGAGGGCAGGGTCAATCTCCGGGTCTTGAGCCTCGCGAAGGCTCGAACCATTGGCGTCGTTGGCGCCGCTATGCTCTCGCCCTGAGACCAGCGGCGCCGAGGAGGCAAGCTCCAGCTGCGGCGGCGCTGGACGTTGGCGGCGATTGACCAATTCCCGGGCCCGCGAAGAGAGCAAATCGCGCCGTTTTTGCTGAAAACGCGCGACAAGCGGTCGCAACAGGAAGTAACTTGCGACAGCCGCTAGCAATCCCGGAATAATGCCCCCAACTAAGTATGGCGTAAATATGCTCTCGAAGAAATCGAAGGGGAAATTCCATGCGTACTCGAAGGTGAGCTTGCTCGAATAATCACCCCCACCGGCGCGCATCAGCAGGAAATTGCCTGTGCTCATGCAAGCTGTTGCGATGAGCGGAAATGAGATCGGATTGCCGACGATGGTGCCGAAGGCGGCGGAGATAATATTGCCGCGCACGATCCAGCCATAAAACGCCGCTACGAAGATATGCAACGTGAAGAACGGCGTAAACGACGCCATCGCCCCGCATGCAAAGCCAAGAGCGATTCGATGCGGCGTATCGGGCAGCCGTTGAACACGCTTACCGATATATTTGAATCCACGGCGCCATCCCTTGGGCGGGGCAACGAGATCGCGCATGCGCGTCCAAAAGGGCAGCTTTTCGCGACGTTTAAAAATCATGATCCTTTAGATCCAAGATCGAGGGCCGCGCGGCTTCCCGGCTTCACTGCGGGGAGACTGGCCAAGTCCAGGGGCAGATTATCGGCGCTATAAGTCGGCGCGTCTATCTGTATCAGCGAGGT
Source organism: Paracoccaceae bacterium (assembly GCA_019634215.1). Lineage (GTDB taxonomy): Bacteria > Pseudomonadota > Alphaproteobacteria > Rhodobacterales > Rhodobacteraceae > JAHQVS01. The sequence goes on along the minus strand of JAHQVS010000120.1, from coordinate 8,660 downwards.
GAGGCGCGTTCCAAGGTCGGCGGCGCCGCCGCTGCGATCGACCAAGCAAGCAGCGCCGACGACCCGGCCTCCGCTGTTTTCAATCGCTTTGATACACTCACGGGAGGATTTCCCCGTGGTGACAACATCTTCTATCATTAAACACCGCGCGCCCTCAGGCATCTCGAAGCCGCGCCGCAGCTCAAACACCCCTTCGGGGCGTTCCATAAACATTGAGCGCAATCCGAGGTGACGTGCGGTCTCATACCCCACAATCACGGCCCCCATGGCTGGAGAGACGCACAGATCTAACGACAAATCACTGATTTGCGCCTGCTCCAAGCTGATTTTCTCCGCCAAAGCCTTGCAGAGTCGCTCCCCCCGATCAGGGTCCATCATCACACGGGCGCATTGCAGATAGACGCCGCTATGTAAGCCGGATGACAGCAGAAAGTTGCCTTCCAACAGCGCGCCAGCGGCTCGAAACTCCGCCAGCGCCGCCTCTTGGGACAAGCTGTCGGAGCCCGATTCGGACGGCCCTGGGCTAGAGGAGGGCGCGCTGATCATGTCTCATGCCTTTCGAACTCCGTTCACCCTCAGGATCCGTCGCCTCAGATGGCGCGCCGTCCTCCACCGCATCATCGTCGATAGTTTGGCCGAGGCGATCTTGCCCCGCCTCTAGCGCCGCCAACGCCGCATGTTCCGGCTCACGCACCCGGCGCGCATCCGTAACAATCGGTTGCGCGCTAAGCGTCGTCAGCAAATTGTTGAGGTGTCGGATGTCGCGCACCTCAAGCGCCATTCGCAGGGTGAAATAGTCGGGTTTTCGGTCAACAAAAGACATGTCGGCGATATTTGCGCCGGAACTGCCAATAAGAGTGCAAATTTGCCCAAGCGCGCCGGGTTCATTAACCAATAGCAGCGCGATCGAGACCATATTTTCCGGACGCTCGCCCGCTTGTGACGACCAATTGACGTCAAGCCAGCGCTCCATTGCGCCCTCGAACGCCGCCAGGATGTCGCAGTCAATCGCGTGCAGACGAAACCCCTTACGGGGCTCACGCAAGGCGACCACGCGTTCGCCAGGCAGAGGGCGGCAACAGGGCGCCGTCGGCATCACAAGGGGGGCTTCTTCGTCCGGCGCCGCGCCGCGCCGCGTCACGGCGACCTCGATCGAGGTGCCCTCGCCGCGCAAGGCGATCTCCCCGGCGGGCGTGGCGCGTTCGGGATACACCGCCTCCAAAGCGCGCGCGGCTGTGACGCGCCCCGCGCCAACTTCCGCCAACAAAGCCTTGCCGTCGGCATGGCCCAGCTTGCCCGCCGCCGTCTGCATCGCCTTCATGGAATAGGCGACGCCAGCGCGCTCGAATGCGTCCTGAACGATCTTGCCGCCAAAGGCGGCTGCGTCGTCGCGCTCCTGCTCGCGCAAAGTGCGGCGGATGGCGGCGCGGGCGCGGCCGGTTTTGACCATCTCCCGCCATACCGGGGACGGACGCGCGCCGTCGGATTGCAGGATCTCAATGCTCTGGCCGTTGCGCAGCGTGGTCCAAAGCGGTGCGCGAGCGCCGTTCACCTTGGCGCCAACCGCCGAATGACCAACGTCGGTGTGGATTGCATACGCAAAATCCAACGCGGTGGCGCCCTGCGGCAGCTCGATGACCTCGCCCTTGGGCGTAAAGCAGAACACCTGATCGAACCGCATCTCCATCTTGGTTTCGGTCAGGAACTCCTGCGCGTCATCAGCGGCGGTTTGGTCGGAATCCACCAGACGCCGCAACCACCGATGCGGATCGACCGCGAACGGGTTCTCACTGCGCACGCCGCCCTTGTAGGCCCAGTGGGCGGCCACGCCGGTCTCAGCGACATCATGCATTTGCCGGGTACGGATCTGGACCTCGATGCGCGCGCCGTTCGGCCCCACCACGGTGGTGTGAAGGGATCGGTAACCATTTGATTTCGGGCCGGAAATATAATCTTTGAAACGCCCTGGGATTGATCGCCAGGATTGATGAATCACCCCTAACGCGCGGTAACAATCCGCCTCGTTGTCAACAAGCACCCGAAACGCGATGATGTCGGACAACTGCTCGAAACTGACCCGCTTGTCCTGCATCTTGCGCCAGATCGAATACGGCCGTTTCTCCCGACCATAGACGTCGGCCTGCACTGAGGCGGCGTCGAGCTTCTCTTTTACCGCCAACACGATCTGCGGCGCGATCGAGACCCCATGGGTCCGCTTAAGATGTGCGAACCGCTTTAGAATCGATTGCCGCGCGTCCGGCCGCAGCACGTTGAAGGCGAGATCCTCCAACTCGTCGCACATCTTCTGCATGCCCATACGGCTTGCCAACGGCGCGAAGATTTCGATGGTTTCCCGCGCGATGCGGGCACGCTTATCCGGGCGCAGATGCCCAATGGTGCGCATGTTGTGCTGGCGATCGGCCAACTTGACCAATAGCACACGCGGATCTTGCGCCATCGCCAACACTAGCTTGCGGAAGTTTTCCGCCTGGGCCGCTTCCTTGGAAGCCAGCTTCAGCTTCGAGAGCTTGGTGACACCCTCGACCAGATAGGTGATCTCTTCGCCAAAATTGTCGCGCAGCACCTCCGGTGTGGCGTCGGTATCCTCGATGGTGTCGTGAAGCAGTGCAGTGACGATGGTGGCGTCATCGAGACGCAACTCCGTCAGGATCGCCGCCACCTCCACAGGGTGGTTAAAATACGGCTCACCACTGGCGCGGGTTTGTTCCCCATGCGCCTTGACCCCGAACACATAGGCTCGGTTGAGTAAATCCTCATTCGCGCCTGGATTATAGGCGCGAACCATTTCAACAAGTTCAAATTGCCGGATCATACGGGCGCGACGCCCCGAAACATCGTGTCAAAAGATATTCTCCGCACAAGCGTCGTCAGCGATCGCGCATTGACGCCAGAGAGAATAAGCGGTGAACCCGGCGACTTTAAGTAAAGTCCGCCTGCAGGGCGCGCAGCAACTCTTCCTCGGTCAAGTCCTGGACCGGCGATGATTCGCCGACCATCTCAGCCATCCGATCATCTTCAGGCTCATCGACCTCAATATGGCGTTGATTGGATTCGATCGCTTCTTCCCGAAGCCCAGGAATGGACAATTTCTCGTCAGCGATCTCGCGAAGCGCTACCACTGGATTCTTGTCGTTGTCGCGTTCAACCAACGGCGGCGATCCGGCGGAAATCGAACGCGCACGATGGGAGGCAAGCATAACAAGATCGAAACGGTTCGGAACTTTCTCAATGCAGTCTTCAACCGTAACGCGCGCCATGCTGCGTCCTCCTAGTAAAACAGATTCAATTTCAGAGATAATAGCGTGGCCTCGTCAGCGCAAGCATCTCGCCCTATTCCGGCGCGGGCTCATCCATTCTCTCGACACCCACCAACACGGAGGCCGGCAACGCCGCCAACATCTCAGCTGTAGTCGCCCCGGTGATCGGATGACGCCATTTCGGCGCGACTTCAGCCAAGGGAGCTAACACGAACCCCCGCTCCTGTAATCGGGGATGCGGTAATAACAATTGATCAGGCGTGCGCCGTTGGGCCTCTTCATCCGACAGCGCCATCCACCACGCCACTGTCTCCCGATCCGGCAAGACTTGATCGCCGAACGCGAGCAAGTCCAAATCCACCAAACGCGCGCCCCATCGACCGGCGCGCACCCGTCCGAGAGCCGCTTCGACAGAATGCAACCGAGCCAATACCGCCTCGGGAGATAAATTTGTTTCAATCACGGCTGCCGCATTGGTAAAGTCTGGCCCAGAGCCAGCGGGGTATGCTGGTGTGCGCCACCATGAACTGCGCCGCTTGACGACAATATCTGTCATGGATATGTCGCACAGCGCACTCTGTAAGATGTTAACCGAATTAACATCTTGCGTTTCTAAATTTGATCCTAGAGCTAACAGGATTAGTTTACTGGAATTGACCAAAGGACCACACAAGATTTGGAGTTGAGAAGCACTCTTTATCAGTCTTTCAAATTTCCCGCGCTTATTATGATTTCAGATGAATGTCGCGGGCACCTAGGAGTACAAAATGTTCTACCGCGATGAACGGTTAGCGCTGTTTATAGATGGCTCGAACCTGTATGCGGCTGCGAAGTCACTCGGTTTTGATATCGATTACAAGAAATTGAGAACTGAATTTGCGCAGCGCGGCAAGCTAGTTAGAGCCTTATACTACACAGCATTAGTTGAAGATCAAGAGTATTCACCTATCCGCCCACTCGTTGATTGGTTGGATTACAACGGCTTCACCATGGTGACCAAGCCGGCGAAAGAATACACGGATGCAATGGGCCGCCGCAAGGTCAAAGGTAATATGGACCTTGAGCTTGCCGTTGACGCCATGGAAATCGCTAATTCAATAGACCATATGGTGTTGTTTTCCGGCGATGGAGACTTCCGAGTTCTGGTTGAGGCCATTCAACGTAAAGGTGTGCGCGTCTCTGTTGTTTCGACCATTAGGTCACAACCACCAATGATCGCCGATGAATTAAGACGCCAAGCGGATAATTTCATCGATCTTGAGGATTTGCGCAGCATCGTCGGCCGTGAGACACGCCCTGGACGCGTCGAACATCCTATGGATGAAGAGGACGACGACGATTACGAAGACGATGTCTAAACTGTTTGGCGGTGATTGAACCAAGTAGAACGCTTATACGTCAAATACCTAAGCATTCAACTTGACTGAGAAATCAAACCGCCAGCACAGCCAAGGCTGTGAATTGACGGCCTTGGCGCCCTTAGCGATTACCTTTTCGTGAAGCGCGTCTTGGTCGTACGACCTCCTGATTGCCGCATCTACAGCATATCACAGTCGACGCTCCACCGCCTCACCTAGGTTAGAGAATGATTTGCGGACCAGCATGTCCTCAAGGTAGGCGAAGCTCCGGCCGGCTGAGGAGCTGATGGCCGTGCGCAAGGGGATCGACGGCAACATCGCCACATCCCCGCCGCCGCGCCAGAGCCGGGCTGCATCCAGCATCATCGGCTCGACGAACCCTCGCGGGCTATCGGACTGACGCAGCATTGTCGGAGCGATGCCGATAAGCTTCATGCGAGGGCAGAGGCTGACGCGCACCCCCTCAAGATATTCAACAAATTTACCGATCGCCTGCGCTGAGATCATGTCGTGCTTGGTGGCGACGATCAGATGGGTCGCCGCCGCCAACGCGTTGTGGGCGTAGACTCCATTGCGCGGCGGCATATCGATAATAACCATGTCGAAATTGTCCTGAACCGCCCGGGAATGCAGGATGTCCGCCAGCCGAAGCCGTAGGTCGCCTTTCGCTTCAGCGCCGCCAACCCACTGAAATAAAAGCTTTTCCTCCTGCTCAGCAGCAGTGTAGTCGCAATCCAGAAACCGGCAGCCGCCGCTGAGCGCCCGATTGCGGAGCGGCTCAGAAGTGGCGACCGCTTGCGGCGGCTCCATGTCCGCATCGAACAAATGCGTGACGCGGTTGCCGCCCTCGCCGCCTGAGACGCTCAGCAAGGTGGTAGAAAGCGACCCCTGGAAATCCATGTCGATGAACAGCACCCGGTGCGAAAGCCGGGCGGTGTCAGGGGCCGCATCGGCGAAATACGCCCCTAGATTAGCCGCTATGGTGGTTTTGCCCACGCCACCCTTGAAGTTGCCAACCGCAATAATCGGGATCGTACTGCGGCGGGCGTTATGGGCTTCTTGCAGCTCCGGATCGAGCGTCTGGGTCCAGATTTCGCCGTCGACTGCCGCCTGGATACGGGCGCGAACCTCCTCATGCTCGCCGCCATACCGGCGCGCCCTCTCAACGGCCTCCGCCAGCCGCTTGTTCATGCGGCGCATTTCCAAATCACGCTCACCCAGCAGCGTCTTGAGGTCGGTAATGTCGGTCTGCGCCTCGTCCAACCGCCCATTGGCGTCGCGTAGATCGAGCTGAGACTCGCCCAACTCCGTCGCCACCCCATCGCGCTCGGTCTCCAGCCGTTCAACCTTAGAGACCGCCCCAGAGCCGCCTCGCTTAACGCCGATGAAATACGCCGCCGCCGCAACCGCCACGCCGATTAAGGCAAACACAAACTCCATGGCGTTCTCGCCTCCCCCTCGGCGTCCATATCTCTCATCCAGCCCGCCGCCGCTCCAATCTGGTGCGACAACGTCACCTGTGCGCTCCGACTCCGGCAACGGAAACATCGCGGGATGTCAAGCAAAGTCCAGACCAGGCCGCCCTTGACTGCAAACGCAATCAAATCGAGCAGGGCAGCCGTTGCTGTTTTGGCCCAAGCCGTTGACCTTTACGATCACGGCGGGCTCCTACGCGGCCTAGATTTGAGCCTAGAAATTTGCAACTTAACTCTAAGCGCGCCACCGCGCCTCCCCCAGGGAAGGACCACGAGACATGGCCGAGCCCAACAACCCCGGCGACGGCGTGAAACCGGCGCTCACCCTCTATCTCGCCGCCCCGCGCGGCTTCTGCGCCGGTGTCGATCGAGCGATTAAGATTGTCGAGACGGCGCTGGAGAAATGGGGCGCGCCTGTCTATGTGCGCCACGAGATTGTGCATAATAAATTCGTCGTCGACGGGTTGCGCGCCAAAGGCGCGGTGTTCGTCGAGGAGCTGGAAGAGTGCCCTCTCGACCGCCCGGTGGTGTTCTCCGCCCATGGCGTGCCGAAATCTGTCCCAGCGGAGGCTGAACAGCGCAACATGCTTTATGTGGACGCCACCTGTCCGCTGGTCTCCAAGGTGCATATCGAGGCGCAGCGCCACCATGAACGCGGCCTCCAACTGGTGATGATTGGCCACACCGGCCACCCGGAAACCATTGGCACCATGGGTCAATTGCCTGAAGGCGAAGCGCTGTTGGTGGAGTCGGTCGAGGATGTGGCGGCGCTGACGGTGCGCGACTCGCATCAGCTCGCTTTCGTCACCCAAACCACCTTGAGCGTTGACGACACCGCCGAAATCGTTGCCGCTCTCCAGGCGCGGTTTCCCAACATCGTCGGCCCGCACAAAGAAGACATATGTTACGCCACAACCAACCGCCAACATGCGGTGAAGGCCATGGCGCCAAAGATTGACGCCATGTTGGTCGTGGGCGCGCCCAACTCGTCGAACTCGAAACGGTTAGTGGAGGTCGGCGCAAAAGCAGGTTGCCCCCACGCCGCCCTGGTCCAGCGCGCGGCGGATATTGATTGGAATTGGTTCGCGGCCGGGGTCTCGGCGGTCGGCGTCACCGCCGGGGCCTCCGCGCCGGAAACCCTGGTCAACGAAGTGGTTGACGCCTTCCGTGAGCGGTATGACGTCTCCGTCGAGGTGGTCGAGACTGCGGTGGAAAATGTCGAATTCAAACCCCCGCGCGTGCTGCGTCAGGACATCCAGCCACCAAGTTTGTAAGAAAACTCAAGGCGCGCTGAAGCGCTGGGCGCGCTAGCGCATTGCGTCGCGCCCCTGGCGGGGATACCCCAAGGCGGCGCGGCTGTCGCGCTCACAGCACAGGCCAGGGCATAGGCATGAATCTCTTAGCCTTCACAGATGGCGCCTGCAGCGGCAATCCGGGCCCCGGCGGATGGGGTGCGCTATTGGTGGCGCGCGACGGCGAGGCGGTGGTGAAGGAGCGGGAGCTGTCCGGCGGTGAAGAGCTCACCACCAATAACCGCATGGAGCTGATGGCGGCGATCGCGGCGCTGGAGGCGCTAGAGCGGCCTTCATCGCTGATTTTAGTGACGGACTCGGCTTATGTGAAAGGCGGCGTCACTCAGTGGATTCACGGCTGGAAACGTAACGGCTGGCTTACGGCGGATAAGAAGCCGGTGAAGAACGACGATCTCTGGAAGCGGCTCGACAGCGCTCAAGCGCGGCATTCGGTGACCTGGGAATGGGTCAAGGGCCACGCTGGGCACCCCGAAAATGAGCGTGTCGACAAATTAGCACGGACGGCGATGCGCCCCTTCAAGGAGGCGGCGCGGGAAAGCAAGCCAGACACGGCGCCAAAAACGAAAAGTTAACGTCGCCCAAACGCCGCCTGCGCCAACACCAACGCCAGCGCGACGCCAATCGCCGCGCCCAGAATCGCACCTAAGATGTTCAATAACAGCTGCAACATCGCACCACCGACCAGCGCGCCCAAACCGCCTGCCAGCGCAGCCGTTGGCGGCTTCATGCGGATCACGCCCTTGTCGGCGGCGAACCAGCCCGCGACCGCGCCCAACACGGTCAAAATAATCGCCGTCACACCCCATCCTCCTCGTCACTAAACATCTCATAGAACGGTTCAGGATAGCGGGCCTCGCCCTCAAACAGCTCCACGCCATCAGTCAAGGACAGCGCCTGGAAATGAGAACCAGCCCAAGGCGACGCCACTTTCGCGGCGGCGGCGGCAGTGAACCCAAACCGGCCGTAGAAGCTGGGCGCGCCAAGCACAAACACCGCACCAACCGAGCGACGCCGGCACTGCGCCAGTCCAGCCCGCACCAGCCCGGCGCCGACGCCGCGCCCGCGAAACTTCGGCGCCGTCGCGATCGGCCCCAGGGCGGCGGCGGTGTAGGAGCGCTCCCCAGCGATCGCCATGGGTGTGAACGCCGCCGCGCCAATAAATCCGGCCTCGATCTCAGCCACGATGACGAACAGGCCCGACCCATCTGCGCGCAAGCGCTCCACCAAGAGTGACTC
>JAHQVS010000119.1 GCA_019634215.1 Paracoccaceae bacterium | reverse complement strand
GCCTGCTGAAGAGCTTGGTCTGCTGTCGTTGGATGTTGGCGATAAGGCGCTGTTGACGGCGATGATTGCTCACCCCGTCCTCGTGAACAGGCCGATCGTTTGCTCTCCGAAGGGCGTTCGTCTCTGCCGCCCATCGGAAATGGTATTGGGCCTGCTCGCCACGCCCGTGAGTGAGTTCATCAAGGAAGATGATGAGGTGGTTCGTTACGCCACTACCTAACTGCTGAAGCTGGTGGCTGTTCGTTTCGCCGCTTTCTTAGCCCCGCGCCGCCAAGGCCAGCCCGTCGACGACGGCGGTGAAAGCTTCGGAGCGCAGGATTTCCGCGTTGGGGCAGAGGGCGCGCATTTCACTCTGGACGAAGTTCATCAGGCTCGACCCGCCGACGAGAATGACGCGGCCGATTTTCCGGGGGTCAATGTCGGCGATCTCCAGCGTATCAACTGCGGCTTTGCGAAGCTGAGACCTTTTATCCGTCAGAACGTGGTCAAGGCTGTCGGCGGTGACGGTTTCCGACAGGCCTGGCTCAATGAACCCCATCTCGAGGAGCCCGGTTGCTTTGTCGCCGCTGGCGTCGATCTTGCCGCGTTCCACCGCAAACGCGAGTTCGTGGCCGAGTTGTTCGCCCAGCACCGTGACGAGACGCTCCAACCGGGGCCGGTCGAGGGCGAGCTTGGCCATCTCCGAGGCCATCCGCTGGGTTTTGGGCGTGTAGAGAAACGGGATTTTCGCCCAAGTGGCGAGATCGCTGTAAATCGCGGGGGGCACGGGCAGCAGCTCCTCGCCCATCTCCCGGCGCATCTGACCGCCGAGGCCGAGCAGGGGCATCGCGTGGGCCATCGCCACCGCATGATCGAAATCGGTGCCGCCTAGGCGGACACCGTGATTGGCGAGGATCTCCGGCCAAGCGCCCGCGCTGCGAAACACCGAGAAATCCGATGTGCCGCCACCGATGTCGACAATCAGGCCGATATCCTCGGCGCGTCCCAGGCCATGGCTCGCGATCGCCGCAGCGGCGGGCTCGGCGAGGAATTCAACGTTTTCGAACCCAGCGGCCAAATAGCAGGCGCGCAAATCCTCCTCAGCCTGGGCGTCCTGCTGCGGGGCGTTTGAATGGAACCGCACCGGACGTCCGGAAAACGCCCGCCGGAAAGGGAAGCCGGTGGCGATTTCGGCGCGCCGCCGCACTTCGGCGAGGAAATCGGTGATGATCTCGGCGAGGGTTCGGCGCCGTCCGCCGACCATGCGCATCTCATGCAGAAGAGGGTCGCCCAGGACGCTTTTCAACGCCCGCATGTAGCGCCCACTGTCGCCGTCTATCAGGGCGTCCGCCGCATCCGCGCCGATCCGCATCGCGCCGCCCTCGGCGGGAAAGAAAACTGCCGTGGGCAATGTCTCCGCCCCGCGTTCAATCGGGATGCGGCGGACGCCGCCCTCCGACGCCAAAGCGATCGCCGAATTGGAGGTGCCGAAGTCAATTGCCAGTGTGTCCGTTTGCATAATCTGCCTGCTCGAAAAGCCCTATCCGGCGCCGCCCCCATGATGGCTCGCCGTTGCGCGGCATTGGCGCTGCGATCTAAAACTGATGGGTGCAAGAAAATGGTGTGAGGCGGGTGATTTTTCGCCCCACTGCGGCCTTTTGCGCTTACTGGCGATCCGGCCGTTGCTGACCCGCGCAGGGTGGATAAGAGCGGCTGCGACGATGACGACATTGTGATTTTACACGGTTTGACTGCCTATCGATTGGACGCGAACGGCTTCATTGTCTATTCGCGTTAATACTACTGTCCATTGTTCGATGGTATGCGGAAGGAAACTCCCATGAAGCTCTTCAACACCGTCCTTATCGCTGCGGCTTTCGCCACGGCTGCGCCTACGGCGTTGGTCGCAGATGAAATCGGCGACGCGATCAAAGCACGTCAGGGTTACTACAAGCTGATCCGCGCCAATGCTGGGCCTCTGTTCGGCATGGCGAAAGGCGAAGTCGAGTACGATGCCGAGCGCGCCCAAATGCTCGCCAGTAACCTGGTCACCTTGACCGCGATGAAAAACGGCGAGCTGTGGCCCCAGGGTTCGGATAAGGCGTCACGCCCAGGTGAAACCCGTGCTTTGCCAGCAATTTGGGAGACTTATCCGGCTGTTGCGGAAAAGGGCAAAGCCCTGGTCAGCGCTTCAGCCGCCTTGGCTGATGCTGCGGGCGGCGGTCTTGACGGGCTGCGCGAGAAAATCGGCGGGCTCGGCGGCGCATGCAAAGCCTGCCACGATGACTTCCGCGCGAAGGATTTTTAAAATAGCGGAACTCGCCAGCTAGGCGCGATGCCGCGAGATGGCTTGAGGGAGCGGTCTGCAACCCTTTGAGCCATCTCAGAAAGCGATGAAAGCCTTTCTTCTCCGACCTTGGTCCATTCCCAAACGCACATATGACTTCTAACCAGTCTTTGGTGAGGCTGCTTTGATAGCAAAGCGCCATCTATGCTGGTGGTTATATCAAATTGCTCTCATATGTTGGGCAAGTTTGCTGCGCAGCGGTCCAGTCACCACAACCCTTACTTTTCTGTCTCCATCAGGTTCCAGCTCCCCTCTGTTTGGGTGGATAAGTTGTTTGCGGTCGCGGCTGAGGTGATGGCTCTCTTCCCTCGGCTTAGGCTGGCGCCCGGCTCAAGAAGTGTCGCGGGACGTCTTCGAGCAGCGGGTAACCGTGGGCCACATTGTCTTGCTGACCGATGCTGAACCGGGAGCGGTAGGAGCGGCGTCAAGATTAATTTTCCTGCTCGACGATATAGCCGTGCACCAGCGAGTCGTCCTTACTGTCGTTCCAGGTGTCGCAGGTGGGTTGGTTGATGCAGAAATAATGAATGTGGCTCTCGGGGCCGCCATAGTCGTTGGGGTTGTCCAGGAACCAATGGGTGTAGCCGATCGGTTGATCCAATCCGGTCTCTAGGTCCGGACCCCAGCTCCATCCGGCGTTGGCGGGGCTGGCGGGGTCTAGCTGGCGCCCGCCGATCCAGGGGCCGAAAAACCACGTGGTGAACAGCGGCCCCGGAGTGGGGTGGAACAGCTCCTGATAGCGCGACAGCACATTGTACACTGCGTTGTTCTTCTGGGCGCTGTCGATGACCGCTAGCCGCCAGCCGGAGGCGCGGGCGATTCGGTCGGCCTCAGTCCAGCGCACGGGGGCGTCGGAGCGCAGGAAGGCGAGGGGGCGCCCGTCGATGGCGGCCTCGGCCACGATCCGGTGGCCGGGGGGGGGCGGGAAAACCGCGCGGGGTGCGGTTTTTGGCGGCGGGGAGTCACTGCGGAGAGGTGGCGGAGTCACGCCAGATGGCGCGCCGCAGCGGGCGGCGAACGCGGTTAAGCAGGCGCGGTAGGCGTCAAATTGGGCCTCGCAACTCTCGGGGGCGGCGGACACTTCTTGAGATCCGGCCCCGTACCGGAGACATTCAGCGGAAACCTTGCCGCCGCAGTCGGCTTCGGCGTCGCCGCAGCCCTCCGCGACCGCGTTTTGCGTCGAAAACGCCGACACCCAAACTGCTGTCAGCGCCGCCACGGGTTTTGTCCAGTTTGATCGCATTTGCTTTTCTCCGCGTCGGCGCTGTTGCTTGCCGCCTCAGAATCCTTTAGCTCTGGACTCCCGTAGACTACGACATAAGCCGCCCTTGGGCCTGATGCGCCCTATATCTGCGGCTTCATCTGCGGGAGCTTTTACCGGATGGCTCGGTTCATCTTCATCACCGGCGGCGTGGTGTCCTCTCTCGGCAAGGGGCTGACATCGGCGGCGCTTGGGGCGTTGTTGCAGGCGCGCGGCTACACCGTGCGGCTGCGCAAGCTCGACCCATATCTAAACGTCGACCCTGGCACCATGAGTCCATTTGAGCATGGCGAGGTGTTCGTCACCGACGACGGCGCGGAGACGGATCTCGACCTCGGCCATTATGAGCGTTTCACAGGTGTCGCCGCCCGTCGCACGGACAGCGTCTCTTCCGGTCGAATTTACTCGACCGTGTTGGACAAGGAGCGCAAGGGAAAATATCTCGGCCGCACCATTCAGGTGATTCCGCACGTCACCGACGAGATCAAAGACTTCATCCAGATTGGCGAGGATGAGGTTGACTTCATGCTGTGTGAAATCGGCGGCACCGTCGGCGACATCGAGGGCTTGCCGTTCTTTGAGGCGATTCGCCAATTTCAGAATGACCGCCCTCGCGGGCAGGTGATCTTCATCCATCTCACATTGCTGCCCTATCTCCAGGCGTCCGGCGAGCTGAAGACCAAACCGACGCAACACTCCGTGAAAGAGCTGCGCTCGATCGGCATTCAGCCCGACATTTTGGTGTGCCGCTCTGAGCATGAGATTCCCGAACGCGAGCGCGAGAAAATCGCCCGATTTTGCAATGTCAGGCCCGAAGCGGTGATCCCGGCGCTGGATCTGCCCAGCATTTACAGTGCGCCGCTGGCGTTTCACGGCGTCGGCTTGGACGCGCAAACCTTGGACGCTTTCGGGGTTGGCCCCGCGCCAGCGCCGCGTCTCGCAGTGTGGGACGACATCGTCGATCGGATCGAAAACCCGGACGGAGAGGTCCGAATCGCGGTGGTCGGCAAATACACTGAATTGGAGGACGCCTATAAGAGCCTGTCCGAGGCGTTGACCCATGGCGGCCTCGCTAATCGCGTCAGCGTGAAGATGGAGTGGCTCAGCGCGCAGATTTTCGAGGAGGAGGACCCGTCGCCGCATCTGGAGGGCTATCACGGCATCCTTATTCCCGGCGGTTTTGGCGAGCGCGGCGCAGAGGGCAAAATCAACGCCGTGCGCTGGGCGCGGGAGCGTAAAGTGCCGTTCTTCGGCATCTGCCTTGGGATGCAAATGGCGGTGATCGAGTCTGCCCGCCACCTCGGCGGATTGGACGGCGCCGGCTCAGAGGAGTGGAATGAGGAGCGTGTCAAACGCAGGCTAGACCCTGTCGAGGAACCGGTGATTTTCTTTATGCCGGAATGGGTTGAGGGCGAGGGGACGGTCGCGCGGAGCGCCGATGACGATAAGGGCGCCACCATGCGGCTGGGTGCGTTCGAGGCGGTCTTGAGCGCGGACAGCACGGTGGCGGAAGCCTATGGAGCGACGCGAATTTCCGAGCGCCATCGCCATCGGTATGAGGTCAATATCAAATATCGCGAGCATTTAGAGCGCGCAGGACTATCGATCTCCGGCCTGTCGCCGGACGGCGAGTTGCCGGAAATCGTCGAGCGGTCGGATCATCCTTGGTTTGTCGGAGTGCAGTTTCACCCGGAGCTGAAGTCGAAGCCGTTTGCGCCGCATCCTTTGTTCGTGGGCTTTATCCGCGCGGCGGTCACGCAGAGCCGGTTGGTGTAGACGCTGGTCATCGGATCACGAAATCCGGCGGCCGGCGCCGCCGCGAATCCTTGCCCGCCGCTGATCGGCGGCGCATAAGGATCAGCATGGAAACGCGATCTCCGCACTCGACCCGCACGTTGGAAGCCATGGGCCTAGACCCGCGTTTGATTGACGCTTTGCGTAAATTCTCGCGGCATGAAATTGCGCTGTTTGCGCCCCCAGTGGCTGAAGAAGAGGTGATGGATGCGGTGGGCACGGCTGCGCCCACACTTGCTCCAGGTGAGCCGGAGACGTTTCAGCGTCTCTCGGTTTGTTTGGCGTTGCATCGTCTCGACGTGCCGGCGGTCTCTTACGACGAAGCCTATCTGCATGATGAGGGCTCCGCCGGCCAATCCAGCTTCGCTATCGACGGCGCCGCGATCGCCGTGGGCGACGAGCCGATCATTGACGTCGAGAGCGCTCGGGCGGCGGCTCTGGAGGCGGTGGAGCGGCGCGGCCCCAGCCACGCCGGTGTGCGCTCGCTGCGGCCACGCCTGTTGTTGGTGCGCGCCAATATGGACACCAGCGTCGGGCTTGAGGAGATCGAGCAATTCGGCCGGGACGCTCAGCGGCTGCTCACTCGCGATCCGGAAGAGTTGCTCGACGAATCCATGGAGCATGGCCGCATCGCCAAGATTTTCGGCATGATGCGGGTCAGCACGCGCGGCACCGAGACACCGTTCGAGCCCAAGATCGACCTCGTCTACGCGTTCCCAGGTGAATGGCGCCGCACACAGCGCACGGACGCGGCTTTGGCGGTGCGCGGGGCGGATTTGCGCGCCGCCTATCCCGGCGCCGAGGTGAATTTCACAATTTGGGGCGCGGATGAGCTGATTTCCGCCTATGAGCGCGTCGCGCTGTCTTCGATCGGGGTCTTAAAGGCCGCCCGGCTGATGGCGTTGCCCAAGGTTGAGAGCAACCCCAGCCCGGTCGCCAGCGGCCGCACTGCGTTTGGTTGGATTGGCGTCGCCCCGGCCAGCTCAATCGTGGATCTGGTCATCGCTCAGGACGGCTCGCCGGACCCGCGCCTGTTCTACGACAACGTGCGTCACTATCTCGGCGCTGACATTGAGGACAACCCAGGCGCCGCCGGTCTGGCGCAAACCCTGAGAGTTGGTGAGGCGCCAGAAGTGGTGTTGCGGCACAATGGCGTCACCATTGTTGCGCGCGGCGCCGAGTTCCAGCGCTCCGGCGACAGGCGCGACGGCGCCGCCGATCTGATGCTGCGCGAGTTCCAGATCGTGAACGGCGCGCAGACGGTGTTCACCCTCTGCTCCAATCAGGAGCAGATCGAAGGCGCCCATTTGCCGATTAAGGTGGTGGTGACCGAGGATGAGCGCGTCAAAGACGGCGTGGTGCTTGGGGCAAACACCCAGTCGGCGGTGGATCGCTTCGACATGTTGGCCCGCCGTCAGGAGTTGCGCGCGCTGCAACATGCTTTCGACGCGGCGCCGCCGGGCGCGCCGGAGAAGTTATGGCTGCAACGCCGCCGCGCCGAGCCCTTCCGAGGCCGGGTCAGCCCCCAGCGGATTGTGACCCCGCGCCAATTGATGGAGGGCTTCGCCTCGGCGATTCTCGGCATTCCTCATCGGGTGCACGACAACCCCCTGCAACTGCTGGAGGAGGTGCCAGAGCGCATCTTCAACCGCGATCAGGAGCCGACGGCGTATCTCGCGGTCGGGTGGTTAATCGTCGCCGGACGCCGCTGGGCGGAACGCCGCGAATTGTATTGGGCTGATCGCCTGGGTCAGAACCGCGCCGATGCTTATCCGGCCCGGCATCAGTTTATCTACGCCCTGTTCCGTATGGTCGACGAAGATCCGGAGGAGGTTGAGCTTGGCCACGGCCCGGACACCGCCGCCCGGTTCCGCCCGTTGCTCGATGTATTCGCCACCCGTGACGGCGCCGCCTTGGCGGATCTGGCCGGTGTGATCGTCCGAGAGGCTGCCGCCGGGCAATCGCTGACGCCGGAATTGGTGCGGCAAGTCGGCTTCACCGATGCCGTCCGACGCTTGACCGACGAGGCCAGGTCGCGGATCAGACCGGGGTGAGGCGGCTTCCAGCAAGGTGGGCCGCATGACCTCATTTCGGGTCGCCAGTTTCAATCTGTACCATTTCGCCGAGGCGGATGTTTGGTGGTACGAGCACGCGTCGGCGGCGCCAGAAACAACGCGCCCTTGCTTCTCAGTCGCGGAATGGGCCGCAAAAACTTCCTGGATTTCCAGTATCTTGGCGGAGATCAACGCCGATGTTGTCGGCTTTCAGGAAGTCGTCAGCGTCGAGGCGCTCCGCCTGATCTGCGCCGCGCTCGGCTATGCCCATTTCGCGACAATCGCCGAGCCCAGACTCGTGGAGATTGACGGCGCAACAGTCTATCGCCGCCCGGTTCAAGCCGTCGCCTCTCGCATTCCGTTCAGCGCCGAGGCGGCGCAAGCGCCCGCTGGTTTCGCGGCGGCGTTCGGGCTGGCAGAGGGGTGGGGGTTCCGTCGCCCTCCGGTTCTGGCGCGTCTACAGCCGCCCGGCTTCGGGCCGGTCGCGCTGTTCTGCTGCCACCTAAAATCACCTGGCGTCTCCGTCGACGATGTAGCGATGGTTGGCGAGGAAGGCCTAGATATGGTGCGCCGGACCGTCCAAGGCCTGTCTCGCGCCCACGCCTTCGCCACCATGCAGCGGGTGCTTGAGGCCAGCGCGCTTCGCCACCTCGCCTGCGCCGAAATCGACAGAGGGGCGGCGGTCGGAACGCCCCCGCATGTGATGGTGATCGGCGACCTGAACGATACGCCGGACAGCCCGGCGCTGAGGGCATTAACCGCCGACATCCCGTCCGAGCGAGATGGCGGTGCGGCGAAAAGTGGCGGTAGATCAAGCAGTTCGCACATATTGCGCGACGCCTTCCGCCTCTCCGCCCGAGAATTGGGCTCGGACCTCCGCCCCCCGACTCATCGTAGCGGCGCAGCAGGTGAAGCGATTGACTTTATCCTGACTTCCGCAGGCGGTCAGGACGATCCGGTCACCGTCGCCGCACATCAGGTCTGGAGTCAGCATTTTATCGCCGGCGACCCGCGTACGACCTCGGATCACGCGCCGGTTTCTGCGGATTTCAGGGCGCTGTCCTGACGCCATGCCCGGGCCGTTGCACCGCCGCCCCGCGCCGTTTGCGCAGCGACTCCGCACCCCAAAGAGCGTGACTCCGCAGCATTAATCCGCGCACCTCACCCGCCACATCGACGCCCCCGCGCCAGCCTCCTTGGCGCGAGCCCGCCGATGGTGTCACCGGGCGTAGGCCGTGACAGTTAATGCGGAGCGCCGTCTGCCGGCGCCCCGCCCGAGCACCGTCGATCAGAAGATAAAATCACCCTCGCTCAGATCTTGAGCCGAGATACCCTCCAGCCGGATCTCCAGGCCCCGGTCCTTAACGATGGTGTCGGCGCCGTCCTGGATCAGCTCCAGGTCGGAGAATTCCAGCTCCCGCGCGCCGAAGGTCCGGTTTGCGAAGTTGATGTGATCGACGCCGATCTCGAAATCAGTGATCACATCCTGGCCGCGCTCATTCTGGAAGATGAACACGTCGCGGCCCTCGCCGCCGGTCATGATGTCGTCGCCGCCCCCGGCCAATAGCAGGTCGCGCCCGGCGCCGCCGATCATGACGTCGTCGCCCTGATTGCCGGTGAGGCGGTCGTCGCCGTCGCCGCCGTTCAGCATGTCGTTATCCGCGCGGCCAAACATGTTGTCGGCGCCTTCGCCGCCGGAGAGCTGGTCATCTCCGGTGACACCGAGCATCAGATCGTCGCCGCCGCCGCCGAACATCACGTCGACCCCGCCGCCGCCGAACATCTGGTCGTCACCGGCGCCGCCGTTCATGACGTCGTCGCCGGAATTGCCGCGCAAGATGTCGTTCCCGGCGCCGCCATTGACGATGTCGTCTCCGGCGCCGCCGTTGATCTCATCATCCCCGCCCGCGCCGCTGATCTGATCGTCGCCGTCCTTGCCTCGGAACACGTCGTCGCCGCCGTCGCCGGTCACCACGTCGTCGCCGGTGGTGAACAGCGGGCCTTCGCCTTCATCGGCGCCGTTGATGGTGATGGTCGCCGTGCCGGCCGCAGTCCCGCCTTTGCCGTCGGAGATGGTGTAGGTGAAGCTGTCGGTGGCGGTCTCCCCGGCGGCGAGATCCTCAAACT
>JAHQVS010000016.1 GCA_019634215.1 Paracoccaceae bacterium | reverse complement strand
TTTTTGGATTGTAAGGGTTTGCACATCACGGCTGTCTTCGTAGGTTATGGCCTTGATTTCATTGCGCCCTTTGGGAGTTGTCCGAAGAACAATTTCGTTCTCAACGGTCGCAGATCGAACTCCGGCATCTCCATCAATTACTTTTGAAACATAGCGCATTGCACGGTTACTGCGATCAAGAAAGGATTTTGTAATGTATGTCATATCTTCGCGTTTTCCGAAGAAATATTCACGTTCGTCAGTGTCATTGCTCATAATTCGACCCAATCTCAAATAGATTAGTCATTTTTAGCTTATGTCACCGCCTCTTCCCTGGCTTCCCCCGCGCCGTCGTCCCCGGCTTCGCGCCATGCCGTGCGCGCCGCTCCTTGCGGGCCGCCTTCACCTTGTCCTTAGCCTTCTGAACCCGGATGCGGGAGACGCGGCGGCCTGCTTTGGGGGCCTCGGCGCGGGCGCCTCGGGCGCCGCTGCTGCGGCGGCGGCTGGTGTTGAGGTCGAGCAGTTCGAAGATCAGGCCGCCGGTGACCGGGGCGGCTTCGACCAGGCGGACGTTGACGCCGGCGCCCATGCGCAGCTCGACGCCGGAGCGGTCGCCGACCAGGCGGGCGCCGGCTTCGTCATAGTGGAAATACTCGTCGCCGATGGTGGCGATCGGGACAAAGCCGTCGGCGCCGCTGTCCTTGAGCTTCACGAACAGCCCGAAACGCTGCACGCCGCTGATGCGGCCCTCGAACTCGGCGCCCTCGCGGTCGGCGAGATAGGCGGCGAGGTAGCGGTCGGTGGTGTCGCGCTCGGCGGTCATCGCCCGGCGCTCGGTGATGGAGATGTGGTCGGCGGTGGCCTGGAGCCCTTCGGCCTCGGCGTCGGTCTGGCCATCGGGGCCGAAGCCGAGGCCGCGGATCAGCGCTCGGTGGACGATCAGGTCGGCGTAGCGGCGGATCGGCGAGGTGAAATGGGCGTAGCGCGACAGGGCGAGGCCGAAGTGGCCGTAATTCTCGGCGTTGTAATAGGCCTGAGTCTGGGCGCGCAGCACCGACATGTTCACCAATTCAGAATGCTCGGTCTCGGCGGCTTGGTCTAGAGCTTGGTTAAGCAGGCGCGGGGTCATGGTCTGGCCCTTGGCCAGCGGGATGCCGATCGAGGCGAGGATTTCGCGCAGGGATTCAATGCGCTCGGGGTTCGGGTCTTCGTGGACGCGGTAGAGCAGCGGGCGGCGGCGGGCCTCCAGCGTCTCGGCGGCGCAGACATTTGCGAGGATCATGAACTCCTCGATCAGCCGGTGGGCGTCGAAGCGTTCGCGGAAATTGATGGCGGCGACGCGGCCCTCGGCGTCGATCTCGACCTTGCGCTCGGGCATGTCGAGATCGAGCGGGTTGCGGCGCTCATGCGCTTTGCGGGCGGCGTGATAGGCGTTGTAGAGCGGGTTGATCACCGGGTCGAGCAGCGGGCCGGCCTGATCGTCAGCCTCGCCCTCCCAGGCGGCCTGGGCCTGCTCATAGGTGAGCGAGGCGGCGGAGCGCATCATCGCGCGGTGGAAGCTGTGGCTCTTCTTGGCGCCGTTCTCAGCCAGGACCATGCGCACGGCGAGGCAGGGGCGGTCGACGCCCTCATGCAGCGAGCAGAGGTCGCCGGAGAGCTCATCCGGCAGCATCGGCACCACCCGGTCGGGGAAATAGGCTGAATTGCCGCGCTCGCGCGCTGCGCGGTCCAGCGCCGAGCCGGGCAGGACGTAATGGGCGACGTCGGCGATGGCGACCCAGACGATCCAGCCGCCGGGGTTGGCGGGATCTTGGTCCTTCTCGGCGTAGACGGCGTCGTCATGGTCGCGGGCGTCGGCGGGGTCGATGGTGACGAGCGGCGTGCCGCGCAGGTCGAGGCGTTTGCCAAGCTTGGTCAGCGGCTTAGAGTCCTGCGCTTCGGCGATCGCCTCATCGGGGAAATCGACCGGCAGGCCCTGTTCGTGGATGGCGATCAGGGAGATGGCGCGCGGGGCGGTGGGGTCGCCGAGGCGATCGACGATGCGGGCTTTCTTCAGGCCGTAGCGGTGGCCATTGATCAGCTCGACCTCAACCAACTCGCCGTCCTGGGCGCCGCCGCGATCCACGCGCTCGACGATGAATTCATCCTGTTGGCGCTTATCGACCGGCATGATCCGGCCGCCATGCTCGCCCTCCCGGAACAGGCCGATCACCCGCCGGGCGTTGCGGCCGAGCTTTTTGACGATCTTGGCCTCATAGGCGTAGGGGCCGTCGTCGTCGAGTTTCTTCAGGCGGCCGAGGAAGCGGTCGCCGGGGCCGAGGGAGGGGGTGTGTTTCCCCGCTGGCGCGAGCACGATTTTCGGCGGCTCGGCTTCATGGTCCCAATTGGCGGGCTTGGCGGCGAGATCGCCGTCGGCGTCGGGCTCCAGCGCTTCGAGCAGGGTGACCGGCGGCAGATCTTCGGGCGCGCGCTGTTTGCTGAAGCGGCGGCGGCCGCGGTCGATCTCGCCCTCTTCGCTGAGGTCGCGCAGCATATGCTTGAGGGCGACGCGGTCGGCGCCCTTGAGGTTGAAAGCCTTGGCGATGTCGCGCTTGGCCACCGCGCCGCTCTGGGCGCGGATGAATTTCAACAGGTCCTGCTTGCTCGGGAGCGGGGAGCGGTTCGCCACGGCGACGACCTTCCGATTCTGCGACGGCGCACGGCCGCCGCCACAACATTTGGTAGGGGGGAAGGCGTGAGGGACGCAAGAGGGTTTTTAGGGCGGCGCCTTTTTACGCCGGATTGACGCAGGGTAGATAGGCGGCGCTGATGGCGGCGCAATGGCGGGAGGGAGATTGGCCGATCTGATTGTGTTCAAGGCGCGGGGGATTGTCAGGGCGACGCGGAGGGTCTTTGGGGGGTGACGTCCGACGCTGTGGAACAGTATCTGCCGCCCGTTTGTCCGCCTTCCGGCGGGATAATGGAGGCGTGGCCCCCGACCCGCGCGAGCCGTGATAGCGGGCCGGGGTTCAAGTCACGCGTTGGGCGTCGTTAGCTCCGGCGGCCAGGGGCGCATGCGGTCCACGGCGTCCCATTGGGCCACCCAGCCGGGCAGAGCGCCGCGCCAGTTGCTCCATCCCATGGCGTTTGCGACGGTTTGCGTCGGAACCACCCCCTTTGGCCCGGCGACCACCGCTGTACGGACCAAGGCCGATGAGCAGGCCACGCCCCGGCGCAGGTTGGTTTGCTGAAAGTAAAACCATTTTTCATCACGGCCGAGGCAGCGCGTGTGCATCGTGAAACGCTGAAAGGGGTGGATGCGTTTCCGGTATTGCACCGTCGAGCCGCCGACCACGAGGCCCCATTTATTCCGTCGCAGCGCCCCGAAAAAGCCGATGCTCTTGCCGTAGTGCAGCCTGCCGATATCGAAGAGCGTCAGGTGCCGACCATTGTTCATTTCGCCGAACATGTCGGCGTCCCAGAGCTGGCAGGTCATGGTCAACTGGGTGGGGTCTTCCGGCGTCATGTCCGCGCGCGCCGGGGTGCTCGCGAGAATCCATGCGCTGCGTAAATAGGGGTACATGTCGCCTCGGTATGCATCTCTGTGACGCGCTTAGCAGACTGGTTGGACGGGGTCACGAATGACGTCGAGGCAACCGGAGTGCGGCCGCCTCAAGGATCATCGCGCCAAGTAGGGGATGGGGGTTAGTCCCACCAAAAGCCCCACCCCTCGCTCTCCATTAGGGCGGCGGCGAGGCTGTAGGGGTTGCGGTAAATCTGCAGGATCAGGTCACGGCAATATAGGCTCTGCTCTAAGGCGAGGAGCAGGGCCTCCTCTCGCGTTTGTGGGCGGCGCTCGGCATGCAGTTCAAGGGTGTCGTTGGTCAGGGCGAATAGGCGAGCCCCGTAGTGATCGCGCCAGTGGCGCCAGGCGGCGATATGGACTTCGGGCGCATGACACGCATTCCAGCCGCCATAGGAGAGATAGGCGGGAATTTCGGTCCAATCTTCGGTGGGGAATAGGCCCAGATAGGCGCCGTCGGCGCTGTCGCCTTCATCATCGTCGAGAACGTTCGGCATCTGCGCGAGGCGGGGACGGCGCCAAGTCCAGCTCGCCACCAGTTCCTTGGCTGTTTCTTCCAGCTCTTCTCGTATGGGCCGCGCCGATGTCTGCTTCAGTTGTTCCTGGAATTTTGGCGGTAGGAGCATGCCTGAAGCGATCAATTTCTCGGCGAGCGGCTGGTTTTCTGATTGAATGACGCCGGGAAACGTTATCTTGGCCGCCTTCTCTAGGATCTTGCCGACCCGTTCGGCGTGGGGAATCTTGGCTTTGGCGCCCAATGCCGATCCCGGGTCGATCGAACTGGCGAGGTCCGAGAACGAGCCCGCGCCACCAAGGATGATGGTGGAAACGCCGGGCTCTTTCTGAGCAGCCCGCCATTCTGCAACGGCGCGATCCGGGGAGACGATGCGGTAGGGGTAGGGGAAGCGGTCGATAAGCTGTTTGGTGAGCGGCGGCATTGGATAATCACCCAAATGTTCCCTTAATGTTCTTGGTGTTTGGGGGCGATATATGATGATGCAAGGCGCGGTGGACGTGTTGGGAAATCTGGGGTGGAGGGGGCTGTCTTCGGTCCTTTCTGAGCGATGGGGTCGCGCTGCGCTTGCCCTGGAGGGTATGCGCAGCGCGGGGGATCAGTTGCGGCGCAACCAGTCGTCTAGGGCGCGGCCGATCGCGTCGGGTTGGTCTTCCTGTATGAAGTGCAGCCCCTGGCCGACGAAGGCGGTTTCAACATTGCTGATGAGGCCGGTGTAGAATGGCGCCGCCGCAGGCGGGATGATGGCGCCTGGATCGGCGTAGGCCAGAAGGACCGGCATCTCGGTTTCGCCCATGTAAGCCTGAATATCCTCCATCAGCGTCACATTTGCGGCGGGTTCGCCGCCGATCGGCAGTTCGCGTGGCCAGACCCAGGTTGGCAGCCGGGCTTCCTGCGCCACATATGGCGCGCCGTAGGTGGCGGTCGCGGCCTCTCCGAGCGGGCGGCTGATCAATTGAGGAAGAATTCCGGTTACGAACTGGTTTTCCACCATGATCATTTGATGGCCGAGTTCGGGGTCGCGAATGGTGCGGAACATGCCGCCAAACTCCTCGCCCATGGCCTCGTAACTCGCCATGGGGAATGTGGGCGGGGCCACGCCCTCCATGAAGGCCAGACGGGCGACCCGATCCGGATGCCGGCGGGCGTAGTCCCACGCGAGCGCGGCGCCCCAATCATGGCCGACCAGTGTGATATTCGTCAGCTCCAGCGCCTCCACGAACGCCTCAAGATACCGAGCGTGATCAGCGAAAGTGTAAGCGATGTCTGGTTTCGCTGAGTTTCCCATACCGATCAGATCCACCGCAATGGCGCGGTGGTCGTCGGCGACATAAGGAATGATGTTTCGCCAGAGATACGAGGAGGTGGGGTTGCCGTGGATGAACAAGACGGTCTCGCCCGACCCCTCCTCAAGATACGACATCCTGTCGCCGAGAACCTCGACGCTCTTGATGGTTAGGGTCAGTTCCTCGGAAACCACCGGACGCGGCAGGCTGTGAGCGCCTTGTTCGGCCAGGGTGGGCGCTGCTGCCAGCGCCAGAGCGGCGAGCGACAGCGCCGAGGTTGCTGCGAGTTTTTTCAGCATGCATGTCTCCATGACCCGGCGCGTGATGCTTGCCGGGCTGTGTAAGCTGGTGGGGTGAGGTTGGGTGAACGGTGCAGGGCATGGGGAGCGTGAGGGGGACGAACAGCCGCCTTTCACGCCGCGTCTAGCGCCTTATCAAAATCAAACGGGTGGGTTGATGTCTCTCCCTCGATTGCAATATTTTGTTCACTTATGTATAAAATACCTCAAAGGCGTTTTGTTCAAGAGTGAATAAAACTCTGCCGTTCACGAGACCGTGAGGATGCCGGATGGCCCGTCCCACCAGCTTTGACCGCGACGCCGCCATTGAAACTGCGATGCAGGAGCTTTGGCGCCATGGGTATGAGGCCAGCTCGGTCAAGAAGATCTCGGAGCTGTTGGGGATCACTCGATCAAGCTATTACAACGCCTTCGGGACTCGGGAAGAGTTGTTCAAGCTGGCTCTCGCCGCGTACGGGGCGCAATCGCCGGATAGGGTGTTGTGCGGCGACCTGCTGGAGAGGCCGATCCTCGTCTTGTTGACAGCCATGTTTCGCCAAGTTTGCGCGGTGCGGGCGGCGGACCCGGAGGCGCGGGGATGCCTGTTCATTAACAGCTTATGCGAACTCGGCGGCGAGCAATCTGAGTTGGGGCAGTTGCTGGTGGACTCCTTTATCAGCGGTGCGGAGCGATTGGAGGAGTTGCTGGATATCGCGGTGCGGAACGGCGAATTGCCAGGGGACACTGACACTCACGCGAAGGCGTTGTGCATACAGAATCTGCTGATTGGGTTGAACACGCAATCGAAGGCTGTCCATGACGAGGACGAACTTTGGCTGGTCGCGAGGACGATGCTTGAAGGCTTGGGACTGTATCGAGAATAAGGAGGCTGCGGCTCGGCGTTTGATATCGCCACCGAGGGCGGCGTGACGGTTCGGCTGCGCTCACCCTGGGGCAAGGGACGCGCCAGAAGCGCCTTCCGTGGTCAGACCTTTAATCCCACCAGAAAAACCAGCACTCCGTCTCCATCAGATAGGCGGCGAGCGTGGATTGGTCTTTGACGCCCTGATCGATGATGTCTGGGCAGTACCAATACGTAAGCGTCTCTTCGCTCACCGTCGGCGCCTATGGGCTCGGTTTTCTGAGTGTCGGCGCTGTGGATTGCGCCGTCACGCTGCCTCTGTCGGCGCGCGATGTCGCCGCCGCCCGTGAGGCGGTGCTCGCCGCTGCGGCGTCCTATGGTGGCTGAGAGCGGGCCGGTAGGGGAGGCGCCAGCATCAGATCGTAAAGCTGCGCATGCCTCAGGAAAGACGGTTAGGCGTTTCAGAATACCGCCTTAAACCCACCAAATGCTTCGCCATTTCTCTACCATCAGAGAGCCCGCTGTTCCTCGGAGGGAGGCGTGTTTTTGTGGCGCGTAGTAACTGCAATAGATGAGCAACTCCTACGCCCGCGCCTCCTTGTGGATCTCCAGGCGGCGCGCAATTGCGGTGTAGCCTGATGCGCGTCTTATAAAGTAACGATCCAAACTCCTTCAGGCTGTTTCAATATGAAGCCAATGACTGTCGATTAGGCGTTCTGGACTGGCATGAAAATCATCCCGGTCAAACATTGGCGCTGCTTACCTAAGTACATGAGGGTCCTGAATGTTTCGTTGGCTGCTTTCTCTTATGTTTCTAGGAGTGTTCGGGTTGGGTGGGCTGTTCTTTTTGCAGGCTAAATTGATCTATTTCCCAGAGGACCGGCGCCTTGACAGCTGTGAGCCGCCAGCTCCCACACAGTACATTCAAATTGGCGGTGAACAGGCGCTGCTGACCCAAACCGGAGCGAACAATCTTATCATATTCTTTCACGGCAACGCTGGTTCAGCCTGCAACTGGCGGTATTTGGCGGCGAACCATTTAGCGGTGTTGGGCTATGATACGCTGGTTGTTGAATATCCGGGATATGGCGGTGATACACGTGCGCCGTCCAAAGAAGAAATCGCCAAAGCTCTTCCCGTTTTTCAAGAGTGGGTTGCAGCGCAATCTTATGAAACCATCACCATTTTCGGGTATTCTTTGGGGGCGGGTGTTGGGTCCATGTATGCGGCGGCTTTTGGTGCTGATCAGATCATCCTTTTCGCCCCGTTTGACAGCCTTTACGCTGTTGCATTTGACCAGGGCGTCATGGTTCCACGCAATCTGCTGACCGAAGACTACGATAATATTGCCGCGCTTTCGGCGATTGAGGCGCCGATATATATCCTCCATGGATCTGACGACAGAACCATCCCCGCAAAACACTCCGATGACCTGATGCGCGCCCTGTCCGAGGCGGGGCGAGACGTGGAGCGTGAAGTTCTGCAAGGCGTCGGGCATACTGGGCTGTTTGAGAGCCCGGAGTTTGATGTGAGGATGGGGCGGGTGCTGCGGTTTGTGGTTGAGTGAGATGGGATTAATCTGTGGTGTATTTGGAACATTAAACACAAGTGTAAAAAGGTGATTGCCGGTCTACATCTTGGCGAATCTACTGACCTGAATGCATGTGCGTTTTTCCAAGGTGTTCAGCAGTGATAAAATGGGATTTATCTGATAATACTGTCATTATTCAAGGCGAGTGCTATGGCTAACAAAATTGAGATTGATCCTCGCATTCGTGACAAAGTGCATATCCGCGTTAAAGGCGACAACAATGTCGTCAGGGTCGGTGGGAATCGGATCGACCGCATCGACATAATAATCGACGGAGACGGTTGCCGCTTCGAGGCGCCGCAGATCCGGCGTCTCGGTAAGCTTCGGGTTAACCTCTCGAAGTCGGGTAAGATTTCAATCGGTGATCATACCTCCATCGAGGAGGCCCTGATGGTTTCTGATCGGAGCATCTTTATCGGCAAAGACTGCATGGTCAGTTACCAGTGCGTGCTTCGTACAACCGATGCTCACGGCATCTATGACAGTGTCACCGGCGAACTGATGAACGGCCCTGGCGACGTGAATATCGGAGACCATGTCTGGTTAGGGGCGGGCGTCATGGTCGGCAAGTATTCTAAGATAGGACGCGGCTCTGTTATTGGAGCTCGATCGCTTGTGCAGAATGTAGAGATTGAGCAAGGCGTCATAGCCGCAGGAGTCCCAGCAAAGATTATTAAGCGCGGCATCGTTTGGGATCGTAGGATGTGCGAGAATATTTATCATGAGAACGCGGACACGGACTGGCGGTTGGCTGAATTCTTAGCGGCCTAACCCTGTTGGCGGCCCGCTTGTGGAGCGCCATCCATCCCCCCTTAAAGTCGTAGCCAAATTTGGCGAAGAGGGGGATGGATACGAGCCTATCGCGTCACTTCTTCTTCTTGCCCGCCTTCTCCTCCAGCAGCGCCACGCCCGCCTCTAGCGTCAGGGCCTGCGGGTCGACGTCTTTGGGGATGGTGGCGTTGGTTTTGCCGTGTTTGACATAGGGGCCGTATTTGCCGTCAAAGATGTCGACGGGTTTTTTGTCTTTGGGGTGCTCTCCGAGGCTCTTCATCGGCTTGGCGGCGGCGCGGGTGCGGCCGCCGCCTTTTTCTTTCTTCTCCGCCAATAGGACCACGGCGCGGTTGAGGCCGATGGAGAGGACCTCCTCGAAGTCCTTCACATTGGCGTAGGTGCTGCCGTGCTTGATGAACGGGCCATAGCGGCCCAGCCCGGCGGTGATCATCTCGCCGTCCTCGGGGTGGGCGCCGACATCGCGGGGGAGGGAGAGCAGCTTTAGGGCGAGCGCCAGATCGACGTCGTCGGCTTGCACGCCCTTGGGCAGTGAGGAGCGGGGCGGCTTCTCTTTGCCCTCGGCCTCACCGCGCTGGACGTAGGGGCCGAAGCGGCCGGTGCGCAGGGAGATCGGCAGGCCCTGATCGTCAACGCCGAGCTGCTTGCCGTCCGGCGCCGCCGCCTCGGGCGGGGCGTTGGGGTCGGCGTCGAGATTGCGGGTGTAGCGGCATTCCGGATAGTTCGAGCAGCCGATGAAACCGCCGCTCTTGCTGGGCTTGAGCGACAATTCGCCGAGATTGCACAGCGGGCACAGGCGCGGCGGGCCGCCGTCGGCGCGCGGCGGGAACAGATAATCGGTCAACATCTCGTTGAGATGGTCGATCACCTCGCGGTTCTTCAGATCGACCGTCTCATCGCACTTCTTCTTGAACTCCTTCCAGAACGCCTCCAGCAGCGCCTTCCACTCGGCCCGGCCGCCAGAGACGTCATCAAGGCTCTCCTCCAGCTGGGCGGTGAAGTCGTAGGCGACGTAGCGGGCGAAGAAGTTTTCCAGGAAATGAGTGACGATGCGGCCCTTGACCTCAGGGACCAGGCGGTTCTTGTCCTTGCGGACATATTCGCGGTCCTGGATCACCGAGATGATCGAAGCGTAGGTGGAGGGGCGGCCGATGCTCAGCTCCTCCATCTTCTTCACCAGCGCGGCCTCGGAAAAGCGCGGCGGCGGTTGGGTGAAATGCTGGTCGGGGGTGACTTGGCGCTTGTCGAGATCGTCCTTGGCGGCCATGGCGGGGAGGCGCTTGCCGTCCTCCTCGTCGCCCTCGACGGCGTCGTCGACATCCTCGAAATACAGCTTCAGAAAGCCGTCGAACTTCACCACCTGGCCGGTGGCGCGCAGGCCGACCTGTTTGTCGGGGCTGCGGATCTCGGCTGTGGTGCGCTCCAGGCGGGCGCTCTCCATCTGGGAGGCGATTGAGCGCTTCCAGATCAGCTCATAGAGTTTTTTGTCCTGCGCCTCGATGTCGCCGCTGAGCTTCTTCGGCTCACGGTCCATCTCGGTGGGCCGGATGCATTCGTGGGCTTCCTGCGCGTTCTTCTGCTTGGATTTGTACATGCGCGGGGATTTCGGCACGTAGCTGTCGCCAAACAGCGTCTTGATCGCGTCCCGCGCCGCCATGACGGCCTCGGGGGCCATGTCGACGCCGTCGGTCCGCATATAGGTGATGTAGCCAGCCTCGTAGAGCTTCTGCGCCGCGCGCATGGTCTGGGCCGGGGCCATGCCGAGCTTGCGGCTGGCCTCCTGCTGCAGGGTGGAAGTGGTGAAGGGCGGGGCCGGGTTGCGGGTGGTCGGCTTGGCCTCGATGCTCTCGACCGCGAATTGGCGGGCGTCGATCGCCGCCACGGCTTTGTCCGCCGCGCCTTTTTCGCCAAGAGAGAATTTGTCGAGCTTCTCGCCGTTGAGCAGTGTGAGCTTGGCGTCGAACTCGTCCTTGGCCGGGGTGGCGAAGCGGACGGTGACCGACCAATATTCCTGCGGTTGGAATTTCTCGATCTCCAGCTCGCGCTCTACCACGAGGCGCAGGGCCACCGATTGGACGCGGCCCGCCGAGCGCGAGCCCGGCAGCTTGCGCCACAGCACCGGGGAGAGGGTGAAGCCGACCAGATAATCCAGCGCGCGGCGGGCGAGATAGGCGTCGACCAGCGGTTGATCGATGGCGCGCGGGTTCTGCATCGCCTCGGTCACGGCCGTTTTGGTGATGGCGTTGAACACCACCCGTTCGACGTCGGTGCTCTTCTTGACCGCACGGCGTTTACGCAGGGTCTCCAGCAGATGCCAGGAGATCGCCTCGCCCTCTCTGTCGGGGTCGGTGGCGAGGATCAGCTTGTCGTCGCCTTTCATCGCCTCGGCGATGGCGCGGACATGCTTGGCGGCCTTGCTGTCGACCTCCCACTCCATGGCGAAATCTTCGTCGGGTTTGACCGAGCCGTCCTTCGGCGGCAGGTCGCGCACATGGCCGTATGAGGCGAGCACGGTGTAACCGGGGCCCAGATATTTGTTGATGGTCTTCGCTTTTGCGGGCGACTCGACGACGACGACGGCCATGCGGTTCCTGCTCCCCCAGTTGTTTTTAACTGTATGTCGCACAGGCCGGGGTGGGCCTCAGCGCGCAGCGCGAGAACATGGTTGGGGCGGGGCGGGCTGTCAATGTTGGGGGAATGGTTGGCCGATAGGGGCTTAAGCGCTTTATGCGGGAATGTCCGCGAGCGCCATCCTGGGATCGAGGGCAGATGTGTGCCGTCAAGTCGGCATCAATGCTGTGATAATAAGTGTTGGCTCAGGACCCAGAGCCGACCTCTTGATCAACCCCAAAAAGATAAAAACGCTAAGTATTACGCTGGATTAGCTGCCTCAAATCAGGTCTTACGATCAAATAAGCTCATAAAATTTTCTAGCGAAAGCTAAAGCAAACATAAACGCGCTCATTGAAGCGCCAATAGCAATATTTGAATCACCTTTACGACGTGAGCAGAAAAAATGTGTCGCAAACGCTGAAAATCCGAGGATCACCATCCTGAATACCAGAAATAAAGAAGCTGTTTAATTAGCGCGAGAGGCCTGCTGTAGCTCATCGTGCGATGAAAAATAGTAGCGGTCGTTTTGTATTTCACCGCTGAAGGCATCACCACCAATCAGAGCGGTGCGAGCACA
>JAHQVS010000118.1 GCA_019634215.1 Paracoccaceae bacterium | reverse complement strand
GGCGTCGCTGATCTCGCTGCCGGCGGCGTTGGCGGTGGCGCGGTTGATGGAGCCGCCTGGCGCGGAGTCGGTGCGCGAAGTGGGTGCGGAGTCGCTAAAAAACGCGCCAGAAGAGCCGGAAAATCTGCCAAAAAGCGCGGCGGAAAATGCGCCCCGTTACCTTAACAGCGTCGACGCGCTGGCCCAGGGCGGGCTCGACGGGATGCGGCTGTTTCTGAATATAGTCGCGATCCTGATCGTGGTGGTGGCGACGGTGGCGCTGTGCGACTCGATCCTGGGATTGGCGGGCGAGGTGGCGGGCGCGCCGCTCAGCCTGCAGCGGATCTTCGGCTGGATCTTCGCCCCAGTGGCGGCGCTGATGGGCGCGCCGATCTCAGAAGCGGCGTCAGCGGGGGCGTTGTTCGGCACCAAGGCGGTGCTGAATGAGTTTTTCGCTTATCTGGAGCTGGCGGCGCTGCCAGAGGGGGAATTGTCGGCGCGCACCCGGCTGATCATGCTGTACGCGATGTGCGGGTTCGCCAATCTCGGCTCGATCGGCATTCTGCTCGGCGTCACCGCCGCGATCGCGCCGAGCCGCCGACCGGACATCTCCGGCTTCGCGCTCAAAGCGTGGCTGGCGGGCAATCTCGCCACGGCGATGACCGGGGCGATGATTGGGATTTTGACGCCAGCGGGGTGATTGTGCAGGAGGCGGCGGCGCTAAAGGGCCGGGATCACCCCGGAGTCATCGCCTCACGGATAATGCCGTTGGTCAGGATCTGAGGCAACAGCTTGGGAGCGCCTTCGGGCGGGTACACCACATATAGGGGAACGCCGACCCGGCCGAACTCCTGCAACACCGCCGAGATCGCCGGGTCGCGGCGCGTCCAGTCGCCGCGCATGTAGACGGCGTCGGTCTCGGTCAGCAGCGAGTCGAAGCTCTCGCCGTGCAGCACTACCTTTTCGTTCACCTTGCAGCTAATGCACCAATCGGCGGTCATGTTCAGAAACACCGGGCGGCCCTCGGCGCGTAAGGCCGCGAGGCGGGCGGCGTTATAGGGCTCGACGCCCTCCTCCGCCGCGCGGGCGATACCGGCCCCGCTGTCGTCAGCGTCCAGGGCGGGCTCCAGCGCAAACAGAGCGCCGATCAGCGCCAGCACCGCCGCTACCATGGCCACCCGCCGTCCTGTCACCGACTGCGGCGCGCCCGCGCCAAGCGCCCAAGCGGCGAGGCCGAGCAAGACCATGCCGATCAGGGCGGCGAACAGGGCGTCGACCCCGGCCTGATTGCCCAGCACCCACAGCAGCCACGCGGCGGCGGCGTACATCGGGAACGCCAGCGCTTGGCGGAAACGCACCATCCACTCGCCCGGGCGCGGCATCATCCGCGCGACGCCAGGCGACGCCGAAAGCAGCACAATCGGCGCGGCGAAGCCCAAGCCGAGGGCGGCGAAAACGGTTAAGGACGTTGCGGCGTCTTGCGTTAGCGCATAGCCAAGCGCCGCTCCCATAAACGGTGCGGTGCAGGGAGACGCCACCAGCGCGGCCAAAACACCGGTAAAGAAGCTGCCGCTCCAACCTGAACGATCCGCCAAATCGCCACCGACGCTGCCGAAGCCGACATCGACCTCGATCACGCCGGACAGGTTCAAACCAACGGCGAACAACACATAGGCCAAACAGGCGACAACAATCGGGGTTTGCAATTGGAAACCCCAACCGACCACCGTTCCCGCCGCCTTCAGCCCGATAAGCACCCCGGCGAAGGCCAAGAAGCTGACGAGCACGCCAGCGCCATAGGCGAGTCCATGGCTCAACCGCTCCGAGCCTCGGCTTTGGGAGTGGTTGGCGAGCGACAACGCCTTGAGCGCCAACACAGGGAACACGCAGGGCATCAGATTCAGGATCGCACCGCCGAAAAAGGCGAATAGCGCCGCACCCCAGAGTGAGAAAGCGGCCGCGCTGGCGACCGTACCGGCGCCAATGCCTTCGGCGGCGCCAGTTCCGCCCACAGCAGGCGCTGATGCGCCCAAAACGGCGGCCTCATCCCCCACGGCGGCGATCTCAAACGCAAGCGCGCCGCCGCCGTCGGTGGAGCCGTCAACCGCCGTGAGAATGCCGGTCAATGCGCCTTCAAGCTCCTCCGCGCCGCTGGCAGGACGGGGGACGGTCAGCTCCAACACCCCATCCTGTATCGACGCCTGCTGCGGCGCGGCATGGTCGATGGCGCCCCAGCGGGCGGGGAAAAAGTAAACATCCTCCAGCCCAGGCTTCGCCAGAGCCGGCGCCGCCAACCGCAGGGTCAGGGCCTCGTCAGAGATGTTGTAAGTGGCGGCGCCAAGCCCGCGCCCATCCAGCGGCAAAGCGCCTCGCGCGCCGTTCAGGTTGCTTGTCAGCGATGTGTCCGCAACCGTCTCCGCGCCGGTGGGGAGGGTCAAGGTGAAGGCGGCGTCCTCGGGCACGCAGAGCTTTTCACACACCAGCCAGGAAGCGGCCGCCTTCAATTCAATCGGCTTGCCCGCAGGCCAATCCGCCGGGACCGAGAGATTCATCAACAAGGTGGCGCGGTCAGCGTAGCCGTAATTCATCAACCCGTCGAATTCGAAGCGGGTCGGCGTCGGCCACTGGATGGGGCTGATTTCGACCCCTTCCGGCGCGGTCCATTGGATCGAGGTCTCCATCCCGGCGTCGCCAGGATTGATCCAATAGCTGTGCCATCCCGGGGAGAGCATCTGATCCAGCGCCAACGTGGCGCCGTCTCCCGGGGCGATCTGGTCGACGGAGGCCAACAGCCGCACCTCTGCACGCTCAGTGGAGGAGCGATCAGGCGACGTGACGGCCAGCGCCAGAGAGGGGGCCCAGAGGGCTGCAAGGGCGAGAACCACCACCAACCGACTGAGAAGCCTTAGAAAGTCCAGTTTAACACCTGCGCGCATGCTCGCCACCCTCGCCCCGCCGCCGCGCGGATCAAGCGCGGTTGCTCAAGGCTCCCATCTAATAAATTCGCCTTGTATTACCACGTCATCCCTCAAACCCGTGGGGATGAGTCGCTCACAATCACGCGACCGTTTTTTTCGGGCGTCCCGCCACCACAGCTGAGGGCGGCGCGCCGTCAGCGGCGGAGTCTATTAGGGTTTTCGCCGTGACCCGCGCCGCCAGAGAGACCACCTCGCCGGAGATCATACGCGCGATTTCGTCAATACGGCCCTCTTCGTCGAGTGGAATGACATGCGTGACCGCGCGCTCCTCGCCGCCGGAGGCGGCCTCAACGCTTTTCTCGATACGCCAATGGCTGTCCGCACGGGCGGCGACCTGCGGCGAGTGGGTGACCACCAACACCTGCCCGCCAGCTCCGGTGTCCGGCGGGGTCACATCGGCGTGCGCCAGCCGCCGCAACCGCGCTCCGACGGCATCTGCCGTCGCGCCGCCGACGCCCCGGTCAATCTCGTCGAAAATCAGGGTTGGCGCGTCGCCTCGGCGCACCACGCCGCCGGGCAGATCCTGGTCGACCGCGCGCTGGGTCAAAGCGACCTTCAACGCCAGCAGAAACCGCGAGAGCTCGCCGCCGGAAGCGATTTTCACGATCGGCCCAGCCTGAGCGCCGGGATTGGTGGAGACGGTGAATTCGACCTTGGTGACGCCCTCTGGCCCGGGGGTGTCCAACCGTCCGACCTCAGTGACGAAACGCGCCCGCTCCATTTTCAGCGGCGCCAATTCCGCCACCACCGCTGCATCCAAACGGCCAGCCGCCGCCGCGCGACTCTTATGCAGCGCCTCAGCACGGCGCATATACTCCGTCTCCGCCTGCTCGGCCGCCCGCTCAAGGGCGACCAGGGCCTCCGAACCGGCGTCGATGTCCGCGAGACGGGCGCGAAACTCCGCCGCTAAGCCCGGCAGAGCGTCCACGGCGCAATTATGCTTCCGGGCCAAGGCCCGCAGCGCGAACAACCGCTCCTCGACCTGCTCCAACCGCGCCGGATCGACCACCAGCGCCTGCGCCGCCTCCTGGATGCGAAGCCCTGCCTCTCCTAACTCGGCCAGCGCGCGATCCACCGCCGCCAAAGTGGCGTCGAGCACACCCTCCGCCTGGGGGGCTGCATGTTGCAGGCGCCGAGCCGCATCCATAAGGGCGCTTTCGACCATGCCGCCGGACAGAGTTTCCGACGCCGCCGACACGTCCTCAGCCAAGCGCTCGGCGCGCTTCATCAGCCGTCGCTCGGCGTCGAGCCGATCCTCTTCGCCCGCTTCAGGGGCGGCGGCCTCGATCTCGTCGGCGGCGTGGTTGAGGTAACCCTGATCCCGCACCGCCTGCGCAACGGCGGCCCGGCGGGCCTCTAAAGCGTCCGCCGCCTCGCGCCACGTCTCACGCGCGGCACGGATTTCAACCACTTGCGGGGTGTTCCCAGCGAAAACGTCGAGGGCGGCGCGGTGTTCGGCGGAATCAAGCAGGCCGCGATCATCATGCTGGCCGTGGATCTCAACCGCCGCCTCTCCGACCTCCCGCAGGGCGGCGACGCTCGCAGGTTGATCGTTAATGAACGCCTTGCTGCGTCCGTCCTCGGTGATGGTCCGCCGGAGGATCACCTCATTGCCGTCCATCAGCTCGAAGCCGTGAGCGGCCAGCCGCACCGCCACCCGGGATTGTGGATGCACCTCGAACACCGCCGCCGCGGAGCCTTGAGGCGCGCCGAGGCGAGTCAGCCCCGACCCGCCGCGCGCGCCCAGCGCCAACCCTAATGAGTCGAGAAGAATCGATTTTCCGGCGCCCGTTTCGCCCGTCAACGCATTGAGCCCTGGACCAAATTCCAGGTCCAGGGCTTCAATCAACACGATGTTACGGATCGATAACCGCCTGAGCATAATCCCGCCTCACCGATCGTGACGCGACGACGACCCGGTCATAGCCACTCGTTCTTCACCACGCGCCGCCAAACCTTGGTGATCCAAGATCCGTCATTCTCCTCCGGGCGCAGGTCCTGCCCCGTCAGCAACGCGTAACTGTCGAGATACCAAGCCGAGCCGGGAAAGTTTTTGCCCAAAACAGCCGCCGCCGCCTGCGCTTCCCGGTTCACTCCCAGCGCCAGATACGATTCCACCAAGCGGTGTAACGCCTCTTCGACGTGGCTGGTGGTTTGGAAATTCTCCACCACCACCCGGAAACGCTCAATCGAAGCGACGTAGTTGCCGCGCTTCAGATAATAGCGACCGACCTCCATTTCCTTGCCCGCCAAGTGATCAAGGGCCAAATCCAGCTTAAGGCGGCCTTCCCGGGCGTATTCGCTCTCGGGATACCGGTTCACTAATTCACGCAGAGACTGCAAGGCTTGGCGTGTTCTGGCTTGATCTCGGCCAACATCAACAATCTGGTCATAGTGGCTCACGGCGACCAAATATTGAGCATAAGCCGCATCTTTGTCTGACGGGTAAAAATCTAGATACCGTTGAGCAGACAAAATCGCCTTCTCATAGTCTCCATGCTCATATGAAGCAAAAGCTGACATGATCATGGCGCGCTTGGCCCACTGCGAGGTTGGGTACAAGCGCTCAACTTCATCATAGAGTTTCGCAGCTTTCTTCTGCTCGCCCCCTTCCAGCGCCTGCTCAGCGTCGGAGAAGAGTTGATCCGCCGGCGGTTCGTCCGGCGTCTTCGCCGCCTCTTCGGTAGAGGAGCAGCCGGCCATCGACAAACCGGCGACAACCATCGCTGGCAGCAACAAAGCACGCGAAATCATGGTGGCAAACAGTCTCGGATGGGGCGTTGTCACAGGGAGCGTTCCTCACGGCTCAGAGGCGCGTCGCCAACCGCGTTCCAATAACTCTGCGGCAGCCACGGCCCCCCATCACCCGGAAAACAACCCTGGTGAATGCGGCGCCGACGCTGGTAGCGAACGCACGACAAAACGTTGATGGTTGTGCAGCAGACCACTCCAGTTGTCCAGTCGTTCCCCCCGGATCAGCCTGAGAGCAGCGGCGGCGTTGCCGCCAGAGCAAAGACCTAACCGTGGCAGATTTCCACTCTAGTTCTTTGTTTTTCCGCGTATTATCGGCCAATGCGCAAAGCTGAAGCAGCCTTTGAGAAGAGGCGGCGCCGCGAGCCGCTTGATACAAGCCAATGGCCGTTGAGCTAGAGGCAGGCCCCTCGCAAAATAAGGGTCAGAACCAGCCGGTTAAAGCTGATCCTTTGCGATCAAGGCGGGCTGAAATAGGCTGGAGCGGGAATTCAGTCCCGGCGTTATTAAGCGTGGACCACGCCTTCGCCCAACCGATTGGAAGGCTTGCGCAATACGCTCAAATCATCGTCGACCCAGCGCCACGCGCTCGGATTGGCGAACAGCGCGCGCAGCAGCTTGTTAGTCATATCGTGCCCGGCGCGGACGCCGCGATAAGCGCCGATGATCGGCGCGCCTGCGAGATATAAATCTCCGACAGCATCCAACATTTTATGCCGCACGAACTCATCTTTAAAGCGCAGGCCGTCTGGGTTCAGAACGCGATCACCGTCAACCACAATAGCGTTGTCCAGAGAACCGCCGCGCGCCAATCCGGCGGCGCGAAGCTGCTCAACCTCACTCAGGCGGCCAAATGTGCGGGCGCTGGCCAGCTCGTGGACGAAACAGCCGTTAATCAAGGCCATTGAGCGCGACTGACGGCCAATGGCGGCGTCGTCGAAGTTAATATCGAAGCGCATTTCGAAGCGGCGCGCGCGCGCCAGAGACGCCCGCTTATCGCCCTCACGCACTGAAATCCGGCGCAAAATCTGGATTGCCCGGCGCGGCGCACGACGGCGTGAAAGGCCGGACGCCGTAAGCCCTTTGACGAATGGCGCAGAACTGCCGTCCATGATCGGGATTTCCGGGCCGTCAATCTCGATCAGTGCGTTGTCGATGGCCAAGCCGCACAGGGCCGCCATCAAATGCTCAACGGTGGAGATGGTGATCCCAGCCTCGTTGGCGAGCACGGTGCACAGGCGAGTGTCGACAACACGATCATAAGTGGCGGGGATCTCATTGGGTTTGTCCAGCACGTCGACGCGCTTAAAAACGATCCCATGACCCGGTTCGGCGGGGCGCACAATAGCGGTCGCCGCTGCGCCGCTGTGAACACCCACACCTTCAAACTTGGCCGACTTACGAACTGTCGTCTGCATCTTGCACACCCCACGCGTTAATCCCCGAAAAGGGCTAATAGCAGCGGCGAGGGTTTGCGCCAATTCACTCTATGTTACTGTTTGCAACAGATTAATAGCCTGAAATCTTTTGAAAAATACTTGAACTCATGGTTAATACTTCGTGGCGACAAAGCATCAATTTCGTTACTCGAATACATCGACAGCAAACAAAGCTCCCTCGACGCCAGGGGAAAAGCAATTTTCAGGCCGTTGACGCATCTGAAATAGCAGCGTTCTCGCTTTAACAGACACAGTTCTTGGAAAAATCCAGCGATGACGATGATCAGCTTGCGTCAAGATGATCACCGAAATCTGCATTGATTACCGCCAGAGACAGGGCTCTCGGATGGGAGGGCGGCCCTGATGGTCCGCTTAAGCCAAGCAGACCCGTTCGCGCTAGTTCGCTTGGCGACGCAAAAAAGATGGGATCTGGACCCGAAAATCCTCCTGCGCCCGCACCGGCTCCGCAGTGGCGGCGACATCGTAATGCACGCCGTTTCGGGTCATCTTCTGCACCAGATCCCGCTGCGAGGCGCCGAAATCCCGCACAGTTTCCTGAACGCGCAGGGGCTCTGCGGGGGCGACGGCGGGGTCTCTGAGGCCGCGGGGAGACTCGAATTCGTCAGCGTCGCCAAAACCTCGCTCAGCAAACCCATCACCGCCGCCCCCCTGAGAAGCGCTCATGGAGGACAGATCGTGAGTCGACAGCTCCTGATCTGCGATCGGATCGACGAATTTCGCAGCAGGGGTCCGGACGCGCGAAGGTCGCGCCGGTTCAGCAGCGTGGGGCGCAGAGGCAAGAGGAGCGGGAAATGCGGGAGCCTGCGCTTGGGCGAACAAGTTCGCAGGTTGCGCTGGAGCCGCAGAAGCAACAGGAGCCGGTTCGGACAGCGCTGCGGCAGCCGATCCGCCGATGCTCGTTACAGGCGCGGGGTAGCTGCTGGCTTGGGGCGCCGATGGCCCACCTCGAGTAACGGGCGCCGGCCCGCTCACAGGCTCTGAAGCGGACGGGGCCGGCGAGGAAGAGCTCGCAGGGGGTGCGAACGGCTCAACCTCGCGCGCCGTCCTTGGCGCGGGTGCGGCCTCGACCCTCGGCGCGCGAGCAGGCGCGCGATCGCGGAAACTTTCCGCGTCGATGCCGGTGG
>JAHQVS010000117.1 GCA_019634215.1 Paracoccaceae bacterium | reverse complement strand
CCTGCAAACCGGCTGCAATAACTTCTGGCCCAATGCCATCGGCAGGAATGGCGGCGATCTTGTAGTTTCTCATTGCTGTATTCCGTGGATTTGACTGTCTTGTTGAACGCGGGCCTGGTGCCGGGCAAAGACTTGCAGCACAACGCGGACGGGGTCGAACTGGCGGCCGCGGCTTCGGTCGTCGGCCATCTCGACACCCAATCCGGCCTGTTGACACGGGAAGTGCTGAAGGCGGCCCTCAGCGCCTCAGGGGTGGACAATGGCGCGCTGGAGTGGGACGCGGGACCCGAACAACTTCGGTGACGCGAGGGGCCTGATGAGCCGCATCCAGAAATTAGAAACCTTCACCAACGAATTCGTCTGCTTCGTCCGCGTCACATCAGACGCCGGAGAGATCGGCTGGGGCCAAACCTCAACTTACAACGCCGACATCACCGCGCAGATCTTCCACCGTCAGGTCGCCCCTTGGGCGCTGGGCGAGATCGCTTTGGACGATGATCCCGCCCATATCCTCGCCCTGGTCGAGCGGATCGAAGAGCGCGAGCATAAGTTTCCCGGCAGCTACCGTTGCCGCGCCCTGGCAGGTCTCGACACCGCACTGTGGGATCTGCGCGGAAAGGCGCTCGGCAAACCGGTGGTGGAGCTGCTCGGCGGCGCCCCCGGCCCGCTCCGCGCCTACGCCTCCTCCATGAAGCGCGACATCACCCCCGAGGACGAAGCCGACCGCTTTCTCCGCCTGCGTGACCGGGACGGCTTCACCGCCTTCAAATGGCGGGTCGGGGCTGAATGCGGGCGCGACGTCGACGAATGGCCAGGCCGGACCGAGGCCGTGATCCCCACCGTCGCCCGCGCCTTAGGCGACGAAACCGCCAAGCTGGTCGACGGCAACAGCGGCTTCTCGCCCGTTCGCGCGATCGAGGTCGGCCGGATGCTTGAAGCCGAGGGCGTGGCTCATTTCGAGGAGCCCTGCCCATATTGGAAGCTAGAGCAGACCAAACAGGTGACCGACGCGCTCAGCATCGACGTCACCGGCGGCGAGCAGGATTGGGATTTGGCGACCTGGGCGCGGATGATCGAGATGCGCGCGGTCAACATCGTCCAACCGGATGTGATGTATATGGGCGGCCTCTCCCGCACCCTGAAAGTCGCCGAAATGGCGGCGGCGGCGGGTCTGCCTTGCACCCCGCATTGCGCCAATCTCTCCCTGGTGACGATCTGCACCATGCATCTGCTCGGCGCGATCTCCAACCCAGGGAAATATTTGGAGTTTTCCATCGAGGGCGAGGATTATTACCCTTGGCAAGAGGGGCTGTTCCAGGGCGATCCGTTCGCGATCTCAGACGGAAAAGCCACCATCCCGGACGCACCGGGCTGGGGGGTGGAGATCGCCCCGGAATGGCTGTCAGCGGCGCGTTGTCAGGTGAGCGAAAACCCGGCTTAAGCCGTCCACGCTATCTCCACTCGTAAACTAGTCTTTATCAGCTTCATGTTACTACCAATACATGAAGCTGGAAAATCTGCACCAAGATAGCTCATCCAGTATGCAGCCACTGATCATGGCGTGCATTCTTATCTCTATTCTTGCAATGTCGACAGCAGTTTCGTTTGTTGGCTACCATTACCTGCAATTAAGCAGTGAATATCGGCAACGTAATTTTATTCACCTGAGCCAGACCAATCAGGCGATTGAAAAATTAGGCCTTTCTTTCTCGACCGATCGAGAGGTTATCGAACAAGCGCAAGCGCACATTCGCACTGCGCGCAAACAAGCATTCTGGTGCACAAACAACCTCACGACGTTTGAAACCCAGATGTTCGAGGCGGCGGGCGCCGCCCCGGCCCTCAGCATCTGCCGCAGCAATATCGCCATCGCCGGCCACGCGCTGATTATTCTGGATCGCATCAAGCACTACCCTGCGGCCATCGATATCGAGGCGCTGGAAGTATTCGGCATGGCGCAGGACGCGCGGCGTCTGTTGCGTGAAATGCACCGCGAGAGCCTAGAGTTTCATCCTTACGTCAATGACATCGAAATCAAAGTCGCTGCCGTGGTGACTGCGGGAACAGCGATCACCAGCACCATTCTATTCATCGTAATGCTATTATTGATGTGGAATCTGTTACGGTTGTTGAAGCGGCAAGCCGTGCAAAATCAAGAACTTTCAACAGCAAACTCACGATTTGCAGCGGCGATTGAGGCCACGACCGACGGCTTTGCGCTATATGATTCAGACAAGCGCCTTCTGGCCTGGAACAAGCTCTACCCTAAGCTGGTCAACGGCGGAAAAGCTGAAATACAGGTTGGCATGACCATCCAAGAGGTGATCTCAACTAGTGTGATGGCGGGCATACGCTCCAAAATCGACATTATCGACACTGGTGAGTTTATCCGCGAGCATATGGCCAATATCGACACCAATTTGGACAACGCCCGGATAGAACAAATCGGCGATCTCCATGTCGCAGTCAAGTTAAGCCATACTAAAACAGGTGATTATGTCATTATTCGAAATGACGTGACTCCCTTCATTCGTGGTCATCAGAAACAAGCCGCGCAAGCTGATGAACTTCGGCGCGCAAATGCTCAGATTCGGCATAAATCTCTACATGACCCACTGACCAACCTCGCCAATCGCCGATACCTTGACCAGGAATTGTCACGCCAGATGGCGCAGGGGCCGGTTGGGGCGATCAAGATGGACCTGGACCATTTTAAGCAGGTCAACGACATATTTGGCCACGCCGCCGGCGACTTCGTACTGCAAGGTGTCGCCAAGATTCTGGAAGCCAACACCCGCGAGGGGGACCTGGCGGCGCGCGTTGGCGGCGATGAGTTTGTGATCCTCTGCCAACCGGGAACGAGCCTAGAGGACGCTCATTCGTTGGGTGAGCGCCTGCTCAAGGAAGTGCTCAAACCCGTCCACTACAATGGCAAGCTCTGCTATTACGGCGCCAGCTTGGGGGTCGCGTTTAGCGACGCCGACACCACCACCGCCAGCGAATTGCTCCGCAACGCCGACGCCGCCCTATACGAAGTCAAAGCGGCTGGCCGCGGGGCCGTCCAACTGTTCACGCCACGATTGCAAAACCGCCTGGAGCGGGAGCGCCGCTTGAGCGAGGATTTCGTCACCGCCTTGGAGCAACGCGAAATCGTCCCATTCTACCAGACCCAACATGATGCAGGCACGCGCGCTCTGGCTGGCGTGGAGGCCCTGGCCCGCTGGCGCCATCCCGAATTGGGCCTGTTGGCGCCTGACAAATTCCTCACAGTGGTGCGGCAGCTCGGCCGGGAAGCGGATCTCGACGCGGAAATATTCCAGCGAGTGCTCGATGAAACCGAGCAGTTGGAAAATGAAGCGATAGAACTGCCCCGCCTCGCCTTCAATGTCAGCGGCGCGCGTGTGATCGACAGCGGCTTTTTACAATCGGTTAAGCAAAGTTTGAGCCGTAAGCGTCAACGGATCGCCTTTGAAATCCTTGAGTCGATCTCGATTGAGGAGCTAGGCGAGCGCTTCATCGATTCCATTGATATTTTGAAGGGGCTCGGCTGCGAAATCGACATTGACGATTTCGGCTCCTATCGCGCCTCCATCACCAGCATTCTGGATCTCAAACCGGATGGGTTGAAAGTGGACCGCAGCATCATTCGCCCCTTGGGACAAGACCCTAAGGCGGAGAGGTTGGTCTCTTCAATCGTGGAAATCGGCAAAGCCCTGGAAATCACCGTGACTGCCGAAGGGGTGGAGACCGAACAGCAGGCTCTGATGCTGGAGCAGATCGGCTGCGACAAAATGCAAGGCTACTACTTCTCGAAGCCAATGCCGATTGAGGGCCTGCGCAAATTTATTCACAACAATAACCGGCGTGTCGCCTGAGTTTTTTAACTACACCCATAAATACGCAGTTTTCCGTATCCACCCTGGACGCTGCAGGAGCGGCTTTAGATGGGTTTCCGACAGAAAACCACCCGAAAACAACTTAAATGCTAGCGGCTCCAGTGAGTTTCCGATCGCATGAGATAGCAAAAAGCTGTAGAGAGCGGCAGAGGCGCGGCGATGCGCCAAACCCGATCACCCGGCAAACTGTCGATTCCCAACTTTAACCCTACGTAAAGTTGATTTCGGCGCCTCCCCCTCAACGTAGCAACAAGGATCTTGCCGAATTAGGGGCGCTCTCTTGCGCGACGAAGGCGGATCGGCTTCATCGAATGTGCTAATGTTGAAGAGAGCCGCTGACACGCGTTTCACCGGCCTTGTTATCGTAAGGACCCTGCATGCGTTACGCCTCCATCACGAACCGATTGGCCGACACCGGCGGGGCGAAATGGGCGGTTCATGTTCAAGGCCGCGCGCTCGCCGCCGAGGGGCGGCCGATGATCGAGCTGACGATCGGCGAGCCAGATCAACCACCTGATCCGGCGCTGATCGAAATATGCGCCGAGGCGATGCGGTCGGGGCGGACGCGCTATTCCGAGGGACGTGGCGAGGACGGGCTGCTGACGGCGATCGCTGCGCGTTACGATCGCCGGCGCCCCGGGATCACGCCGCAAAACGTGGTCGCGGTTCCTGGCACCCAAACAGCGCTGTTCGCCGCCCTGCTTACCCTCACCGAAGCTGGTGACGAGGTGCTGGTTGGCGATCCCTATTACGCCACTTATGACGGCGTGATCGCGGCGAGCGGCGCGCGGCGCGTCTCGGTGCCACTGAGCGCTGAGCGCGGCTACCGCCTGTCGGCCCAAGACCTGGAGGCGGCGGTCACTTCGGCCTCGCGGGTGGTGGTGCTCAACACCCCGCATAACCCCACCGGCGCGGTGTTGACCCCGCGCGATATTGCCGAAATCGGCGAAGTGGCGCAGGCGCATGATCTCTGGATTGTGTCGGACGAAGTCTACGCGGAGTTGATTTACGACCGCCCCAGCGCGCCCGCCTTCGTCTCTCCATTCGACGATCCCGCCATCGCCGAGCGCGTCGTGGTGGCCTCCTCGATTTCCAAATCCCACGCCGCGCCCGGTTTCCGCAGCGGCTGGCTGGTGGGGCCGGAAGAGTTCTGCAAGCGCCTGCTGCCCATCGCCGAAGCCATGTTGTTCGGCAACCAACCCTTCATCGCCGACATGACCACCGCCGCCCTCTCGTCCCCCTCAGCCGTCGCAAAGGAAATGCGCGAGGCCTATGGCCGCCGCGCCGAATTGGTGGCGGAGCTACTGGGCGCCTCCCGTGTATTGAAGCCACATCCGCCTCAAGCCGGCATGTTCATCATGATCGACATCTCCGCCACCGGGCTGGATGGCGAGGCGTTCGCCTGGGGCCTGCTCGATCATGGGGTGTCCGCCATGCCTGGCGCTTCGTTCGGGGACAGCGCACGGTCCTTGATCCGACTGAGCCTGACCGCCCCGGACCAGCAGCTCACGGAGGCCTGTGAGCGCATCCTCGCCTACACCCACGCGCTGACCTCCTGACGCCGCGACCGACCAAGAGACCGACCATGCGCCTCTTCTCACGCCGGAAAGCCCGTCCACAGAAGCCCCGCTCCCAACGGCTTGCGTCGCAGAGGAGCCGACATGCCTCGCAGCGCCTCGCCAGGCCGTCAGGCGGCGTCCTATCGCCCTCCCGATGGCTTGCAGCGACAT
Source organism: Paracoccaceae bacterium (assembly GCA_019634215.1). Taxonomy (GTDB): domain Bacteria; phylum Pseudomonadota; class Alphaproteobacteria; order Rhodobacterales; family Rhodobacteraceae; genus JAHQVS01. Next base: position 5,018 of record JAHQVS010000117.1, on the reverse strand, counting down.
GGGCCGCAGCAGCCCTCTTACTGACGCCAGCGCCCGCCAGCGCCGACGGCGCGGTCGCCCTGTTGATCGGCAACGCCGTCTATGAGAACACCCCGCCGCTCACAGCTCCAAGCAATGACGTCGCCGCGCTGGAAAAACTCCTCGTGGTTCTCGGTTATGACGTGACTGTTGTGAGGGACGCCACCTCGACAGAGATGCGCAGCGCCTTGCGCGACTTCGGCCAACAAGCGCGCGACGCCGAGAAGGCGCTGTTCTACTATTCTGGCCACGGGCTGGAGATCGCGGAGGAAAACTACCTGATCCCGGTCGACGCCGTGCTAATGCGAGAAACCGACGCCCGGCGTGAGGCGGTGGAGCTGAACGCCGCCGTGATCAACGCCAGCCGAGCCAGCGACATTTCTGTCGTGATCATCGACGCCGCCAGGCGGAATGATTTTCCAATCTTCCGCCGACGAGATCCGCTCGGCTTCAAGCCGGTGCCGCCACAAGCGCGCCAAGTGGTGGCGTTCGCGACTGCGCCTGAAAGCATGGCGGTCGACAGCGACACAGAGTTTTCCCCCTATACCTGGGCGCTGACCGAAGCGCTCGCCGACGACGCCACCCAGGATGTGCGGGAGCTGTTCATCAGTTTGGACGCCGCCACCAGCAAGTACGCCGGAGCAACGCAAATGCCAACGGCCCGGTTTGGCGATATGTCAGCGTCTAGCGCTAAGCTTGCTTACATCGCGCCGCCGCCAGAGAGCGAAGCCCCACCGCCAGCGACCACCGGCGTCTACGATCCCTCGATGCCCGCGCTGGCGAGATTTCAAGACTGCCCCGCCTGCCCCATCATGATCGTACTACCCAGTGGCCGCTTCACCGTCGGCTCACCCGCCACCGAGCAGGGCCGACAGGTAAATGAAGGGCCACAACACGAGGTGCGGCTCAAGAGCTTCGCCATCGGCGCCGCAGAAATCACCCGCAAGCAATTCGCCACCTTCGTCGCCGCCACTGGCTATGACTCTGGCGCCGCCTGCCGCACAGAGATGGGAGGCGGCTTTGAGACCCGCTCCAACCGCTCTTGGCGGCAACCGGAATTCGATCAAATCGACTGGGAGCCAGTGGTTTGCGTTTCCTGGGAAGACGCCCAAGCCTATGTTAAATGGCTCAATCAGCAAGTCCCCGATGGTGGTTACCGACTACCGAGTGAAGCGGAATGGGAATACGCCGCACGCGCCGGCGCCGCCACCCTCTTTAACACAGGCGGGCAGTTGACGGATCGGCAGGCTAACTTCAACGCCGAGGCGCCATTCAACGGCGCCCCCGTCGGCCGCTTCAGGCGCCGCACTCTGCCAATCGGCGTATTCCCACCGAACAAATGGGGCTTGTACGACATCCACGGCAATGTCTGGGAATGGACGCAGGATTGCTGGAACGACTCCCATAGCCCGGAAACCGAAAAAGGGGCGGCGCGGAAACGCGGAGATTGCACGCGCGCCGCCATCCGAGGCGGCTCCTGGTATGACACCGCCGCCTTGCTGCGCTTAGCCAATCGGGCGAAACTGGATCGCCTCCACCGCTCTAATGTCATCGGCTTTCGGGTGGCGCGAGACCTTGAGTGACGGCCATAGCCTTCTTCAGGTAGCACTCCAATGTTGGCTAGAATTCAGACTCGGCGCGCCCACATCGATAAGCTTCGCCAAGGTTTACGCTTCTCATAAATCGGAAGCGGCGCAAGAAGCCATTTCGGTTGATCAGGGCCCTGGTTTTACGGCATGTTCGCCGGTCTCTCACCAGCGAACATTTTGATTCTGAGCACGCTTCAAGCAGGTAGACGTGGCTTTAGCGTGCAATCACAACGGAATGCGCCCCTCTAGCGACCGGCACCGAATGCTCGGTCCGCACCAGTTGAACATTGTCAGGCGCCAAAGGGTCGGAATCGATCCGCCAAAAATCGACGGCCCCTCCCGCGCGGCGATCGTTGAAATGGTCAAAATTCACAACCGCCAGATACGATCCACTGTTGTCGAATACCGCCGCTTCCGGAAGTATTCCGTCATAATTGAAGTCCCCGACATGCCGTAGACTACCCGTCTCCTGGTCGAGCGCCGCCAGCGTGATAGAACTGAACCATGTGATCCGATCGTCGTCATAGGGCAAATAACTGCGCTCAAGATTCATTGTCGCTACCCAACGACCGTTGGGGCTGACCGCCAGTCCTTCCGGCGAAACCCCGGTCGCCACCCGGCTGACCAGTGCGTGGCGAACCTTGTCGCCGTCAGCATGAGCATTCATGCGCACTGTTAGGACTGAACCGCGCGGCGCTTCGATCCAACGGCCTGCGATATCCGGGCCCCAGTATAGCCCGTTTACGACAACATGACGTCCGTCCGGCGTAAACTCGACACGAAACGGCGCACGCTCGACGTCAACGATGTTGCCTAAAACCTCGACGGAAAGATCGTCGCTGACAAGTGCAAAGCGGAGATTGGCGCCGGTTTCGTTGATCATAGCGAGCACTGGCTCAGTTGGATGCCAATCGATATCGATCAAGCGATCGTCGGCGGCGTTCCACTCTGGGATCGGCGGCGTAACTACTTCGCCAAGCTGCCCCCCCTCGAAGCGGTAGATCGCCAGTGGTGTCTCGGCGCCGCCACCGCGCGGATGGAACGTCACTGCGACCAAATCCCCTGACGGGGAGATCCGCACTGCGTCCGGCCGCTCTGGCGTCTCAACAGTTTGAGTCACGGCCGGCGCCGACGGCTCGGTTAAGTCGACGACTGAAATCTTGCTGCCCTGCCCCAAGTCGCTGAAGCGGTGTGGACCATCGCCTTCGGGGCGCGGTGTCCAGGTCTCGATGACCACCGCGTACCGCCCATCGGCGGTCACATCGATTACAGCCGGTGGGCCGGCAACAGAGTTCGACACTTCGATAGACGCGGCGCGCCAGTCTCTCGGGTCGCCGCCTAATTCGATGACGGACAAACGGTCACTTCCCTCTCTCGGCCCCAGATCGCCGTCGACATAGGCCGAAGCGACCATATCCGCGTCTGAGGCAGCAATGATGTAGCGGCCCTCAAAGTTCATCTCGCCATAGCGGTCCCACGGATCGGCCTTGGCCGCCTCTGCGGCAAAAACGGTCACCACGCTCAGAAATGCGATACGGAGGTTCAATTTTCTTCTCCTTCAGTTGTGGTCGCGTCGCAAATCTGGCGTTTCAGTTCGATAACTTCAAAACACCTCAATGATATGTTTGATAAAGGATGCTTATCGAAGGAGTGCCGCTGCATGAGCCTGGCCCTAGCTGATTACCAAGCCGCTCTCGCTCTCGGGGAAGAGCGCCATTTCGGGCGTGCCGCGCGTCGTCTCGGCGTGACGCAACCGGCTCTGACAGCCCGCCTAAGGCGAGTCGAGGATACGCTAGGTGTGCGTTTGTTCGATCGAGGACGCGGCGGAGCAACCGCGACGGAGGCCGGGCTGGTCTTTATGGAGGGGGCGCGACGGATTCTGGACGCCGCTGACGAGACGTCAAACGCCACGCGCGGCGTCGCGGCTGGGCGAGGCTGGTTGCTCCGCATCGGTATGACGCAGATTGCCGCTTACCAAATCGTTGCCCTGGCCCTGAGTCGTTTCCGCGAGCAACATAGCAGCACGCGAATAAAACTGGTCGAAAGCACAACGGCCAGTTTGGAGGCGGCGCTGGAACGCGGCGAACTCGACGTAGCGTTCGCCCATCCGCCGCTTCATTCCGGCGCCCTCAATGAGCGCGTGCTCTGCGAGATTCCGTTTTTGCGGTTCGAGACGGACAGCGATCAACCGCTGATCCGTTACCCGCGTGTCGACGCGCCGGTATTGATGGGCGCTTTAGGGCGCCGTGAAGAAAAAACGGACCTCGCGGAGGTGGAAGCCGACACCATCCTTGGAGCAATCACGCTGTCAGCGGCGGGCTATGGCGCCTTCGCGGCGCCAATAGACTTTCCTCATCCACATCTCTCTGGCGCGCGCCAGAGCAAAGAGGAGAGCGAATTTCTTGAAACCAGCGTTATTTGGAAGCGCTTGGACCGCCGTGAAAGCGTTCGGGGCCTCGTGGACGCAGCGGTGGAGTGCGCAAACGTGAAATGATGCACAATCCAGCATCGTGCAACCTGTGTGGGAAAACTAGTTCAAATCGCGATAACCATAGAGCGATAGAATACAAACAAGCCGCCCCCCAAGGTCACACCATGGCCGGATCGCCGCGTCCGTAAAGCGCCTCCGCCCGACGCTCAAACGCCCGAACCACCCGCTGCATCGCCTCGTTGAACACCAAACCAATCAGCCGTTGCAGCAATATGTTCTTGAACTCGAAATCGACGAAGAAGTCGACGGTGGCTGATCCATCCTCATTTTCACTGAAATACCAATGGTTTTTCAAATATTTGAACGGCCCATCCAGATATTCGACATCAATGGTCCGCGCCTCGGGCCGCAAGGTGATGCGGGAGCCGAAACGCTCCCGAAACACCTTGAAAGAGATCACCAGATCCGCCTCCACCACCTCGCCGCCGCCCTCTGGCAAGGGCGACCGCGAGCGCACACGACAGGCGCTGGTCCAGGGCAAAAACTCCGGATAACGCTCAATGTCGGCGACCAACTGATACATTTGATCCGGCGTATACGGCACGCGCCGTTTTTCTGAATGGGTCGGCATTTACGTCTCCTGTCGCCGGCAACCTAATCAGCTTTCAGGGATTTCAAAAGGGCGGCGGCGGCATGTTTGGTGAATGAAAAACGGCGCGCTCCGTGAGAAACACGCCGCTTAAGCCGCCATTTAACCGGCTGGACAGAACAGGAATGAGTCTTCGTCGAAAAGTCGGCGATGACGTCCTCGCCCGCGCGGTAGCTGAGGCGGTCGTCGGCGCTATGATGACCGAAGATGAAGTCATCGCGCCGTGGCCATGATGATGTTTTGGCACGCGAATGCAGGCCAATGAGATCAACGTGATCTGGCTACTCGGCAATCTTATGTCGAGACGCGCTTTCCCTCCCGTGCGGCGCGG
>JAHQVS010000116.1 GCA_019634215.1 Paracoccaceae bacterium | reverse complement strand
GCAGCTGGCGATTTACTTGGCGGGCGCCGACCCCTTCGTCGACGACCGGCTGGGACGTCTGGCGTTGAGCAAGGCGGGGCTACGACAACGCGATGAGCTCGTCCTGTCAGCTTGCCGTGAGGCGGGGCTGGCGTTGGCGCGGGCGCTGGGCGATGTGGCGGCGCGGATCGAGCCGGGGGCGGCGCTTAACCGCCTGAGCGATGCGCAGGAGGCCGAGCTGCTGGATTGGGATGCGGAGAAATATCGCCAAGCGCTTGAAGCGGCGCGGTCGGCGGGGGCGTCTTAACGGAAAGGGGAGCATGGATAAGCTTGCGTTGGGGATCGATGTTGGCACCTCGGGCGTGCGCGCGGCGGTGATCGACGCCTCAGGGACGCCCCAGGGGTCTGGCGCGGCTGGCATGTCGGAGTTTGGGCCGGATCATCGCGACCCGGGGGTGTGGGCGCAGGCCCTGGCGGCGGCGCTGGAGCGGCTGGGCGCGACGGTGGATTTGGGGCGGGTTGGGGCCGTTTCGGTCGATGCGACCTCCGGCACCGTGCTCGCCCTTGGCGATGACGACGCCCCGATCGGCGGGGCGCTGATGTACAACGACGCCGTTGAGGACCCAGAGATTCCAGAGGCGATCGCCAAGGTGGCGCCGAGGGAGAGCGCGGCCCATGGCGCCGCATCAGCCCTGGCGCGGGCGATCGTGTTGCAGGATCGTCCGGGCGCGGTGCGCATCGCGCATCAGGCGGATTGGATTGCGTCACTTCTGGCGGGGCGGCCGGTGGGCTCGGATGAGAGCAATGCGCTGAAGACCGGCTACGACCCGGTGGCGCGGCGTTGGCCGGAATGGTTAAGTCAGACGCCGCTGCGGCTGGAGGTGCTGCCAGAGGTGGCGCCCTGCGGGGCGGTGGTGATGGCGCTGAATGGTGGCGGGGAGTCACTGTCGGGGGCGTCTAAGGACTCGGTTTTGGTGGCGGGAGTCACTGATGGGTGCGCGTCTTTCCTCGCCACTGGCGCATCGGCGCCGGGCGAGGGAGTGACGGCTTTGGGGACGACGCTGACGATTAAGCTGCTGTCTGACCGCCCAGTGTTTGCCCCTGAATATGGGGTCTACAGCCACCGGATCGGCGATATGTGGCTTGCGGGCGGCGCGTCGAACAGTGGCGGCGGGGTTTTGGCGGAATATTTTGCGCCGGAGGAGATTGACACTCTGTCAAGTCGGATCAACCCAGACGCTGATAGTGGCTGCGATTTCTACCCGCTGTCGCGGCGGGGCGAGCGGTTTCCGATTAATGATCCTGATCATGCGCCGCGCCTCGCGCCGCGCCCCCGAGAAGATGCGCAATTTCTGCATGGCATGCTGGAGGGGATCGGGCGGATCGAGGCGCTGGGCTATCGGCGGTTGGCCGAATTGGGTGCGCCAAAACTCAAGATGTTGCGGACGGTGGGTGGTGGGGCCGCGAATATGGTGTGGTCAGCGCTGCGCAGCCGGATCATTGGCGCCGAGATGGCGGCGGCGGAGTCGGATGCGGCGGCGATCGGGGTCGCGCGTTTGGCGTTGCCACATTTGGGGGCGGCCCGGTGACGGTGCGGATCTCGGGGATCGCGGAGATTATTGATCAGATCGAGGGTCTGCTCATCGACCAATATGGGGTGCTGCATGATGGCCGGGCGCCGTTTCCCGGGGCGCTGGCGTGCTTGTTGGAGGTACGGGCGCGGGGTCTGCCGATCGTGGCGGTGACCAATTCCGGTAAACGGGCGGATTTTAATTCTAAGAGATTGGAAAATATAGGGTTTCCCGCTGATTTATTCCGAGGTCTGGTCAGTTCCGGCGAGCTGGCCCGAGAGCGGTTGGCCGGAATGTTGGCCTCCGGGGCGCTGTCGGACGGTGATGCTGTGGCCGTGATTTCGCGGGGCGGTGATGGGGGGATGTTGGCGGAGCTGCCGCTGTGCGCTGTGGCTTTGGGCGAGCCGGCGGCGCTGGTGCTGATCGCGGGGGCTGAGCCGGAACGGGTTGGGCTAGATCAATATCGCGAGCAGCTCGCGCCCTATGCGGCCCAAGGGGCGGTGGGGATTTGCTCTAATCCGGACCTGATCATGTACGTCGAGGGCGGGACGGCCTTTGGCGCAGGTGCGATAGCCAAGGTTTATCAACAGCTTGGCGGGGAGGTTGAGCTGGTGGGCAAGCCTGGGGCGGCGATGTTCGAGGCGGGGCTTGAGCGCCTCGGGGCACGGCCAGAGCGGGTGTTGATGATCGGTGACAGCCTGGAGCATGACATCGCTGGCGCGGCGGGTTGCGGCTGCCGGACGCTATGGATCAGCGGCGGGGTGCAGGGTGCGGTTGAAGGCGGCGAGGTGGCGCCGGATTTTGTGTGCGAGCGGTTGGTCTGGTCATAGATTTGGGGGAGTATGTAGGCCCAGGCGGTCGCCGGGGGCTGCGACGCGGCGGCGGCCCCAGTCCTGATTGTCGAGATACCAACGCACGGTTTCTGACAGGCCTTGATCAAAGGTTCGGCGGGGGCGCCAGCCCAGCTCACGTTGGATCTTGCCGCTGTTGAGCGCATAGCGGAAATCATGGCCAGGGCGGTCTTCTACGAATTGTATCAACCGGTTATGTGGGGCGTTTTCGGGGTGGAGCGCATCCATTTCACGGCAGACCGCTTCAGCGACTTGCAGGTTAGTGCATTCGGCGCCGCCGCTGACCGCGTAAGTTTCGCCGATGCGGCCACTCTCTGAGATGGTGATTAACGCTTCGGCATGATCCTCGACATAGAGCCAGTCTCTGATGTTGTCGCCCTTGCCATAGATCGGCAACGGGAGGCCCTGGGCGGCGTTCAGGATCAGCACCGGGATCAGCTTTTCCGGATATTGCCAGGGGCCGTAGCTGTTGGAGCAGTTCGAGGTCACCACCGGCAGGCCATAGGTCGCTCCCCAGGCCCGTACCAGATGGTCTGACGCAGCTTTAGCGGCGGAGTAGGGGGAGTTGGGGCGGTAGGGGCTGACCTCATGGAAGGCGGCGCCGCCGGGGCCGAGGGCGCCGAACACCTCATCCGTGGAGACATGGTGAAAGCGGAATGCGGCGCGGGCCTCGCCGGTGAGGCGCTCATAGTAGCCGCGTGCGGCTTGGAGCAGGTGATATGTTCCTAAGATATTGGTTTGAATGAAAGTTTCAGGGGCGTCGATTGATCGGTCGACATGGCTTTCCGCCGCCAGATGCAGCACGCCATCGGGGCGTTGGCGACTGAACATCTCGGCCAAGGCGGCGGCGTCGGTGACGTCTATCCGTTCGAAAGCGTAGCGATCGGAGGCGGCGCAAACCTCCAACGCCTCGGGCGAGGCGGCATAGGTGAGTTTGTCGAGATTGATCACGGAGTGCGGCGTCTGCCGGATCAGACGCCGGACCACCGCCGAGCCGATGAAACCGGCGCCGCCAGTTACCAGTAGTTTCACGTTAGGCCCCTTGGCTGTCTCGGCCTGTTTTCGATGATCGGAGAAGAGAGGGGAAGAGGCAAAATTCTGCGCCCAGAGCGCCTCGGATGTCGTGATATGGCTTAAGGCGTCGCGGTTTACGTGGCGTTTCTGACCTGAGTTTCTATGCCTGTTGAGATCTATTCCTGGAATGGTTGGAAGGCGAGGCATTGAAGTATCGGCCAGAGATAGATGGGCTGCGTGCGGTGGCGGTTGGGGCGGTGATTGCTGATCACGCCGGAGCGCCGTTGCCTGGCGGGTTTCTGGGCGTCGACGTGTTCTTTGTGATCAGCGGGTATCTGATTACCTCGATCCTGCTCCGCGAGATGACTGAGGGCCGCTTCAGCCTTGCGCGGTTCTATGAGCGCCGGGCGCGGCGGATTTTACCGGCCCTGTTGGTCGTGGTGTTGGCCTGTTTGCCGTTCGCCTGGGTGCTGATGACGCCGGATCAGTTGGCGGCGTTTGGACTGAGTTTGGCGGCGTTGACGGTGTTCGCCACCAATTTCCTGTTTTGGCGGGAGAGTGGCTATTTCTCGCCGGACGCGGATCAAATCGCGCTGCTGCACACCTGGAGCTTGGCGGTGGAGGAGCAGTTTTATCTGCTATTCCCGCTGATTATATTAGGGTTTTGGCGCTGGCGGCGACACTGGATCCCAGTGGTTTTGACGCTGTTTTGCATCTTGGGATTGGTTGCGGCTGAGATGTGGGCGCGGTCGACGCCTGATGCGGCGTTCTATCTGCTTCATGCTCGAGCCTGGGAACTGGTGGCCGGTGCTGCAGCGGCGGCTTGGACGCATCGAGGGGCGTCTTGGCTGTCGGCGCCAGAGCGCGTCGCCCATGGGTTGGCGGCTTTGGGGGCGGTGGGCATTGTTGCGAGTTTAGCGCTGATGTCGCCCCAGGCGGCTGTGCCCGGCGTTGCGGCGCTGGGCGTGGTTGGCGGGACGGCGCTGCTGCTGCTGTTCGCACGCCCAGGTGGGAGCGTCCATTGGCTGCTGTCGTGGTCGCCGTTGGTGGGGATCGGGTTGATCAGCTATAGCGCCTATCTTTGGCATCAACCGGTATTCGCCTTCACTCGTTTGGCGCTGTTTGAGCCGCCCTCTCCAGGGCTGATGGCCGTGGCGACCGCCTTAACCTTTCTGCTGGCTTGGGCCACTTGGCGATGGGTGGAGCAGCCGTTTCGTGACCCTATGACGATGTCGCTGCGGAGGGGGGCGGAGCGGTTAGGGGCTGGGGCCGGAGCGGTGTTGATCTCTGGCGGCCTGTTGTTTGTTGGTGGCGGGTTCGCCGATCTGCGCTATGCGCCAGGGCGGGCGGCGGCGTTTGCCAGCGTCCAACACAGTCCGATGAGGGACGCCTGTCATGACCAGCCGGATCTTGCCTTGGCTCCAGAACAGGCTTGTCGCTACTTGATCAACGCCCCTCCAACCTGGGCGGTGTATGGCGACAGCCATGGTGTTGAAATCGCCTACGCGCTGGCGGAGAGGCTGAAGAGGCGCGGGGAGAGCTTGGTCCATCTCACCGCTAGCAGCTGCCCGCCGGCCATTGGATTTCCGTCGACAATGGAGGGGTGTGAGACGTGGAACGAGCAAAGTTTGCGGTGGTTGGAGCAGGCCGAGCGCATCCGCGCTGTGATGCTGGTGTGGCGGCACAATGGGTATCTGTTCGGGGAAAACGCTGATTTTTACCCTGAATTGCCCAATGAAACCCATCGCTTAGGCGGAGAAGGCTCCTTGGAGGAGAAACGAGACGCCTATTGGCGGGGCGTGGCCCAAATCGCCGCTCGGCTCCAGGCGGCTGGCAAACGGGTGGTGTTGGCGGCGCCGACGCCGGAGATTGGGCGCGGTGTTGGGGAGTGGTTGAAGCGCGGAGAGTTGGAGCAAGGGCGCTTGGCCACGATCGATCGCGACTATTACGAAGCGCGTAGCCGCTTTGTTCGCGATCGCATGGGCGGGCTTGGCGTCGACATTATGGATGTGGCTCAGCATCTTTGCGACGGGGAGCGTTGCTACGGGGTGCTCGACGGTCAAGCGCTTTATTTCGATCACAATCATCTGAGCGTCCTTGGCGCGCGGCGTGTTGTCGCCGATTTGCCGTTGGATTGACGCCCGCCTGCGCCTTAAGCAGCGGGGGTCCGTATGATTGCGGCGCTGTTGTCCTCGTTTCAGGCCGGAGATCCATATGACCGCCGCTGCAGAGCCGCTCCTTCACAAGCTTCGCGCGCGAGAGGCGACCATCGGCGTGGTCGGCCTTGGCTATGTGGGGTTGCCGCTGTGTGTCGCGTTCGCCGAGGCGGGGGTGACCGTGCTGGGCTTTGACGTCGATCCGGAGAAGCCGAAGGCGCTAGAGCGCGGTGAAAGTTACATCAAGCATATCTTGCCAGAGACTTTGGCGCCCCATCTTGCGGTCGGGCGACTCGCCGCCACCACGGATATGGCCCGCATGAGTGAGCCAGATGCGATTTTGGTTTGTGTGCCGACGCCGCTAACGAAGCATTTTACCCCCAATCTCAGCTTCGTCGAGAGCACCATGCAGGCGATCCGGGAGGTGTTGCGGCCAGGCCAGTTGATCGTGTTGGAAAGCACCACCTACCCCGGCACCACCGAGGAGGTGGTGAAGCCGATCCTGGAGCAGAGCGGGCTGAAGGCGGGCGAGGATTTTATGCTCGCCTTTTCGCCTGAGCGTGAAGATCCGGGCAATGAGAGCTTCACGACAGCGACGATTCCCAAGGTGGTCGGGGCTGATGACGCCGCCAGCTTGGCCGCCGCTCAGGCGCTGTATGAGCTATTCGCCGACATGGTGGTGCCGGTCTCCACCGCGTCGACGGCGGAGGCGGTGAAGATCACCGAGAATGTGTTTCGCGCCGTCAACATCGCTTTGGTCAACGAGCTGAAGCTGGTGTTCGCCCGTATGGGCATTGATGTGTGGGAGGTGATCGACGCCGCCAAGACCAAGCCATTCGGTTTTATGCCGTTCTATCCGGGGCCGGGCATCGGCGGCCACTGCATCCCAATCGACCCGTTTTATCTGACCTGGAAGGCGAAGGAGTTTGAGATCGTCACCCGCTTCGTCGAGTTGGCGGGGCAGATTAACTCCGCCATGCCGGAACATGTGATCTCGGAGTTGGGCAAGGCGCTGGATCAGCGGTTCCAGCGTGGCTTGAGCGGCGCGCGGGTGCTGGTGTTGGGGTTGGCCTACAAAAAGAATGTCGACGACATGCGGGAGAGCCCGTCGTTGCGCTTGATTGAGAAGTTGGAGGGGCGCGGGGCGGCGGTGGCGTATTATGACCCGTTTATACCGGTGGTGCCGCCGACCCGGGATCACCCGGATTTGACCGGGCGGCAGTCGATCGAGTGGGATCTCGATCAAATTGCTGGATATGACGCGGTGTTGATCGCCACCGACCATGACGGTGTTGATTATGTCGGGCTGGCAGGGCGGGCGCGGCTGGTGGTCGACACCCGCTACGCCTGCATGCGCGCGGGCGCACCGCTGGAGAAGGTGGTGCGGGCTTGAGGGGAATCCATTATAAAACAATGCGTTGATGCGGCTTGATTTGGAGGGCATTCGCCATCGTGCTGGTGTGAACGCACGCTGCCGTCACAGTGTCGCGATCGCGTCTTCTTTTGGCGCCTATCAGACGACATCTCTGTTGTGTCGGCGATTGATCGACGCATTTCTCCCTGATCCCGGCGGCTTCCCCCCCCCAACGCCGGGCGCCTGGCCGGTCGACGTGTCGAACTGCATGGGTTTCCATGTCGGCTCTGTCGGTCGGCCTTTTCTTTCCCAGATCTATGCCGCCGCGCCGCCGCGCTGCGCCATGCCGGCGACATGGTCTCCAATGGCGAGACAGCCGGTGAGGCCAGGGCTTTCGATGCCGAACAGGTTGATCAGGCCGGGAACGCCATGGATTTCCGGGCCGTCGATGCGGAAGTCAGCCGCGTAGTCCACATCAATCTTGGGCCGTACTCCGGCGTAGTCGGCTCGAAGTGAGTCGTCGGGCAGCGCCGACCAATAGCGGCGGATGGCGGCGTAGAAGCTGTCGGCGCGGGCAAGATCGACACTGTAGTCAAGCCGAGCCGGATCATTGTGATCGAGTGTTTCCACATCGGGCCCGAATCGCGCTGCGCCGCCGAGATCCAGGGTTAGATGCACGCCCAGGCTGCCCGGCGTCGGCACGGGGTAGATCAGGGTTGAGAACGGCGCCTTTCCGGTGAGAGCGTAATAGTTGCCCTTGGTGAGCACACGGGACGGGACAGCTTGGTTCGGGACGCCCGCGATCGAGAGCGCCACGTCGCGCGCCCACATCCCAGCGGCGTTCACCACAACAGGCGTGGTGAGGATACAGGGAGCGCCGCCGCCGACATGGAGGGTTATGCGTCCGTCAGTCAGCGTTTCACCGCCCTCAATCGGCGCGTTCAGGGCCAGCGCTGCGCCGTGATCCTCGGCTTCGCCGAGCAATGACGCCATCAGCCCGTGGCTGTCGATGATCCCGGTTGTCGGCGACCACAGCGCCGCGATCGCGTTCAGGTTTGGCTCCATCGCCCGCGCCGCTGCGCCGTCGATAGCCTCCAAATCGGTCATGTCGTTGCCAGCCGCCTTCGCCGCCACTTTCTCTAACCCGGGCAGCTCTCCTTCATCCGTGGCGACCACCAGCTTGCCGCATCGGTGCGCCTGGACGCCGCGTTCAGCGCACCAAGCATAGAGCCGGTCTCGGCCCTCGATGCAGAAACGGCCCTTCAGGCTGCCGGGCTCATAGTAAATCCCGGCGTGGATCACTTCGGAGTTGCGGCTGGAGGTCTCGGCGCCGAAAGCGTCGTTTTTCTCCAGGATGACGACCTCACGCCCTTGGCGCGCCAGGGCGGCTGCTATGGCGAGGCCGACCACGCCTGCGCCAATCACAACGGCGTCGGCGTCATATCGCTCCAGGGTGGTTGACGGCACGGTCGTGGGCTCTCCTGATGGCGCTCTCGCGGCGATCGCGCTTGCGCTGTGTCGGGGGTCTGGGTAGGCCAAGTTTAACAGCCGCAAGCGACAGCGGCGAGGGAGGACCTGATGGCCGAGACCCCCAACTACCCCTTCTCCCAGCTTCGCGGGATCTTAGAGCAGACCCGGACGATCGCAATCGTCGGCGCGTCGGCGAACCCGGTGCGGCCAAGTTATTTAGTTGCTAACTACCTCAACACTCGCGGCGGCTATCATGTGATTCCGGTGAACCCGGGTCTCACTGGTCAGACCCATTTCGGCCAAACCGCTGTCGCCTCACTGGCGGAGATTCCGGCGGAGGCGGGCGATATCGACATGGTCGACATCTTCCGCAATTCCGAGGCGGCGGGGCCGATCGTCGACGAGGCGTTGGAGCACCTGTTGGATCGGGGTCTGAAGGTGATTTGGATGCAGTTCAAGGTCATCAACCATGCAGCCGCCGCTCGTGCGGAGGCCGCCGGGCTGACCGTGATCATGGATCGCTGTCCGAAGCTGGAGCATCAGCGGTTTAACGGGCAACTCTCCTGGGGTGGGATCAACACCGGCGTGATTTCCTCCAAGATGGGGTAAGTTTGGCCAGGCCGTTAACTGCGTAAGGCGGGAAGCCCGACGCCACTGGCCTCAAACCCGCCGTCAACGGCCAGCACCTGCCCGGTGACATAACTTGCCACGTCCGAGCATAGAAAAACGATCGGCCCGGCGATTTCCGCCTCGCCGCCATAGCGGTTCAGGGGAATGGCGTCGTGGTAAGCGGCGCGGATCTCCGGCGTGTGCACCGCCAGCGCCAGCTTCGTGTTCACTGGGCCAGGGCAGACGCAGTTGGCGCGGACGCCATGCTCTCCAAGCTCTACCGCCTGCTGTTTAGTGAGCTGAATCACCGCCGCTTTGCTGGTTCCATATGCGGTGCGAAGGGTGCTGGCGCGCAGGCCTGAGATGGAGGCGATGTTGACGATCGCGCCCTGGGAGGCGATCAGCGCCTCCTGCGCCGCTTGGCTCATCAGGAACATCCCGTCCAGGTTGGTCTCCATAACTGTCCGCCAGCGCTGAAAGTCTGTCTCAGCGATCGGGCCGAAGTCCGCGACGCCAGCGTTGTTAATGAGCGCGTCGATGCGGCCGAACGCGCCCATCATAGTTTCGACGGCGGTGTTAACCTGATCTGGGACAGCGACGTCGGCGGCGATCGGCAGCGCGTTCTCTAACCCAGCGGCGGCCTCGTTCAATGCTTCTGCGTCTCGGTCTAGCATCGCCACCCGGCGTCCCTCGGCTAGGAAAAGTTTCGTGGTCGCAAGGCCAATGCCGCGTGCGGCGCCGGTCACCAGAGCGGTTTTCTGCATGGTTTGGTCTTTCAGCGAGGGCTTTAGATCTGGTGTTGTTACAAGACCATCGCGAGAAATGCAGCTTGAGGCGATGCGGGGTAACTGGAACAACAGCGGGCGCTCTTTTCGGGGGCCAGAGGGCAAAACGCCTAACCTCAGCTTGATTGGGGTGCCTGTCCTGATGATCGGAATACAAACGCCAGTGACAAACCGTTCCTGAAAAGCCAAAACGGCGCAGTGATACAGTAGAACAGAAGAATAAACACTGGGAGATTGTGAAATGTCTGACGACCAGCCGTCCTATGGCTTCGAGACACTGCAAATCCACGCAGGATCAAAGCCGGACCCGGCCACCGGCGCGAGGCAGACGCCGATTTATCAGAACACCGCCTATGTGTTTCAGGACGCCGACCATGCGGCGCGGCTGTTCAACCTGGAGGAGCTGGGCTTCATCTACACCCGGCTGCTGAACCCCACCGTCGCGGCGCTGCAGGAGCGCGTGGCGACGTTGGAAGGCGGCGTCGGCGCCGTGGCTTGCGCCTCGGGCCACGCGGCGCAGGTGATGGCGCTGTTTCCGTTGATGAGTCCGGGCGACAATTTCGTGGCTTCGACCCGGCTGTATGGCGGCTCGGTCAACCAGTTTAACCACGCTTTCAAGCATTTTGGTTGGGAAGTCCGCTTCGTCGACACCGAGGATCTGAATGCCGTTCGCGCCGCGTTCGACGGCCGCACCAAGGCGCTGTTCTGCGAGTCGATCGCCAATCCCGGCGGCTATATCAGCGACATGGAGGCGTTGGCGGGCGTTGCCAAGGAAAAGGGCGTGCCGCTGATGGTCGACAACACCACTGCCACGCCCTACCTGTGCCGCCCGTTCGATTTTGGCGCTGACCTCGTCATCCACTCCACCACCAAATATCTTACCGGCAACGCCACCACCATGGGCGGCATGGTGGTGGACAAGGGGACGTTCAACTGGGGCGCCAGCGCTAAATATCCGGCGATGAGCACGCCGCACGCCAGCTACCACGGCTTGAACTTCGCCGAGACCTTCGGGCCGATGGCGTTCACCTTCTTCAGTATCGCCATCACCCTGCGCGACATCGGCATGTGTCAGGCGCCGATGAACGCGTTTCAGACCTTGCTCGGCATTGAGACCCTGTCCCTGCGGATGGATCGCACCTGTTCCAACGCCAAGGCGGTGGCGGAGTTCCTGGAGCGGCATGAGCAGGTTGAATACGTGTCTTACGCTGGTCTCGCCAATTCTCCGTACGCGGCGCGGGCGTCGAAATACTGCCCAAAAGGCTCAAGCGGCATCTTCACCTTCGGTGTTAAGGGCGGCTACGAGGTCGGCAAGAAGGTGGTGGATAATGTGAAGCTGTTCTCGCACCTCGCCAATCTCGGCGATGCGCGCTCTCTGATCATTCATTCAGCCTCCACCACCCACCGCCAGCTCACCCCGGAGCAGCAGACGGCGGCGGGTGCGGGACCTGAGGTGATCCGGCTGTCGATCGGGTTGGAGACGGCGCAGGATCTGATCAACGATCTGGATCAAGCTCTGAAGGCGGCGACGGCTTAATCGCTCTCATCACAATGAGTTGCCCGATACGGATTGTTGTTAACGTCGGGCGACGGCCCAAACAAAAACACCGCGCCTCGGCGCGGTGTTTGAGAATTGGGGCCTGTGCTTCGCAGCGTTGGCATTGCTCGGGAGCTTGCAGCGGAGTGCGCTTCCGCCGACAATTCTAGCCGTTTTTTTCTCCGCACCTTCTTCGCCGGACTATTCGGCTATCAGCGGAACTGAAGCAGGCCGCCGACAATATGTCCAAGGCGCTGGCTCAATGTCGCCACAGGGCCTTGCGGTTGGTCGCCATACCCGTTCAGAGACAAGGCGGGGGCGGTGTTCAATGTGAGGGCGACAACGGCGACGCTGAAGGCCCCGAGAGCGGCTTTTACGAGCAGAATCTTCATCACGACCTCCAGTGCGCCCAATTCGGGCTCGGCAGCGCTGTAATGACGATTGTGAGTATGCCTGAATTCTACTTTCTGAGCAACGTTCATAAAAACACGATGTGGTGACGTTCAGGTCAGCTTCTGTGTTTCCGGCGCAGGGTCGCGCAGACGCGCGGCGGTCGCGGCGTAGAGCAGGCTGATCAGGCCGACATATCCAGCCATCCACAGGCATTGAGTCTCGAACGCGACGCCGCCGTCGAGCAGCAGCCCGACCGCGCCCGGACCGGCGGCGGAGGCGAACACCATCAGCGCATGGGCAAGGGCTTTAATCGCGCCGAGATGCCGGGAGCCGAACAGCTCAGCCATCAGCGAGGCGTGAATCGCACTGGCGGCGCCGCCGGTGAGACCAAGCAGCGACATGAACAAGGGCATTGTCGAGACATCACGGCCAAAAGCCAAAACCGTCAACGCCGCCGCCATCGGCAGTTGGTACACCGCCAGCAGGCTGCGAGCGGAGAAGCGGTCGATCGCCCAACCGGCGAGCAACGACGCCCCAACCGACACCAGGGCGTAGATCGAGTAGGTCGCGGCCCAGTCGACCAGCGGCCAGTCCTTGGTCTCGGCGATATGCGCCGGGAGGAAAAACACCACGGTGATGATGCAGCTTGGGCTGATAATCCCGGCTGCGATCAACCAAAACGGGGTCGACCGCACCGCTTCGCCCCGTGTCCAATGCCGCCCGCCGAGGCCCGCGCTGTTAAGGCTCGCCGCCTCTGCCGCGCCGCGCGGTTGGCGCGGGCGTTTGAGTAAAAACCACAATGCCGGCGCGAGCACCGCCAACAGGCAGATCGCGGCGACGCCCCAGGTGGCGCGCCAACCGATGGCGGCGATCAGGCCGACGGCGAGAAGGGGAGTCAGCGCCTCTCCTAAGGGATAGCCGAACCCCGCCACAGCCAACGCCCGCCCGCGTGTCGCTGAGAACCAGCGTGCGGTTAATGTTTGGCTGAGATGGCTAAGCATCCCCTGGCCACAGAGCCGCAGGCCGAACACCAGAAACAGCAAGATCCACCAGTTTGGCGTCGCCGTCATCCCTAGACAGACCAGCGTGAAGGCGGCGATCACCATCATCGCCAACCGGCGCGGCGCCATATCGTCGACCCGGCGGCCAAGTTGGATCAGACAGGCTGCGCTCGCCAGAGTGCCGACCATATAGATTATGCCCCATTGGCCATGGCTGAGGCCGAATTCGGCGCGGATTGGCTCCGCAAAAATGGCGATGAAGTAGGTTTGGCCGAAGCTGGAGCCAAGGGCGAGGAGAAAGCCGGCGGCCAGCCAGCGGGCATTGTCGCTGATAAATGCGACCAAGGTCGCGATGTCGCGGAACATCAAAATACTCTTGTTGGGCGCGGCGGGGGGAATTCCGCGTGGCGCCGGTTCCATCTTCCAACTGCGATTGATGAAAATCCCGACGAGTCGCCCCGCTTGCGGCCGCCGCCGTCGCCGTGCTTTATCGGCGCAACGGAGGTTCGACCATGGACAAATTCACCACCCTGACTGGCGTCGCTGCGCCCCTGCCCCTGATCAATGTCGACACCGACATGATTATATCGAAGCAGTTTTTGAAGACTGTGAAACGTTCTGGCCTTGGCGTGAACCTGTTTTCCGACATGCGCTATGAGGATAGCGGCGCGGAAAAACCAGATTTTGTGCTGAACAAGCCCGCATACCGAAATGCGCAAATTTTGATCGCGGGCGAGAACTTTGGATGCGGCTCAAGCCGGGAGCATGCGCCATGGGCGCTGCTGGACTTCGGTATACGCTGCGTAATCGCGCCGTCCTTTGCCGACATATTCTATAACAACTGCTTCAAGAACGGCATTTTGCCGATTGCTCTGCCACAGGAAGAGATCGACAAGCTGCTCGACGACGCCTCGCGCGGGGCCAACGCCACCTTGACGGTGGATTTGCAAAGCCAGCAGATCAGCGGCCCTGACGGCGGCGTGATTAACTTTGACGTTGATGCGTTTCGGAAGCATTGCCTGCTGAATGGGCTCGACGATATTGGCCTAACGCTTGAGAAGTCGGCCCATATCGACAGCTTCGAGGCGGTTCAGAAGGCGGGCCAGCCTTGGTTGCATAGCGGTGAGGCCTGAAGGCGCGAACCGGCGTGACGGTGCGGCGGCGGGATGAGCGGTCTGGGCGCTATGGCCTTTGTTTGGCTGCTGAACCTTAAGTGAACCGGGAGGGGCATCTTCAACTTCCCTATAGCGTGAACGAGCACTGGGCGAGTGGTGCGCCGGTCAGCGCGTCGCCTTTATGGGATACGAGCTGGTTTGATCACCGTGAGCGGTTGTATCTTGAGGGGGGTTGTTAAGCTGAGTAATCAACGCTGTTGCGGCAGTTGTTCACGCGGTGAACAGGTTTTCGCGGAGAGCAGCTCAGCGGGGCTAATTTGGGTGATTAAAAGGCGGTGGTGTGGGGAATTAGGGGCGTTAACCGACGTTCATCCAACAGCAAAATAAGATCAGCTCCCCCACCCCTTGGCGGTGACTTCCTTTTGTTGCATCTGATCTTGATCGCGGACATCCTTGCCCACGATCGTGCAATAAATACGGGTAGCGCGAATCGAGACCTCCACCCTCAAGGGTGCTTGCGAGATTGCGGCAAGATCCGTTGTTGGTCTGATGAAGGAACTAAGGGATTCAAGGGAATCATTAAGCGCTGGCGCACGGATGCAGCTGCGCAGGAGGGAACAGCCGGCTTATGTTGGATTGGCTGCGTGACGAGTGGAAGACGATGGCTGCGGCGAGCCGCGGGGCGCCGTTCGCGCTCGATTTGTCGGAAGACAAAGTGATTCTGCGGGAACGGCGCGGTGCTGGATGGATAGCGCGCGCCACGGTGCGTCATGAGGCGGCGGACTTCAAGGAACGAGTCGCCGAAATGCGGGATATTGCCAAGCTCAGCCTCGGCGGTAAGGCTCCGGTGGATTTGTTGTTACCGCCCAGCTTGACCTTGCACCGCGTTGACACCTTCCCCGCCGAATCTTCCTCTGATCTGCGTGAAGCGGTGTGGTGGCGATTGGGCTCGCTGACCAAATTAGAGCCGGAAGAGCTTTGTTTCGACGTCGCGAAATTATCCGTCGATGCTGACACCGGTTTTCTTGAGCTGGGCGTGGCGATTTCTCAGAAAGAGATCGCTCAAGAGGCGATTGATTTTGCCCGGAAATGGGGCTTCGACCCGCAGAGGGTGACCAGCTCGACCGATATTGAGGGCTTCCCGGACGGGCCCACTTTCGCTCGCGTGGAGGATTTCCGCGCCGAGACGCGCTCGATGCGGTGGACTGCGGCGGGGCTATCGGCGGCGGCGGTCGTGTTGATGATGGTCGGCGTCGCCCGGGGGGTGCTGGAGCGTACAGAACTTGCCGATGAAGCGGCGGCGCGGCGGATCGTGGCCGAACAGCGGCTGGCGGCGGCGCAAGAGGTGCGGGCGCAGAGCTTGGCTCTCGCAAATCGTGCTGAGAAGCCGGTTTTCGCGCGGGCGGAGCGGCCTTTGGCGATGGAGTGGCTGGGCGCATTGGCCCGAACTTTGCCGCCTTCCGCGTTCGCTGAGCGTGTGTGCACGGGCGCTGCGGAAAACAAGATTGCTAAGACCAAGACAGCCATCACGTGTGACGGTGATGTCTTCGACCTCAAGTAGGTCCACTGTTTGATTCCCCCCGGTTGCAGTTGTCTAGAAAGTTCGAAGGGGGCTGCGTGGTGCAGCCCCCTTCGGCCGTGTTACGTCGGTGTGATCAGCCGCCCCAAG
>JAHQVS010000115.1 GCA_019634215.1 Paracoccaceae bacterium | reverse complement strand
GCAGCGACGGCGGCTGAGATTGCGATTTCCACGCTAGAGGCCGAGATCGGCACGTTGCGGCTCTCCGGCAGCGGCCGTGTCAATGGCGACGGGCGCTTGGGGCGGTTGGAGCTGAGCCAACTCATCATTGGCGACGGCACTGAACTTGCGCTGATCGTCGCCGCCAACGCCGAGGATGAATGGGCGGTGTCTGTCAGCGGCCCGAAGCTGGATCTGCGACCGGCGATCGCCGCAGTGGGGGGCGACAGCGACGCGGCGAAGGGGGCGGAGGAAGCGGCGGAGCAGACGCGAGCGCGCCCGATACGGTTGGAGGCGGCGGTGCAGGCGGTGACCCTGAGCGACGCCACCACTCTGCGGGAGGTCGCGGCCGACGCGATGCTCCGTGTCGACGGCTCAGCCGAGGCCCATGTGCGGGCGATCGCGCAAGGCCCCGAAGGCGACCGCGCTCCGCTTGAAGGCCAATATGTGGATGACGGCGCTGAGCGCCGGGTGGTGGTGGAGAGCTTGCAGGCGGGGGCTCTGCTGCGCGCACTGGGCTATTTTGACGACGGCAGCGAGGGGCGCGCCCGCGTCGACGCCCAGATTGAGCCTGGCGGCGCCGTGACGGGGGCGCTGTTGATGGAGGATTTTGTGGTGAAGGACGCGCCGGAACTGGCGCAGATCCTCTCCTTCGCCACCCTCTTCGGGATTTACGATCAGCTGCAAAGCGGCGGCGTCAGCTTTTCACAGGTGCGCGCGCCGTTTCAGATGGTCGATGGGGTGCTGACCATAGAGGAGGCGGCGGCGACGGGGCCGTCGATCGGGTTGACTCTGTCGGGGGAGTATCGCCGCAAAGACGGAGCGCTGGATTTTTCCGGCTCCTTGTCGCCGGCGTTCGCGGTCAACGGCTTGATTTCGGGGGTGCCGCTGCTCGGCGATTTGCTCACGGGTGGCAGCGGGGAAGGGGTGATCGGCGTCGCCTATACGGTGTCCGGCTCGGTGACGAAGCCCGAAGTTTCCGTCAACCCACTGTCCGTCTTCGCACCGGGGCCGTTTCGGCAGCTCTTTCAAGGCGGCGAGAGCGACCAGGAGGGTCTATTGCCATCGCGCCAGTATGAGCGGTGACGCCGAGGCCGCTTGAAGAGCTTCCGGGCGGATTAAAACCCGCCCGAACGTGGATGGGGCGTGGGCGCTTTATTCCGCTTTAGCGGCTGCGTCGACGATCGCGAGGAAATCCGTCGCCTTCAGGCTGGCGCCGCCGATCAGACCGCCGTCGACATCCGTCAGCGAGAAGATGGCCTCGGCGTTGGCCGGTTTGACCGAGCCGCCGTAGAGCAACCGCAGCTTGTCCGCCTCATCGCCGAAGCGTTGCCGCAGCCGGTCGCGGATCGAGCCATGCATGGTGGCGATTTCGTCCTCAGTCGGGGTGCGGCCAGTGCCGATCGCCCAAACCGGCTCGTAAGCGATCACCGTGGTGGCGGCGACAGCCTCGTCGGGAGTCGAGCCCGCGAGTTGGGCGCCGACCACCTCCAACGCCCGCCCAGCGTCGCGTTCGGCTTCGGTCTCGCCGACGCAGATAATCGGCGAGAGGCCGGCCCGCAACGCCGCCTCGGCCTGGGCGCGGATTTGGGCGTCGGTCTCTTTATGGTCGGCGCGCCGCTCCGAATGGCCGACGATCACCCAGGCGGCCCCGGCGTCGCGCAACATATCGGAGGAGATATCACCGGTGTGGGCGCCGGAGGCGTTCGGATGGCAGGTTTGTCCGCCCAGCGCCAACACATCCGGCCCTGGCTGCGCCGCCAATCGCGCGGACAGGGTTGCGATCAGCGTGGCGGGGGGGCAGATCGCCGCCTGCACCCCGTCGCCGCGTCCCTGTTGTTCGGCCCGTACCGCCAAGCCGGAGGCGATGGCGTCGATCTCTGTTCCCGAAGCGCGTGTCCCGTTCATTTTCCAGTTGCCGATGACTAGTTTGCGTCGACCGCTCATGGGATTCCCCTCCTCATAATTCGTGCACAACTCCGGCCGGGACCGTCGGTTTCGCGGCATAACGCGCTCGCCGTCGTTCGGCCAGGGAGGATTCAGCGACTCCTCAATGTTGCGATTTTAGCGCATTTGCGGGGGATTTAACCCTCAATCATCGTGATTATTGCCATGCAAGGGTCATAATTCGTCTGTTTCCGATCGTATTGGCGGCTAATTAGGGGATTTCTAACCCACAATGACTTGCGGAGCTTTCCAAAACCCCAAGTAAGTGATAGTGAATGGAATGTCCGGAGCGTTGACAGCCGCTCTCTCCTCCTCGCTGAAACGGTTAGCCGTTTCACAGCCAACGTTCCGGACCTTCTTTAGAAATACCAGCGTCCAGAAGCGACGAATCGGATCGCAAGCGGTCCGACTTCGCTTTTTGGCGCGTTCGGTCGCAAATCGACTGCGCTTGGGCCAGGATTGCGTTTAAATCCGCAGCGAGGCCCCGCTCTAGCCCTATTGGGGTTGGCCGCCTTGGGGCGACCAGGATCAGGAGAGACCGCCATGAAGCGATATTCGGTGTTCGCGCTCGCCCGCAACGCGATGTCCTATCATCAGGGATGGGAGCGCGCGTGGCGGGCGCCGGAGCCGAAGTCGGAGTATGACGTGGTGATTGTCGGCGCGGGCGGGCATGGGCTCGCGACCGCCTATTACCTCGCCAAGAACCATGGCGTGCGCAATGTGGCGGTGATCGAGAAGGGCTGGCTCGGCGGCGGCAATACGGGCCGCAACACCACCATCATCCGCTCTAACTATCTTCAGGACGAGTCGGCGGCGCTGTATGAGCTGTCGCGCGGATTGTTTGAGGATCTTAGCCAGAAGCTCAACTTTAACATCATGTTCAGCCCGCGCGGCGTTTTGATGCTGGCGCAGACTGAACATGAAAAGCGGGCGCTGAAGCGCACCTTGCACGCCACCCGGTTGAACGGTGTCCACACTGAATGGGCGGAGCCGAGCAAGGTGAAGTCGCTGTGTCCGATCATAAACGACAGCGCCGACGCCCGGTTTCCGATCCTCGGCGGCCTGTGGCAGCCTCGTGGCGGCACCGCCCGGCATGACGCTGTCGCTTGGGGCTTCGCCCGCGCCGCCGACGACCTTGGCGTCGACGTGATCCAGAATTGCGCGGTCGAGGGGGTCGACGTTCAGGGGGGGCGGGTTGTTGGCGTGCAAACCTCAAAAGGCGCGATCCGCTGCAAGAAGCTGGGGATTGTGGTCGCCGGTCACAGCTCGGTGCTGGCTGACATGGCCGGGTTCCGGATGCCGATCGAGAGCGTCGCGTTGCAGGCGCTGGTGTCGGAGCCGATCAAGCCCTGCATGGACATCGTGGTGATGGCCAACACCGTCCACGGCTATATGAGCCAATCCGACAAGGGCGAGCTGGTGATCGGCGGCGGCGCCGACGGCTTCAATAATTACTCTCAGCGCGGATCTTTCCACCATGTCGAGGAGACGGTGACGGCCTTGGTGGAAACCTTCCCCATCATCAGCCGCTTGAAGATGCTGCGGCAATGGGGCGGCGTCGTCGACATGACCGGGGATCGCTCGCCGATTATCGGCAAGGCGCCGGTTGAGGGGATTTTCGTCAATTGCGGCTGGGGCACCGGCGGCTTCAAGGCCACGCCTGGCTCCGGCCACTGCTTCGCCGCCACCATCGCCCAGGGCGAGCCGGACGACGTCGCCGCGCCATTCTCGATGGGGCGGTTCGCCGAAGGCCGGATGATCGACGAAAGCGTGGCCGCCGCCGTCGCGCATTGACGGGGGATTTCTCCAAGGTCATTGCTTGAAGGTTCGCGCTGGTTTGAGGGGCGCGAACATTTTGTCGGCTTTGTGGCTGCATCTATCGCCGAAATACGTACAACCTTTATGGTGCGTTCTGAAGTAAACCAATTTTCCAGCACCGCCATAGATCGCCAGATATTTCCCAGTGCTGTCTGGTTTTTGTTCGGTGATGGAGCAGCTATTGCGGATAGAGTAGGAATTTATTATCATTCTAGTGCATAAACCTCATATTTTTTATGTATGAATGGATTGCCAAAATAATGGCAAGATAGAGTATGAAAATTGCCATAAGACCATTTTTAAAGGAGGGTGATACTTTTGGGCAAAATGAAGTTATTTACTGATTTGTTGATTTAATGCATTATGGGATAAGTTTTACTGATTTTGGAGTGAGTTGCGTTGGCTTTTCCCAAAGAGATACCGCCAGGTTTTCTAACCCCGTTATATATCATCGGTTTAGTTCTGTTCTCTTTTAGTTCTGGCGTTGCTTTTTGCGTCAGGTTTATTCCGTCTGTTGATGATAGCTTTCAGTTCTCTTATGTTTTAAAAATTCTCACAGGGTGGCCTACGTATTTAATTTTAGCTGGATATTCCCTTATGATTTTTGATGTTTTGTTCGGCTTATATGTGGGTAGATTTACTGGCTATATTGTGTCAGATGTAAATTTTCAGGGATTACTATTTTTTCTTTTATGTATTAGTGTATTTTTAGGCTGGATTTTGTATATGGATATACTCAGCTCATCTGAGCACTCAAAGAAATTAAATGAGAAGCGTTGGATTGTTGCAAGAAGCTCTTCGCTCTATGTTGAACATGTGAGATCTCCTGAAAAGTTCTACGCCGCATTTTGGCGACCTTATCAGTCCAACCGGTTGCGAGCTTGTCTCCAATTTCAAAATGATCAGTTCTGCCTCGGTGAAGTGGAGAGTGAAGGCGCTCAAACAAGTGAAATCGTCATGCCTATGCGCTGCACCGATGGCCGGTTGGTTGAGGCCAAGGTTGAACAAATCGCACGCCGGGAGTTTGATGGTCAGATGGCTGTCACGCGCGCCCGGTTCCATTTTAACGATGGTGTCGTGATGGCGGGGAAATTTGGTTTGATGGGGCATCAAATCCGCCCCACCACCCCTCCTTGCTTTAAGGATGAATGGCGGGCTGAAACGTTGGCGCGATAGATGTTTGTGGCGGCGTGAGAACCTCTTAAGCTGTTATGATGAATGTGATAGTAATAATAATCCTTTCGAAATGCTTAATTCATAAGTAATCATATCATTCTTGAAAACTTATATTCAATTTATTCAAGAAGTTTGATATAGTCTCACAACAATAAATAAGCCGCCGGAGCAGAGCGGGTCAAACTAAGGGGCAGGGCGATGATGTGGTGGATGATGGCGGCGGATGCGGCCGGG
>JAHQVS010000002.1 GCA_019634215.1 Paracoccaceae bacterium | reverse complement strand
GTCAGGAAGGGCGAAAGCGTCGCCTTAATGCTCCCTAATAGCCATGCTGGAGTCACCTGCCTGTTGGGCGCACTGTATGGCGGGTTTCGAGCAACCCCTATCAATCTCGCCGCTGGCGCTACAGCCGTCGCCTATGCTCTCACTCACTCGCAAGCCCGGTTCGCGTTTGTTGACGCCAGCATTCGGGCGATCTGGGACGAGGCGCGTCCCAAGAGTGTTTCTGAAATAACCGTCCTTGACGGCGCGATCGATTGGCCAGATTGCCAGCCATCCACTCCGCCAATCGCAGCTGCTCAAGATGATGCGTTGCTCATGTATACGTCCGGCACAACAGGGCGACCGAAAGGAGTTTTGCACAGTCACGCCAGCTTATTGGCGGGCGGCTGGACAACAATGATCGCACATCAACTCACGGCGCAAGATCGCGCACTCTGCATATTGCCGATCTACCATATCAACGGTCTGTGCGTGACTGTGATGGGGCCGCTCGTCAGTGGCGGATCGGTCGCAGTGCCGTCACGCTTCTCGGCCAGCCGCTTCTGGGCGCAATGCGCAACGGCGGAAGCAACTTGGTTCTCAGCTGTGCCGACGATCATCTCTCATCTACTGCATGGAGAGGGCGTCCCAGATCAAGTGACCTGCGCTAGACTGCGGTTTGCCCGGTCTGCCTCATCCGCCTTGGCCATTGAGACGCAGCGCGCTTTTGAGGATCGGTTTGGCGTGCCGATCATTGAGACGATGGGGTTGACTGAGACGGCCGCGCAGATCCTCTCTAACCCGCTGCCTCCTGGTGTTCGTAAGATTGGATCGCCTGGAGTGGCCTACGGAAATGAAGTGGCCATATTGACCAGCGATCTGACACGCGCAGCTATGGGGCAAGTCGGGGAGATAGCTGTTCGGGGGGCGAATGTGATGCGGGGCTATTTACATAACCCGGAAGCCACGGCGGCGGCGTTTACAGAAGATGGATGGTTACGTACTGGCGACCTCGCCCGGATAGATTCAGATGGCTATGTATTCGTCAGTGGCCGCCTCAAAGAGCTGATTATCAAGGGCGGTGAAAACATAGCCCCCCGCGAAATCGATGAGGCGCTGTATTCGCATCCAGATGTGGTGGAGGCTGCCGCCTTTGCCAGGCCTTGTCAGATTTATGGAGAACGTGTTGAGGCCGCCGTAACGTTGCGCATGGACGGCAATGTATCCTCCGATGAACTCATTGATCTATGCCGCAGTCTTGTCGGTGAATTCAAAAGCCCCGACTTTGTGCACATTTTGCCTGAGCTTCCCAAAGGCCCCTCGGGTAAAATCCAAAGGCTGCGCCTCTCGGATCTAATCATGGCTGATGACCATTGAGTGTGCGATTTGCTGGTTGGTCCGTTTCCTATGGGCGACGATGACGCCATGTGCGCTGGCCCAGCCTCTGTAGAAGAGTAAAAATGACATCGATACCTAGTTCCTCAGACGTCAGCTATTTGGGGGAAGCGCCCGATGGTGAACCAGTGCGTTACGCGCGGCTATCTAACGGCGGCGTGACGGCAGCCATCATGACCTGGGGCGCAAGTTTGCAGGAACTGCGGTTTGAGGGCCTTCCCTATAGCTTAGCGCTTGGGAGCGAGGCGTTCGACGCCTATCTGAGCGGTATGAAATATTTCGGCGCGATCGTTGGTCCGGTGGCCAACCGGATCAAGGCTGGCCGTTTCATGCTGGATGGTCGAATTTACGATCTGGAGCGCAATGAAGATGCTCGAACCACTCTTCATGGTGGTACTGGTGGGTTTGGCGAGCGGAATTGGCGACTGCTAGAAGCTAACGCCACATCCTGCTGGCTGTCGTTAGAGCATGCGGATGGGACTTGTGGATTCCCAGGTAATATCTCTGTCACGGCCGTCTATAAGTTGACCGATGACGGGGTGTTGCGTGTGAAGATCCAGGGGCGATCTGACCGCCGCACGATGTTCAACCCAGCCTTTCACGGCTACTGGAATTTGAGTGGCGCTCCTACGTTGGCCGACCATACCCTCACCATCCCGGCTGAGACCTATCTGCCTGTCGATGATCACCTTATCCCGGTTGGCGCGCCCGCGCCGGTAATGGGAACGGCCTTTGACTATCGCAGAGGCCGCGCTCCTGATCCGGAACTGGATCATAATTTTTGTCTGATCTCAGAGCGAGGGCAGATACGCCCAGTGTGCCGGTTGGAGTGTCCTAGCGCCGCACTGGAGGTTCGGAGCACAGAGCCCGGGCTGCAAGTCTATACCGGCGGCGGACTCGCCACCGCGCCCTGGGCTGGGCATGGTGGAGCGCCTTATGGACCGCTGGCGGGCATAGCCCTTGAGCCGCAGGTTTGGCCCGATGCACCAAATAACCCCGACTACCCCTCGGCGCTATTGGAGGCGGGAGAGAAGTATCAGCAGGTGACAGAGTTCGCCTTCCAGCGTTTATAGGCGACCCCTGCCTTTAGTCGACGGGCTTCACGCATCAAATTGTAGCGTTATCCTAACTCTGCTGGGAGCAAGTCGTCCGGCATGTTCTGATAACAAACCGGGCGCAAGAAGCGCCGGATCGCTAGTGTGCCGACTGAGGTTGCGCCAAAGTTGGTTGATGCTGGATAGGGGCCGCCATGAACCATGGCGCTGCTGACCTCCACCCCGGTGGGGAAACCGTTGGCCAATAGCCGCCCGGCCTTCCGCTCCAGAATCGGTACAAGCCGTTTGGCGGCTTCCGTGTCGCCGGAATCCATATGTAGGGTGCAAGTGAGCTGGCCATGCAGTGATTGAGCGACTTTGGCCATCTCCTCCAGGTTAGTGACACGCACGAATAAGGCGGCGGGACCGAAGACCTCCTCGCCCAGCGCATCATTGTTGAGCCAAGCTTCTCCGCTTGTAACGTACAGAGCTGGAGTCGCGCCGCGTGGAGGGCAGGCCGAACTGACCTGCTCTTGCACACCCGCTATCGCTGCAAGGCGGTCACGGCGGTCGGCGTAGGCTTTGGCGATGGCCTCGGTCAGCATGGTTTGCGATCCCATGGCAGCCAATGCGTTGCGCGTCGCCTCCAGCAACGCATTGCTTTCTGGTCCGTCAACCGCCACAGCGACGCCGGGGTTGGTGCAAAACTGCCCAGCCCCCATGGTCAACGAGCCGGCCCAGCCCTCTGCTATCGCCGCACCGCGTGCTTTCACGGCCCCCGGCAACAGAAACATCGGGTTGACGGAGCCCAACTCGCCGAAGAAAGGGATTGGCTCAGGCCGGGCGGCGCAGAGGTCGTACAGCGCCCGCCCTCCGCCGAGTGAGCCAGTGAAGCCGACAGCCTTGATCAACTGATGTTGCACCAGTGTGGACCCCAGCTCATGGCTGGCGCCTTGCAGGAACGAGAACACGCCTCCAGGCAGCCCAGAATTTTTCACGGCGGCGGCGATCGCCTCTGCGACGATCTCACCTGTCCCAGGATGGGCTGGATGGCCCTTGACCACCACAGGGCAGCCCGCTGCCAATGCCGAGGCTGTGTCGCCACCTGCCGTCGAAAACGCCAGCGGGAAGTTGGATGCGCCGAACACTGCGACCGGTCCAAGCGGACGCTGCACCATCTTCAGGTCGGGGCGGGGCAACGGCTGGCGGTCGGGGAGGGCGGTGTCGTGGCGGCGGTCGAGATAATCGTCTTCAAGAATCGGGGAGGCGAACAGGCGGATCTGGCCGGTGGTGCGCCCACGCTCGCCTTGTAACCGCGCTGTTGGCAGGCCGGTTTCTTGAACGCCTATCTCGGTGATTTGCTCTCCCAGAGCCTCGATCTCGTCGGCGATTGCATTAAGAAACGCGGCGCGCTCGGCGCGAGAGGTGGCGCTGTAGCTCCAAAACGTCTCTTCGGCACTGCGGCAGGCCTGATCGACCAGTTCAGATCCGGCATCGCCGAACGCATGTGACGGTCCCTCGGCTGGCTGGGAGGAAAATGTTGCAGGACTAGCGATCCATTCGCCGCCGATCAGATGTTTGCCATGTGGTGTGAAACTCTGCGTCATTGTTATTTCCCCCATTTTAAGGCGACCAGGTCCAGATCGTGAGCTAACTGCAACAGCCTGTTCCTGGTCCGATCACTCATCGGCGTCAATGGGTGGCGGACGTGGTCGCTTTGGATAACCCCGCCCGCCATCA
This sequence comes from Paracoccaceae bacterium, assembly GCA_019634215.1. GTDB lineage: Bacteria > Pseudomonadota > Alphaproteobacteria > Rhodobacterales > Rhodobacteraceae > JAHQVS01. Next base: position 2,039 of record JAHQVS010000002.1, on the reverse strand, counting down.
TTACTGTTTTCGCCGCTCGCAGCCCGCATTGACGGTTTTCATGATTAATCAGCGGCAGGCATAGCTTCCATTGAGCCAACGCCGAACCTTGATCGCCATCAAGATGGCTGGTGACGATCGGCCGGATCTTCTCCGGCTGCAATGCTGACGTCATGGTTCCTGTTGCACCCGCGTCGAGGTCGGCCAGCAGGGTCACCGCTTCCTCTCCATCGAATGGGCCGGTCACATCCGCACCGCCAGCCTCAATCAGCGCAGCGAGCTTGTCTGCTGCGAAAGGCGTCTCAATCTTGAAGTAGCTGACATTCTTTATCTCGCGCGCCATCCTTGCCAGGAGCGGCACCGGCAGTGAGACGCCAGACAAAGGCGCGTCCTGAACCATGATAGGGATCGATATCGCGTCTGAAACAGCGGCGAAATGTTCCAGAATCCCCGCCTCGCCTGGGACCAGCCCGACGCCATGATAGGGCGGCATCATCATCACCATCGCCGCGCCCATCGCCGCCGCCGCACGGGCGCGCTCAACCACGATTCCGGTGGAGAAATGGCTGATAGTGACAATTAGTGGAACCCGCCCGGCAGCATGCTCCAGGCTGAGGCGCATCAGCGTCGCTCGCTCTTCGTCTGACAACAGGAACTGCTCAGAATAATTTGCCAGAATGCAGATCGCATCGACGCCTTGGTCGATCATGCAGTCCAACACTCGCCGCATGCCGTCTTCGTCTACCCGCCCATCCTCAAGGAAAGGCGTTGGGGCGACCGGCAGGATGCCTGTCAGGGCTTTCAGCATATTTAATTTCTCCGTTGCGGAAGTCCGCCCGGGTTTCTCGTCCGGTGGCGTGGCTGCCTTCTGATCAACAGGAGGCGGGTCAGCGTTTGATCAGCGCTTCGCTAACATCTTCGATCGACTCGTCCAAAAGCAGTTCCATTGCCGCTCGCGCTGTGGCCGAATCTTGGGCTCGAATCGCGTCGACAACATCTCCATGTTGAGCCAGCCGTTGATCCTTGATCACCTCGGCTCCGCGCCAGCTTAACTCGAAGGTGCTGACCATCGCGGCGCGAATCAATGCGCTGAAGGCGTTGATGAACGGGTTGCGGGTGGCGTTCAGTATAGCGAGATGAAAGCTGAAGTCGGCCTCAATCAGCGGTCCCTCTTGGGTGGCGTTGGCTTTCATCGCCTCGAACGCGGCGGCGATTTTCTCCATGTCCTGATCCGTGCGGATCTTTGCGGCCAGCTCAGCGGTGGCTGGCTCGATCATTCTTCTAAGGGTGTAGAGGTCGGCCGCGATATCCTCAGCGGGAACCGTTTGCAAATGCCAGGACAGCACATCCTGATCGAGCATGTTCCAATGCGCTCGGGGCCTGACAGAGGTGCCGACCTTCGGGCGCGCGGAGACCAGCCCCTTGGCCATCAGTTTGCTATACGCCTCGCGCAAGGCGGTTCGTGAAATCGAATAGCGATCACGCATCTCGGCTTCATTTGGAAGCAAGCTGCCTGCAGCGAAGCCGCCCGATATGATCTCGCGGCCAATTTGATCCACGAGACCGGAGTCGGCGGGCGGCGTGTCCTTATTCAACCGCCGTCCTTCCTGACTTTTCGCTGCCGCTGGTTTCCTACTGGCCTTTGGTTTGTCGTCAGGCCCTGTCATCGCCTTGCGTCATAGCTTGAGGCGCTGACCGCTGGCGCTGTTCTATTCCAAGCCAAGGAGTTTAGCGTGGCGTGAGGCGGCCGATCGCGCCGTGCACGTTTCGGGGGTGAAGAATGCGCCAAAGATGGACGCGTGTAAATTTTACGATTTTGGGCGCACGTCCTTTTCCAAGGACCAATCCGTGCGCCCGCGCTTTCCCGTGTTCTGCGATGTGAGGCAACTTCCAAAGACATCCGCCTCTTTCTCCCTGTTCTGCAGGGGCGGTGACGGACTTTGCTCCCTGAGTGTTTTTATAATCGTATGATATTACTTTTTTGAAGTGCAACTGTTGTTTTTGTCGACCCCAGGAGAGCGGGGTGGTCTGCGTCTGAAGTGGCTTAGCCCGTTGTCACG
>JAHQVS010000114.1 GCA_019634215.1 Paracoccaceae bacterium | reverse complement strand
TGACGCCCCAATTTCCGATACCGGCGCGATGGTCGATCTCGACGCCTTTGACGGGGGAGCATTAAAGCTTTCCGCTGGGAAAAAGCGCCACGCCTTGGTGATGTTGGCCTGATCCCACACGCCTTGCCGTCGTTGACCTGATCCTGCGGGCCTTGGCGCCGTTAGCCTGTCCCTCGCGAGCGGGCCAAGCCACCCTGCGCTGCGCGCTTTAGCCATCTTCGGTCTGCTTCCCGCATGCCTGCCATTGAATTCGCAAACATGGTTGTTCTGAACGGAAAAATCTGAACTCATCATCGCCTACAATTAATTAACCCCTATCCGAATGTCTGAAATCACAAAGACAAGCGTCAGGCGCGGGATAAGAGCAAGTGTTGAAATAAACACATGAGGTCCGGGCACAGGAATACCAAGTAAAAAGGGAGGAGTCAGGGGAAAATGACAAGACTTTCATTCAATTTGCTCGTCGGGATAGCGCTCCTGACAGCCATAGCGGCGCAAACGCCAACCTCGGCGCAGGAGATCACGCTGCGCCTGCATCACTTTCTAAGCGAGAAGTCCGCGACTCACCTGCAGTTGCTCAGGCCATGGGCCGAGCGCCTGCAGGCTGACTCTGGCGGGCGGCTGGAGGTTCAGGTTGTCGGCGGCATGGGGCTGGGCGGCCGGCCAGCCGAACTCTATCGGCAAGCGAAAGACGGCAGGGTCGACATAGTTATGACTGTGGCGGGCTACACCCCAGGGCAATTTCCTCGGGTTGAGGTTTTCGAACTGCCTTCGGTTCATCGTGGCTCGGCCCGCGCCACCAATCTCGCGATTCATGACACGTTCGAATTAATCGCCGAGGACTTCCCCGATGTTCAACCGCTGCTGGCCTATGTGCATCCGGGCAACGCGCTTCATCTGCGTGATCACCCGGTTAACTCTCCAGACGACATCATTGGCCTCAAGATCCGCACCTCCTCCCGCACCAATGCCTGGATGCTAAACGATATCGGCGCTCAGGCTCTGGGACTGCCGATCCGGTCGCTGCCGGGGGCGATAGACACAGGATTGGTCGAAGGGGCTATGATCCCCTTTTCAATCCTGCGGCCGTTAAAATTAACCGAGAAAACGAGATACTCAGTCGAGGGGGAAAATGGCGAACGCTTCGGCACCTCTGTGTTTCTGCTGGTGATGAACAAGGCGCGCTATGAAAGCCTTCCTGATGATCTTAAGGCCATTCTCCAAGCCAACACCGGCGCGCCGCTGGCGCACTTGATGGGCGAGCTTCTGGATCGCGCTGAGAGCGACGCCAAGCAGGTTCGGGTTGAAACTGGCGGCGAGATCATTCGGCTGACGGCGGGCCAGTGGCGAGTCTTTGACGCGACCTCGGCCAAAATCACCGAGAGATGGATCTCGGAGGCTCAAGCCTTTGGGATCGACGCGCGGGCACTGGTGGAAGCGGCTAGCGCCGCCGTTGATCGCCACAGCCAATAGCGCAGTCCCCCCTTTATCTCCGGCTATCTCACTCTCCTAAACCTCATCGTAAGGGGCATGTCGCGGTTTCTCCAAACGGACTTGTACTATTTCAAAAATCGGGGTTTCTGGGAGCAAGCGCAGAATTCAACGCCCAATCCTGGGAGCTGAGCCACCTTCTCACGGTTATATTGGCGAGATGGGCGGGCGCTGGGATCGGTTGACACACCACTCGGCGTCAGTTGGGGATTAGGGAGGAATTGATCAAATGGCCATACGGTCTTGGTTTTGGCTCTTCGCGCTTGCGTTACTTGGCGGCGGCGCTTGGGGGCCAACGGCCGCAGCGCAAGAGATCACCCTACGCGTGCATCACTTTCTAAGTGACAAGGCGCCCGCCCACTCCAAGCTGCTCGCGCCTTGGGCAGAGCGCGTGCAATCGCAGTCCGGCGGACGGATTCAGGTGAAAATTTTCCCGCGCATGGGGCTCGGCGGCAAACCGCCGGAGCTGTACCGGCAGGCCAAGGACGGTTTGGTCGATGTGGTCTGGACCCTGGCCGGCTACACCCCAGGGCAGTTCCCACGCGTCGAAGTGTTCGAGCTTCCTTCCGTGCACCGTGGCTCCGCCCGCGCCACCAACCTCGCCATCCAGGAGACCTTCGACGTTCTCGCTGATGATTTTGCGGATGTGCACCCGCTGCTGGTCCACGTTCATGCTGGCAACGCCATCCACCTGCGTGACCGGCGGATGAGTCGCCCGGAGGACATCATCGGGCTGCGGGTCCGGACCCCCTCCCGCACCGGCGCTTGGTTGTTGAACGATGTCGGCGCCACCGCCCTCGGCATGCCGGTCCCCGCTCTGCCCAAGGCGCTTGACGCGGGGACGGTCGACGGGGCCTTGGTCCCTTTCGAGATTGTTCCGCCACTAAAGCTTCAGGATCGGACGCAATACTCCGTCGAAGGCGCCAACGGTGAGCGCTTCGGCACCTCGGTGTTCCTGCTGTTGATGAACAAGCAGCGTTACCAAAACCTCCCCGACGACCTGAAGCGCGTGATCGACGCTAATTCCGGGGCGGCGCTGGCGGAGTCGATGGGCGAAGTTTGGGACGGTGTCGAGAATGTCGGCAAACGGCTTCAGCTCGAGTCCGGTGGCGAGATCCTGCAACTGTCCCCGGATCAGCTTCGCCCCTTCAATGAAACCGCCGAAAAGATCACCAAACGCTGGGTTATTGAGACTCAGGGTCTTGGAATTGATGCTAGCGGATTGGTGCAAGCGGCCAGCGCCGCTGTAGATCGCAACAGCCGCTAACCAAGCGCTCGATGCGGCGGCGTTTGCGCCGCCGCTGAGGCTTCAAGAGAAAACCTAGTACTTCTGGGCGCGCAAGCGGCGAGCGATTTGGCGCATCCGTGTTTATAGCGTTGATGAGCAAATAGTGTTCGCTAAGCCTGACCGATGATCTGCAACCGGTGACCGACACGCTCTCCAGAACGATCTTAGTGTGACTGATGAAAGAAGCATTGGAGGCAAGTGCGGCCCCTTGGGTTAGTTGCTCCAGATCGGCCCAGACTGGGGGAGACCGTGTGGCGAACCCCGTACCCCACTGAGCGCCTTCGGGGAAATTTCCCCAAAAATCACCGAGCCTGGGCAGCTCAATACAATGAGCACCGGTAAGGCACGCGCAGGCCTTGGCTGATGTCGCAGCGCCGCAATTCAGCTGCACCGCAGGTAGATCTACAGGGCAAGATGCACTCAAACTCCCTTTCAGCGTTTATCAGCAGCAAAAATCTCCCCAAAGGTGAAAATACATTTGAAAATTCCCACCTTCAGTATGGAGAATTTCTCAGCTAATTATAGCATTGTATGCGATCTGTTTAGTGGGAGATGGGCTTATGCGACGCGCGTTTAACTTAGCGGCCCTAAGTTCTCTTGTTCTCAGCACGATGATAAGCAGCGCCGCAGTTGCACAGAATTTATGTGGATCTACTTACACGATCCGCTCTGGCGACACATTATCCGGCCTAGCGAGCGCAGCATTTGGCGACGCATCATTGTGGCAACGCTTATATCGCCATGCGGGTAATTCTCGAGTGATTGGGCTTAACCCGAACTTAGTAATACCTGGAATTGTTATAGAAATTCCACCGTGCGAGAACTCCCCCTCAATCGCAAGTCTTGGTGATGGCAGTGGCGCGGAAGCTACTTCTGTGACAGCCGCCTCGTTGAACCGCGAAAGCAATATCGAAGTCGCGACGCTGAACGCGGCACTCGCCCGCCGCGCGCGCGCCGCGAGGCCGGTGCCGGAGGCCCGCATCGAAATCCTGTCTCCCGGCGGGTTCTCTCCAGTATCTGAAGAAGATTGGCCCGGCGGCGGCCTCGCTACTCAAATTATTGAGGCAGCGTTCCGGAACGCTTCTCAAAACAAAAAAGTGCAGATCGACTTCGTCGGAGACCGCGAAGCTCACCTAGCTTTGTTGCTACGGTACAACAAATTTGAGTTTGGGTTTCCTTGGACCAAGCCCGACTGCTCCAGGGCCGCCCAGTTGCCAGAGGATTCCAAACTCCTGTGTGAGTATGAATTCTCCGACCCAGTCTATGTGGCGGCCATAAAAGTTTACGCGCCCAAAAACCTAGTGTCGCCTCCGCGCCGCTTTGAGGACCTCCGGGACTCAACCCTGTGCCGCCCTGCCGGTGTACCTGTACATGATCTGTATGATCACGGTCTTATTGATGGCCAAACGGTGGTGATTGAGCGTCCAAGCAGCACCGAGCTATGCTTCACCATGCTGGAGCGCGGGGAGGTCGATTATGTATCCGACTTCCAATTCCCGGCGGAGAAGGCGCTGAGCGATTTGTCGCTATCTCCATACGTCGACGCCATCCCTGGCCTGGTTGACGCAGCGCCGCTGCACCTGATCGCACATGGCGACAACGCTGAGGCGGCGTATCTGTTGATGGACCGCTTCAACGCCGGCCTAGCCAACCTGCGCGCCTCAGGCGAGTGGGATCAGATCGTCAATGGTCAGATCAGACAATTCCGGGGAACAATCGTACAATAATGTTCCCTGGCAGGTAATCTAACCGGGCGGCGGCGCGCCAAATCGCCAGCTGACTGTCCCATGGCATGAGCTTTGAAAGATCGGTTAACCAGATGCGACGCGCCCTAGCCTTCCTCGCCGCCGTGCTGGCGGCAGGCTTCGCCTTCCACGCAAGTGCGCAAAGTGGCCCCGCGTGCGGCTCCCCTTACATCTCCTCGCTTGGAGACTCGTTGCCGGACATCGCCGAAAAAGCCTATGGCGACCCATCGGAATGGCCGCGAATCTACGAGTATAGCGACAACGCCGCCCGCCTCGGCGCAGACGTCACATCACTATTCGTCGGCACCCGCATCGAGCTGCCGCCCTGTTTCAACGACCGCGACGAGGCGCCGACGCCACCGCCGGTCCGAGGTTTGGCGAATAGCGAGATCTACGACCCCGATGTCACCCGGATTGAGGTCCTTGCGGCCTCTTCCCCACGCCTATTCGTCGATCCGGAGGCGCCCGAAAGCGGATTGGTGCCGCATCTGGTCAAAGCCGCCTTCGCCGCTTCGGGCCTGAAAGTCGACCTCACCGTCACCTTTGTGGAAGACCGGCTGAAGGGCCTCGACACGTTGCTTTGGCGGAACAAGTTCACCTTCGGCATGCCTTGGGTGAAGCCAGACTGCCGCAATGTGCTCGCGTTGCCGAGCGAGCTGCAGATTTTATGCGATTATGAATTCTCCGACCCAATCTACACTGCAAGTGTCGTGCATTACCGCGCCGCGACAACCAATTGGACGCCATCCAGCTACCTGGACCTGATCGGGCGCAATCTCTGCCGTCCGCTCGTGGACAATACCCTCAACATCCAAGAACAAGGTTTGCTGGCGGGCGACGTCATCAAGGAATTTCGCCCCCCTGAAATCGAGGACTGTTTCTTCCAGTTAAAGAACGGTTGGGCCGACTTTGTCGCCGCCACGAGATATGAAGCACGCGACGCATTGGCCTTGGGTGATCTCAATCAGCATGCCCTGCTGATGCCCTCACTGGTCAGCGCCCGTCCGGTGCACTTGATCACCCCGAAGCATAGCCCTGGACGGATTCTTGATTGGATGCAGGCCTTCAACCAGGGCCTTGCTCAGATCAAACGCAATGGGGTCTATGACGAGATCGTCAGCTGGCACCTATCATCGCTGGATAGAAACCGCCAAGCCCTGCAATAACATCAAGCGAAAGACCCATATTCGCTCACGGGCTAGCTGTTTTGAGACATTAAAAAACGCCGCGTTTGTGCGCGGCGTTTTTTATTTTCACCGCCAAAGCGTTGGCGCAATCAGGATTACAAAGGCCCGAGATCGCCAGGGAATCGGTTGGTGTCATACTCCATTGCCTGGCGGGCCACACGATCGACAATCCCCAACCGCTCATGGTTGGAGATCACTCCCGAGCGCCCCTGCATCACCAACGCCTCCTTAAAGCACTGGTGATCTGCGGCGCGATAGAGCGTCGGACCATTGCCGAGGCCATCGAACTCATGCCCCTCCAGCGCGGGGATCAACACTTGCGGATCGAAGGTTCCGGCACGTTCCGCCGCGTCGGCGTAGAGCAGCGTCTGCACATAGCTGGTGTGGGCTGCTTGGCTCGGCGGCTCGCCATATTCCCGCCCGAAGGACCGCGTGAACACCCGAGAGGCCGGATCATCCAGACTCCAATGCCAGTTGCTAGTGCCGTAGATGCCGTCGGCGGCGTCACCGGCGCCGTCCGCCATAATCTTCGAGAACAGCGGCACCACAATCTCCAGTTGCCGGCCATCGACCATCAAGTCCCGCAACCCCAGCGAGACCGCCTGGCGCAGCGAACTGATCATATTGCGCCCGTAATGGTTCAACACCAAAACGTCTGCGCCAGCGTCCCGGACCGGACGCAGGAAATGCTTGAAGTTGATGGTGTCCAGCGGGGTTTTAACGGCGTTCACCGTGTTCCATCCCCGCGACTCGGTGGTCTCGCGAATTGAGGCCTCGGTGGTCCAACCCCAAGTGTAGTCCGCCGTCAGGTGATAGGCGCGCCGGTCCCGTCCGTAGGCGCTTTCCAGGATGGGGCCGATGGCGAC
>JAHQVS010000113.1 GCA_019634215.1 Paracoccaceae bacterium | reverse complement strand
AGCCGGGAGGGCGGCTCGCTCGGCATGTTATTGACGCGCGCACGGGCGAGATCGTCACCCTGCGCGAGGCGCTAGACCGCCTTGATGGCCTTGAGTGAGGGAGAGGTCGAGGTGCGGATTCTCGTGGTCGAGGACGAAGCGGCTCTCGCCGAGGATGTTAGAACCGCCTTGGAGCAGGCGGGGTTCACGGTTGAGCTGTGCGCTGATGGGGAGACAGCTTGGTTCAAGGGAGACGTCGAGGAGTATGCGGCGATTATCCTGGATTTGGGATTGCCGACTCTGGATGGGCTGTCGGTGCTCAAGCGCTGGCGGCAAGCGGGGCGAAGCACGCCGGTGTTAATTCTAACCGCACGCGGGGGCTGGAGCGAACGCGTCGAGGGCATCGACGCTGGGGCCGATGATTATCTGCCGAAGCCGTTTCAAACCGAGGAGTTGATCGCTCGGCTGCACGCCATTCTGCGGCGGTCTGCTGGCAAGGCCAGCTCAGTGCTGTCGGCGGGACGGGTGGTGGTGGATGCGCGGCGGATGCGGGTTACGGTGGACGGCAAGGCAGTGGCGCTCACGCCATTGGAATATCGGGCCTTGGCCTATCTGCTGTATCACGCCGGGCGAGTGGTGCCGGCGGTGGAGCTGGTCGACCATGTGTATGGCGGGGACGACGCGCGCGGCCAAAACACCCTTGATGTGCTGCTCGGACGGCTGCGTCGAAAAGTCGGCGCTGGCGTGATCGTGACGCATCGCGGGTTCGGATATGTGGTGGAGGAAGAGGCGGGGCTGTCGCCGGGCGAGGGCGTGGAGGGGCGAGACGGCGCATGACCGCGCCTGACACAAACACGGGCGTGGCGGCGGGATCGTTGACTCGTGGAGGGGCGCTGAGGCGGGTCGCGGGGTCGCTGGCCGCCCGCCTATCGCTGTTTGCCACGGTCACGCTCTTGGTGGCGCTTGGCTTCTACGGCTACGCCTTGCGCGACAGTTTTGAAGATCATGTATCCGAGCGGTTTTATCGAGAGCTAGAGGCGCATCTCGCCCAACTCACGGTAGCGCTGGAGCTAGCTGAAGGTGGCGGCGTCGCTGTCGTTGACGATTTATCAGACCCTCGCTTTGAGCGTCCGTTCAGTGGGCTGTATTGGATCGTGCGTTTGAGTGACGAGGATGGCGGCGTGCTGTCGTCCCGTTCTCTATGGGATCTGCCGCCGCCGGTGGTGTCGTCCACGGCTGAGGGTGGGCGGATTGAGCGCCATCGTGCACTGCCTTTGGGGCGCACGCGAGTGTTGGCTGTCAGCCGAACGGTGATCCTTGAGCAGGAGGGGCGCGATCGGCGGGTGTTGTTGGCTGTGGCGCTGGATCAACGCGAATTGACGGCGGCGCTCGAGGATTTTGATGCGCGCTCGATCCGGTTGATCCTGCTGTTGGCGGGCTTGCTCGCCATCGCGGTCAGCATCCAGATCGGCTTCGGTTTGGCCCCTCTCCGCCGACTGAGGGCGCAGCTCCAGGAGGTCGCCCAGGGCGGCTCCGGTGGTCTCTCCGGGCGGTTCCCCGGAGAGGTGCAGCGCTTGGTTGACGCGCTCAACGCTTTATTGGAGGCGCGCGGCGTGATGATCGCGGAAGCGCGCGCCCAGGCGGGAGATTTGGCGCATGGTCTCAAAACCCCGCTCGCGGTGATGGCGGCGGAGGCGCGCAAGCTGAGGTCTGAGGGCCGGGAACAGGCCGGGGCGGAGCTTTTGGCGCAGATTGAGCGCATGCGCCGTCATGTGGAGCGCCGTCTCGCCCAGGCTGGCGCGCGGGGGCGGGCCCAGGCGCTGGATCAACCCACCAGTGCGCATGCGGCGATAGACAAGCTGATCAGGGCCATGCGCGCGGCGCCCGGCGGGGACGCGCTGACCTGGGAGAACGCCATTGATCCAGAACTCCGTCTGGCGATCCATCCGATCGATTTTGACGAGGTGGTTGGAAATCTGCTCGACAACGCCCGCAAATGGGCTGGCGGCCGGGTGCGCCTCAGCGCTATTCGTCGGGGCTCTGAAGTCTCGGTTTTGATTGAGGATGACGGCCCCGGCGTCCCCGCCGCCGACCGTGAACGGCTGACCAAGCGGGGGGAGCGGCTGGACGAGGCCCTGGCGGGCGCGGGTCTGGGGCTTGCGATCGCCGCCGACCTCGTCGAAGCGTATGGCGGCGTTCTTGCGCTCAGCCAGTCTCAGCTTGGCGGCTTAGAGGCGCGAGCCACGCTGCCGATAGGGGCGGGGACCGTGTCTTCCCTGGCTTTATCAGGGGCGCGTCAGCGATAATCACTCAATGCGCGTCGCTGTCCTTGAACAGCGGCGCGATGGCGAAGGTCACCACCGGTATCAAGGCCAAGCCCAGCATCAGACCCACGATTCCGTCCAGCGTGGCGGTGGTGAGCCATTGGCCGAAGCCTCCGAAACCGCCCGCTGAGACTGATTTGGCGATGTTTTTGATCATTTCATACAGGCCGTGCCACCCCAGCTCATGGAGCCCGTGCACCACGATGCTGCCGCCGACCCATAACATCGCCGCCGTGCCGATTGCGCTGATAATCGCCATCACGCTCGGCATCGACTTCACGATACCGCGCCCCAGCGCCCGGGTTGCGCTTAGCCGGCCATGGTCGCTCATGCGCAGGCCGATATCGTCCGCCTTTACCAACAGCGCCACCGCGCCGTACACCAACACGGTGATGCCGACCGCCACAGCGGCCAAGGCCGTCGCTTGCAGCAAAATTCCGTCGACCTCGATCGCGGCCAAGGAAATGGTCATGATCTCAGCGGAGAGGATGAAGTCGGTCTTAATCGCACCCGCCACCCGCTGTTTCTCCAGGTGGGCGGCGTCCAGCGTTTCGGCCTTTTGCGGGCCGGAGGGTTCGTGCGGGACGATGAGGCGCCAGATTTTCTCCGCCCCCTCGAAACAGAGATAGGCCCCACCCAGCATCAATAGCGGGGTGATCGCCCAGGGCGCGAAGGCGTCCATGAGCAGCGCCGCCGGCAGCAGGATCACCAGCTTGTTAAAGAACGAGCCCTTGGCAATCTGCCAGACGATCGGCAGTTCCCGCGCCGCTGGTAGGCCAGAGACGTATTTAGGGGTCACGGCGGCGTCGTCGATCACCACTCCGGCGGCTTTCGATCCCGCCTTGGCCGCCTGGGCGGCGATATCGTCCAGTTGCGACGCCGCAAGCTTTGCGATCGCGGCGACGTCATCCAATAGGGCGAGCAGACCGCTCATAGAACGCTCCCATGGTTCGGTGGCGAGCCAACCCCCGGAAGGAGGGACCAATCAGCTGCATGCAGAATATCGCACAGAAGATCCAGGGGGTGTGGGCGTTGCGAATAATTTTTCAGCTGTGATCTGTGAATATGTCAAATGCCCCAAAGGCCCAAAGAGGTCGCTTAATCGTGCACGACCCCTATTATCGCCGTCATGACCAATCCGACGCCCGCCCCCGCCGCGCGCGGTCTGATCGACCGCGTCCTCGCCGCCTATAAAGATATTCCCGCCTCCGTGCGCTCCCTGATTGCGGAGCGACCGTCGGAGGCGACTTTGCTCAGTTTCATTTTGATCGCCGCCATAGTGAATCTGTGCGGCGAGATTGCGGGACGCACCATGACGGGGGCGGGCGCCCGGTCTGAGGAGGAGCTGGGACGCCTCAGCGCAAGCATGGTCGGCAGGTTGATCGTGTTCCCGCTGGCGGTCTATCTGGTGTCAGCGATGGCTTATCCGCTGGTGCGGGCGTTCGGGGGGCGTGGCGGCGGATATGAGACCCGGGTCGCCTTCGCCTGGGCGGCGGTGATCGCCGCGCCGGCGGCGTTCGCCGGTCAGATCTTGGGCGCATCCGGCGATTTGGGGCCGTATCTGACGGCGCCTTTGGCGGCGCTGGGGATCTATATGCTGTCCGCCTGCATCGCCGGGGCGCATGGATTCGCTTCAACGGTGAAAGTGGCGGCCGCGATTGTGGTTATCTTGCTTGGGGCGTTTGGGGTTGGGCTATTGGTTGCGCAAATTCCCGCCGCGTCGTAGGCCGCTTGGGTGAAATTCCGGCGCGCCGCGCCGATCGGGGAACTCTTTGATGTATTTCGCAGTGCTCGTCAGCCGTTTCGCGGAGGCGTTCGCCCAGCCGCGCCAATCCGCCCGACGGATACTCGCCGCCAAGCCAAGCCTGGGGGACGCGTTGACCATGGCGATCGCCGGCATGACCATTAGCGTGATGCTCAGCCTGTTGACCGCGTTGTTTGCCACCGTGTCTGAGGACATCCCGGCGCTAGAGGCCGAACCGGTGGAGCAGCAGCCGATCGTGGTGCTGTTGTTCTTTGTCGCCCTATTCGCGGTCGCCCGGTTTTTTATGGTGTCCTGGCTGGCGCTTGTGATCGGGCGCCGCGCCGGCGGCACGGCCACGCTGCATGATTGTTATGCGGTGGTCGGGTGGTGCCTGCTGGCGGTCTCGCCGGTGACGTTGATTTTCGAGCTGGCCGCTCCGGCCGCGCAAAAGAGCGGCGATCTGTTTGCTTTTATGGTCCTGATCGGGGGAGCGATCTATGTGCTGTACATGTTCGCGTCCTTCATTGCGGAGGCGCATGGCTTTAAGAACACCGGCCAGGTGATGGCGGCGATGATCGGCGTGGCTTTCGCCGCAGCGTTCATCATGACGCTGCTGATGCAAATGGCCGGGGTGAGGATAGAGACATGACCGAAGATCGCTCCGGCAGCGCAGCGCCGTATGATGTCGCGCGGATTCGAGGAGATTTCCCGATTCTGTCGCGCGAGGTGCATGGCGTTCCCCTGGTTTACCTCGACAACGGCGCCAGCGCGCAAAAGCCGAAGGCGGTGATTGACGCGGTGAACACCAGCTACAGCCGCGACTACGCCAACGTGCATCGTGGCCTGCATTACCTCTCTAACCTCGCCACCGAGCAATATGAGGCGGTGCGGGGCAAGATTGCGCGGTTCGTCGGCGCGCGGGAGGAGCGGGAGATCATCTTCACCCGGGGGACGACCGAGGCCATCAACCTCGTCGCTTACGCCTGGGCTGAGCCGCGCATCAAGCCCGGCGACGAGATCGTGCTCTCGGTGATGGAGCATCACGCCAACATCGTGCCCTGGCATTTCCTGCGCGAGCGCCATGGCGCCAAGCTGGTGTGGGTCGACACCGACACCAACGGAGATCTCGACCCCGAGGCGGTGGCGGCGGCGATCACCGAGCGCACGGCGTTGGTGGCGGTCACCCATATGTCCAACGTGCTTGGCACTGTGATCGACATCAAACGCATCACCGAGGCCGCCCACGCCCAAGGCGCGGCGGTTCTGGTCGATGGCTCCCAGGCGGCGGTGCATATGCCGATTAATGTCGCTGATTTGGGCTGCGATTTCTATGCGATTACAGGCCATAAGCTTTATGGCCCCTCCGGCTCCGGCGCGTTGTATGTGCGCGCTGAGCGCTATGACGAGATGCGGCCTTGGCATGGCGGCGGGGAGATGATCCGCGAGGTCTCCAAGGACGACGTCTCCTTCGCCGACCCGCCTTTCAGGTTTGAGGCCGGAACCCCGCCGATCACTCAGATCATCGGCTTTGGCGCAGCGATCGACTATGTCACGGCCCTTGGTATGGACCGGATCGCCGCTCATGAGCGCCATATCAGGGATTACGCTCAAGCGCGGCTGGACGGTTTGAATTGGCTTCAGGTCCATGGCCGCAGCGCGACAAAGGGAGCGATTTTCTCGTTCTCGATGGAGGGCGGGGCGCACCCGCATGATATCTCCACCATCATCGACCGAAAGGGCGTGGCGGTGCGGGCCGGGCATCATTGCGCCCAACCGCTGATGGCCCATTTGGGCGTGACAGCCACCACCCGCGCCAGCTTTGGCCTCTACAACACCACTGATGAGGTTGATCGCTTGGTGGAGAGCCTGGAGCTGTGCCGCGAGATGTTTTTGTAGCGTGCGGTTGAGGGCGCTCTGGCCCGCCGATTACGAAAGAGCCGTGCTGTGCGAGACGATGATCATTGCCGCCCATACCGGGAGGAGGATTTCTCTCGCCTGTGCGAAATCCATGATCTCGCCCGCAGAGACGAACTGCGCTTAAGTGGGCTGGAGGCCGCGTTTCTGCCCTTAAGAGTGGCGGCGGAGCGTGAGGGATTTCATGAATATGAAGTCGATGTTTTAGAGCGGGGCGGCGTGGTGCTCGGCTTCGTCGCCTACAAAGACGATGAAATCGGTTGGCTGTATGTTTCCCCGAAGCACTATCGCAAAGGGGTGGGGGCTGCATTGTGCCGCCGTGCGCTGTCTCAGCTGGCCGGTTCTGAGGTGTTTGTGGAAGTGCTCGCCGGGAACGAACCGGCCTTCCTGCTATACCGCTCTCTTGGTTTTGGCATTGTTGAGAAAGCCTACGGCGCAATGCCTGGGAATGAGGCCTTTGATGTGGAGGTATACGTGCTGTTGCGGCGAGCCGAGGACTGGCGCCGGAAGCCTGTCTAGGGACTCTTAGCTGAAACCCACGGCCCCTCAGCCTTAAAGTGATACATAACAAACGTTAGAGTCTTTGTTTAAGTGAGAGCGTCTTGAAAAGGCTCTAGTGCAGGTTGATGGGATAAGGCCATGAATTCAAAGGTGAAAACCATTCTTATCACAGGCGCCAGCCGAGGCATCGGAGCTGCCGTCGCCAAGCTCTGCGGCGCGCGCGGTTGGCGGGTCGGGGTCAATTACAGCGCCAGCCGCGAAGCGGCGGAGCAGGTGGTCGCCGAGGTCGCCGCTTCGGGCGGTGAGGCGATAGCTATTCCGGGCGACGTCACCTCCGAAGCCGACACATCGGCCATGTTCGACGCCGTGGAGAAAGCCTTCGGTCCTCTGGACGGTGTCGCCGTAAACGCCGGGGTGATCGATCACCGCATGCCGCTCGCCGACATGACTCTGGAGCGGATGCGGCGGGTGGTGGATGTCAATGTCGTCGGGGCGCTGCTCACCAGCCGCGAGGCGGCGCGGCGGATGCCGACCAACAAGGGCGGGGCTGGCGGCTCTATCGTGATCACCTCCTCGCGCGCCTCGCAGCTCGGTTCTCCGAATGACTTCATCGACTACGCCGCCTCCAAAGGCGCCACCGATACTCTGACCATCGGTCTCGCCAAGGAGCTGGCCCCTGACGGTGTTCGGGTGAACGCGGTGCGGCCTGGGCTGATCGAGACCGAGATTCACGCCGCCGCCGGTTGGTCAGAGCGCGCCACCGCGTTGGCGGATCAAATCCCTATGCGCCGCGCCGGGTCGGCGGAGGAGACCGCTGAGGCGATTGTCTGGCTGCTCTCCGACGCCTCTTCCTACGTCACCGGGGCGATTATTGACGTCGCTGGCGGCCGCTAAAGCTGCGTCAAGGCATTTTGACGTTTTTGTGCCCAGCCTTCACGCCAGCGCCTCAATTGCCTACTTCCGTATCGGTCGCATGATGCTGCGACGCAGGGAGGTGCTCAAGGACGGTTGCTAATTCCATACTCGGCTCATCAAAGCGCCGGCATGCCATCGCGCTGCTGCATTCGTAGGGAAAGACGCCGTCGGAATGCGATATTGACGTGTAGACGCCGCCGTGCGGCTTGTCTTGGAGCAAGGACAGGCGTGCGCAGTGAGGCGAGAACGCCATGTAGTTTATTGGTTTAAACAGGGGAGAGTCCCATGAACGCCAAAGTTTCCATCACCCGCCGCGACGCGCTTCGCCGGTTCGGCGCTGGAGGTGCGGCGGCCGCCGCCGCTGCGACTCTCTCAACACCAGCGCTGGCGGACACCGCCTCCGAGATTGACGCTGGCGTCAACGCCGCATTGCCGGAGCTGTACGCGGCCTATCCCGGCTCCGAGGGCATCGCCCAACGCGCCGCCGGCGCCTTGGTTATTCCCAGCATCGTCAAGGCTGGCTTCTTCGTTGGCGGCGCTTACGGGGAGGGCGCGTTGATCGTGAACGGCCGGACCGATAGCTATTGGTCTTACGGGGCCGCTTCGTTCGGCCTTCAGTTTGGCGCGCAAAAGACCCGTCAGGCGCTGTTTTTCATGACCCAAGAAGCGCTCAATCGTTTCCGGACCGCCGAAGGGTTTGAGATTGGTGTCGATGCTGAGGTGACGCTGGTGGATTCCGGTGTCGGCGTCGAATTGGACACCACAGGCTCCCAGGCGCCGATCCTGGCCTTTGTGTTCAGCCGTCAGGGCTTGCTTGGCGGAGCTAGCCTCGGCGGCGGTAAATATACGCCGATTATTCGCTGATCAGCGCATAGAGCGCCCCTCCCCGCTATTGGGGAGGGGCTTTCATCTCACTTGCCTGAGAGGCGCTTGATCAGGCTGGAGGTGTCCCAGCGCTGGCCGCCCATGTCTTGGACTTCGCCATAGAACTGATCAACCAAGGCCGTGACCGGCAGCCGGGCGCCGTTCTGCTTGGCCTCGTCCAGGCAAATTCCGAGATCCTTGCGCATCCAATCCACCGCGAAGCCGTGATTGAATTCGTCCGCCAGCATGGTTTTGTAGCGGTTCTCCATCTGCCAGGAACCGGCGGCGCCTTTGGAGATCGCCTCAACGACAGCCTCACCATCGAGCCCGGCCTTTTGCGCGAAATGCAACCCTTCGGACAAGCCTTGGACCAGCCCAGCGATGCAGATTTGGTTGACCATCTTGGTCAACTGGCCTGCCCCGATTTCGCCCAGGCGCTTGCAGGCTTTAGCATAGGCCATGATGATCGGTTCGGCGCGGCCATAGGCTTCGGTGTCGCCGCCGCACATCACCGTCAGTTGACCATTCTCCGCGCCGGCTTGGCCGCCGGAGACCGGCCCGTCGACAAAGGCGAAGCCGCGCGCCATGGCGTCAGCGTGCAGTTCACGGGCGACGGCGGCGGAGGCCGTGGTGTGGTCGACGAACACCGCGCCGGGCTTGACCTGCTCAAACGCGCCGTTCTGGCCGATGGTGATCTGGCGCAGATCATCGTCATTACCGACGCAGGCCATGACGAAGTCACAACCATGGGCGGCCTCAGCGGGGGTTTCCTTGAAGCTGTGGCCGTATTCAGCGGCCCATTTCTCGGCTTTGGAGGCGGTGCGGTTGTAGACCGTCACCTCGTGCCCTGCTTTGGTGAGCCAGCCGGCCATCGGGTAGCCCATCACGCCCAATCCGATAAAGGCGACTTTCGCCATTTCGCATCTCCTTATCTTGATCCGATGGTCTATTTCTCTCGTTCGGCGAATGTCGCGCGCCGTGGTGCGGCGGATCGTTAAGGTAACCGGGGGCGGGGTCAAGCAACCATCTGGGATTCATATAAATTCGGGATATATGCAAGTGAATGATTGATCAAATCCACCTGAATCCGAACTGTGTTGAGAGTATGAAATTCGATTGAGGAAGTATCCCATGTCGAGCATATGGAGTCTGATCTGGCGCGGCGCGCGTTGGGCGGCGATTGTGGTGTTGGTGATCGTGTTCGCGGTGGCGGTGCTCGGATATCATCTCTCCATGCGCTCGGCGCCGGAATATGCGCGGACACATGTGCTCGTCGGTCCGCGCTCTGAGGTGGAGATCGTGCGCGACGCGAACGCGGTGCCGCATATCTTCGCCGAGACGGAGTATGACGCCTATTTCGCCCTTGGCTTCGTGCATGCGCAGGATCGCTTATGGCAGATGGAGCTGAGACGGCGGTTGGCCCAAGGGCGGATCTCCGAGTTGGCGGGTGGTTTCGCCAGCTACACCGGGCAGGAAGATTTCCTGCTGCGCGTCGACGTCACCATGCGGGCCCTCGATCTCTATGGACACGCCCAGCGGTCGCTGGAGTATCAGACCCCCGAAATCCGCCGTGCGCTGTCGGCATACGCCGCCGGGGTTAACTCTTGGCTCGACACCGTCGATCGTGAGGCGCTTGGCAAGGGCGCCCCGGAACTGATGTTGTTCGGAGCTGAGGTAGAGGCTTGGAAGCCTGAGGATGCGCTGGCGGCGTTCAAAATGCTGGCGGCGACGCTTTCTGGCTCGCCTTTCGCTGAGATTCGCGCCACCCGATATCTGATAGAGCAAGGGGCGGAGCGCGCTGAGGATCTGTTTCCGCAGCCGCCCAATCCGGCGGTCACCGCTCTGCCGCCGTTCGCGTCGCTGTTCGGCGAGGCGGTGGAGTTCGCCGACGCTGGGGCGGGGGAGGGGGGGCTTTCCGACTGGCCGCATGGGCTGAACGCCGCTGATTACGCCGGCGCCTCCAACGCTTGGGCGGTCTCCGGCGCCCGCAGCGCCGCCGGCGCGCCGATTGTGGCCTCCGACCCGCATCTGCCGCTCTCGGCCCCTTCGGTGTGGTATCTGGCGAGCTTGCGTTTCCCGGATGGCGGGGTCATCGGCGGGACAATCGCTGGCATCCCCGCAATCCTGGCGGGGCGAAACGAGCAGCTGGCTTGGGCGCCAACTACCCTCTACGCCGACACCGCTGATTTTTTTATGGAGACGGTGAATCCCGACTATCCGAACCTCTATGAGACGCCGGATGGTTGGGCGCCATTCGACACACGGCAGGAGATTATCCGCAAGGCCGATGGCAGCGCGGTTGAAGTGACGTTGAAGCGTTCCCGTCATGGGCCGGTGTTGCCGTTGGATTGGCGAGGGATCGCGGCGATCACGCCAGCGGACAAGGCGCCGGCGCTGTCCTGGACGTTGTTGACGGACGAAGATCGCAGCCTCGCCGCCGTTATGGAGTTGATGCGCGCTGGATCGGTCGAGGACGCTATTGCCCTCGTCCCGATGGTCGTGTCGCCGCCGCAGCTCGTCACTTTGGCGGACAAGAACGGGGTGGCGTTGATCGCGGCCGGTCAAGTGCCAAAGCGGAGCGCAGACAGCAAAACACGGGGCCGCGTCGCCTCCCCCGGGTGGCGGCCGGAGAATGATTGGCTCGGAGTCCGCCATGGCGGAGAGCTGCCGCGCGCTGTGAATCCGGCCAGCGGCGCGGTGGCCAACGCCAACAACAAGATCACCGATGCGCCCTATCCAGATAATCTCGGATTTGAATGGCCGGAGCCTTATCGCATTGAACGCCTCTCCAAGCTATTGAATAATCGAGAGTATCACTCCCTACGTAGCTTCCAGGCGATCCAGACCGACACCGTCTCGGAGATGGCGCGGGCGGTGTTGCCGCTGCTGGCGGGGGAGTTGTGGCGCCAGCGTGAGCAAGAAAGCGGTTTGCGGCGCGAGGCGCTGGATTTATTGGCGGAATGGAATGGTGCGATGGACCCCTACATCGCCGAACCGCTGATTTTCTCCGCCTGGGCGCGGGCGACGGTGCGTCGGCTGACGGCGGAGCGCCTGGGGCCGTTGGCGGCGAGTTATGAGGGGTTGCGACCGCTATTCCTGGAGCGGGTGTTTCGCGACGTCGATGGCGCCGCTGAGCGCTGGTGCGTCGCCGCCCCCGATGAGGAGGAGCGAGGGGAGCAGGAGAGCTCAGAGGATGAGGGTGCTGACGAGGCGGACTCTATGGAGGAGCCGGGTGATCCAACCGAACCCGCCGAGGCCAGTGTTGAGGCGGCTGTTCCGCCGCTTCTCGCCTGCCGCGCGATCGCCGACGCCGCCCTCAGCGACGCCTTGAAGGAGCTGTCGGAAGCTTATGGCCCCTCAATTGAGCGATGGCGCTGGGGTAAGGCCCATAGGGCGGTTCATCGGCACCAACCTTTAAGTGGTTCCGGCCTTGGGTTCCTGTTCGACATCACCCAAGACAGCCCTGGCGGCGATCACACCTTATTTCGTGGCCAAACGCCGGGGCGCGGCGCCACACCCTATGCTAACGTCCATGCTGGCGGGTTTCGTGCGATCTATGATTTCGCTGATTTGGATCGATCGGTGGTGGCAATCTCCACCGGTCAGAGCGGCCATTTCCTATCTCGCCACTATGATGACTTCGCGGAGGTCTGGCGATCGGGAGATTATGTGCCGTTATCCCTGGACCGTCAGGACGCCCAGGCCGGCGCGGTGGGGGTCACCCGGCTGATCCCGGAAGAGTGAAGGCGTCCAGTGAGGACCATCCGGTGAGGGCGAAGGCTGCTTTAGGCGGTTTGGCCCGCTGTGCTCTAGAGCGACCTGATCCAGAATTGTAGCCGATGAGGGGTTTCCTCCTCGGCGCCAACCTCCTTCCACTCAAACTCGGCTTGCACCCCCTCTAAGGGTTCGTAGCCGCGTTTGCGCCAGAAGCCGTTTAGCGGAACATAGTCGCCGGGGCGGGCAGGGTGATCGTCCGGGCGGATCACGCCGCAAAAGCAACAGTGGGTCGCGCCGAGCGTACGGGCCTGGGCTTCACGGGCGTCGAAGAAGGCGTGGCCGATCCCCCGGCCGCGATAGCTTGCGCGCAGCACTGACTCGCCGCAATAGAATAGCTTTTCCAACTCATATCCCCGCTCCCGGAACGGAGCTGCCCAGGCGTCCATTTGGCCGATCATCGGCGCGCCGGTGGCGGCGCCGATGATGTCGCCGCTGTCGATATCGGAAGCGCCGACCACCACCGCGTCGGTTGCTTTGGAGAAGGTTTCGATATAGCGGCTCTCATAGGCCAAATCGCCTTCATAGAGATAAGGATAGGCCCGGAACACCTCGATCCGCAGCCCGGCCAGCGAAGGCAGCGACGCCCTTAGCGCTTCGCCGGTGAGAGTCGCCACCCGAACGCCTTTCAGTTCTTGCGACCAAGCCATGCCGCCCCTCCCTGCCGTTTGTATTATTCAATCAGCGACACTGACTCAGCCTTGCGCCTCAGCCAGCGCCTCCGGCAACGCCTGCTCAAACGCTGCAAGATCCTGCTCGCGCCCGCAACTGACTCGAATGCAACGGTTGAGCGGCGAGACGCCTGGCATTCGGACGAACACGCCGCGTGCCGCCAGCGCCTCCAATATTCGCTGGGCGAAACCGCCGTCTTGGCCGCAATCAATGGCGACAAAATTGGTGGCGGAGGGGAGGGGTTTCAGCCCTTGGGCGCGGGCGATATTGGCGATGTGCGCGCGGCCCTCCGCCACCTGTGCGACGACATTTAGCAGGTGGCGCTCGTCCCCCAGTGCGGCCAACGCGCCGGCTTGGGCGACGCGGCCGACACCGAAATGGTTGCGCACCCTGTCATAGGCGGCGATCAACCGTGCTGGGCCGATGGCGTAGCCGACCCTAAGGCCCGCTAGCCCCATCGCTTTCGAAAAGGTGCGGAAGCGCAGCACATTCGGTTGCTCCGGGTTGAGCGGCGGCTCTGCGTCCTCGGGTGCGGTCTCGATATAGGCTTCATCCAGACACAGCAGCGCGCCCGCAGGCAGCCGCACAATCATCGCTTCGATCGCCGCCGCCTCCCAATAGCCGCCCATCGGATTGTCGGGATT
>JAHQVS010000112.1 GCA_019634215.1 Paracoccaceae bacterium | reverse complement strand
GCCGAGGGCCAGCGTTTCGGTCCCAAAGTCGCACTGGCCAGCCCGGCGCGCCGGGCCTCGATCCGATCGGTGGTCAAGCCGCTGAGATCGCGCCGCTCGGCTATCCACATGCCCAGCGCCGTCAATGCGCCATAGAGCGCGAAATGTTGCGCCAGATAGTCGCCGACCAACACCGGCAGAAAGCTGATTTGCAGCCCCCAAAGTGTTAGCGGCGTGATCACGGCGGGCGCGATCGCCACCAACAGAAACGCCCCCCAACCCGCGCCCTCCGGCGTTGGGAAGGAGCCGACACGCGGCAACAGGCGGGACAGCGGCCACGCCAGCAGGACGACTCCGCCAATCAGCGCCAGCAGCCAGGGGCCGTAATAGGGCAACGGCGCAGGCGGCCTGAGAGCATCAGCATGGCCGCTCTCAGGCACTTCGCGCTCAAAGGCGGTGTGCAGCCATACCGCAATCTTGGCCATCGCCGCCGCGCTGTAGAGCACGCTGATATGCTCCACCCCCGGCGCGACCTGCGCGGCCCGCAGGCCCGCCGCTTCGGATCTTGCGGTTACGCCTTCCCGGGCCTCCGGGTCGGTCAGCCGCACGATCCTTAACGCTTCAGCCCGCAGCGCTTGTTCATACTCGCCTGTGACGATCAGAAAATTTCGAGGGCTGTCGGCGGTGGGCGCCGGGGAGTAGATCGAGATCGCCGCCACCGCCGCAATCTCCGGGTCGGCTTGCGCGGCGCGGACAATGATGTCGGCGGCCATGGAGTGCCCGACCAGCGCGATCCTGGGCGCCGGGCCGCCGGTGGCGCGAGCATAGGCGATGATCTCGGCGATTTGGTCCATCAGCGCGACGGTGGCGCCGGTTTCTTTGGTGATGTCGCCCATCAGTGGATGGGGGTGGCGGCCATGGCCGAGGAAATCGAAGGTAAAGGCGCGATAGCCGCGCTTGGCGAGTGAGAGCGCGAGGGGCCGCATTAACTGCTGCGATCCGGCGAACCCGTGCGCGATGATCACGATGGGGGCCTCCGCCGAGGCGTGTTCATCCATAAAGATCGTGGCGGGCGTCGCGCCGATGGTGATCGGCCTGATCAGAGTATCGCCCTCGGCCTGCCGCATCGCGATCACACCAAGGATTATCAACGCCGCCCCGATTATTCCAGCGAGCCCGCGAAGCCATGGCCATAGGGAATCCAATAGTCACCTCACCCCCGCCGCCCTGTTGACTTGCTGCGGCCTTCCTGCGGCGCGGGCAGGCCGAGCTTGGTCAATATCCCGCCGACGACTTGTTGCAAGGCGGAAACCGCTTTGCAGGGGACAAACTCGGTGAGCGCAAACTTGCGAGAGGCGTGCCTGCGCCGCCGCGCCGGCTCCACCTCCTGCGGCTGGGGTGTCATATTTTCGTCACATCTGGGGCGCCCTTAGCCCGGCATCCCTGTGAGACGCTGCGTTAAGCGCATTGATTGCAATGGCGCCTGACCCCCATAAGCGCGCTTTAATTGTATGGAGCATCTCTCATGGCGTCCTCATACCCGCCCATTACCGTCGAAGTGACGCGTGGATCGGTGGTGGAAAGCGTACATGTGGTAGATTTGGCGGTTCGCGACGACGCCGGAGCGGTGATCGCCGATCATGGCGAGACCGAACGGCTGATCTATCCGCGCTCTGCGATTAAGGCGCTACAGGCCCTGCCCTTGATCGAGACGGGCGCCGCCGACGCCCATGGGCTGACTCCCGCGCATCTGGCCTTGGCCTGCGCCTCGCATTACGCCGAGCCGCACCATATCGCCGCCGCCCGTGTGATGTTGGCGGCGGCCGGCTGTGCGCCTGAGATTCTGGAGTGCGGGCCACAGCCCCCGCGCCGTCCTCAAGATCGCGACGCCATGGCTTTGCGAGGGGAGAAGCCGACTCCGCTATACAACCCTTGCTCCGGAAAACACGCTGGGTTTTTGAACGTTGCCGTTCGTATTGGCGTCGAGACGGCGGGCTATGTGCGCATCGATCATCCAATCCAGCGGATGGTGGCGGAGACGCTGACTGCAGAGATCGGCGCGCCCCATACCCCCGGCAATCACGGCGTTGACGGGTGTTCGATCCCTACCTACCGCGTCCCCCTCGGCCTCCTCGCCGCCGCCTTCGCCCGCTTTGGCGCCGCGCACCCCAAGGACGCTGGCGCCGCCGGGCGGGCGTCGGCGATGCGGCGGCTAATGGATGCTTGTTTCGCCCATCCCGAGAATGTCTCCGGTGCAGGCGGAATCACCACTCAATTGCTGACGGCTTTGAGGGGACGTGCCTTCGTTAAGGACGGCGCCGAGGGGGTGATGATCGCAAGTTTGCCGGAGTTGGGTCTGGGCGTCGCCGCCAAGGCCCGGGACGGCGCTCTGCGCGGCGTGGCGACGGCTTTGACCTGGGCGATCGCCGAGCGTTTGTCGCTCTCATCAAACGAGACGGTGGCTCTGGAGACTGCCTTAAGGCCGTCTGTGACCTCCCGGCGTGGTGAGGTCGTCGGCGAGATCAGGGTCGATCCGGCTTTGAGCCGCTCTTGATTGGTGAGAACCAGGGGCGGGATGATCGCCTCCTGGCTCAAGATTGAGGGCGTAAACAGAACCGATCGAGCCTCTGCGCGCACCCTTTTCTATGGCGGGAGATGGCTGCTTCAGCACGTCCTCCACGATTGGCTCATTCTCGCCCTGGTCTTCATAAGCGACGTTGACGTCCTCGTTAGGCCTAGCGATCGAGAAATCAGCAATGTGACCACGTCCAGTCCGATAGCCAAAGTCAATGGGCCTTGCTCAAGACGGTCTCTTCTGCACTCCACGCGCGCCTTCCGTCGCTTTTTTTACCGGAAGTGTGGTATTACGCCCAGTCATAGCGATTTCTCGACTTAATGCGCTTTAACGCATTCACGCGCGGGCGTAGAACGAGATTGAAATGAAACGGTCGGCTAATCCTGTTATGATTGGTCAGACCATTTGTTGGGCGCTAACTGGCGTGAAACTTGCCGTTCGATCCCGGGGCGATCCCTGCAACCCCGCATCCTTCGGCCTTAACGATCTTTGTGGACCAAACGCCAAGGCTCGACCGGAAAGAAAAGGTGCATAGTGACTTACTTTGCGACACAAATCATGGAGGCGGCGAAGCATTTGCTGACGCCTCTGGCGCGCGGAATCGCGCTCTCAGCCGTTATCGCCGCCGCGCCAATCCAAGCCTCAGCGGCGGAAACGCCGCCTCTGATGCCCGGAGATGTCGTTAAGGTCAACTATCTGGAATATCCCGAGCTGTCCGGTGAAGCCATGGTCGAGGGCGATGGCAACCTCGCCTTCCCGTCCGGTGAGCGTGTGCTCGTCGTCGGCTTGAGCTTGGTGGAGGCCGAGCAGCGGGTGCGTGAGGGGCTGACCGAGGGGTCGCTGCGCAATCCTACGCTCACGATCACCATCTCCAAGCGGGTGCCCGTCGCTGTGATCGGCGACGTCAGCACCCCTGGGGAGTATGAATACACTTCTGGCATGGTGGCTCTGCGCGCCATCGCCTCAGCGGGTGGTTACGGCACCCACTCTTTCACTGGCGTGAGCCGTTCGGATCAGTTGGCGCGTGAATACGCTGACGCCGCTGAGCTGGTGGCCCGGCTCAACGCTGTGCGGGCCCAGGTGGCGCGTTTGACCGCCGAACAGCGCGGCGAGGTGTTTGAAGCCCCAGCGGGCGCCTCTGAAACGGGGTTCGCTGTCGCCGAGGCTGAGTTGGCGCGGCTGCGGCGGATTGAATATGAGTCCGAGCGCAGCTTGGTCATCTCTCAGATCGCGCCTATTGAGGAGCGGATCGATCTGCTGCGACAGACCATCGACACCCAAAACGAGCAATACCGGGTATTCTCCAAGCGGGTGAGTGAGATTGAGGAGCTTGCTCGGAAAAAGCTCACCACCTCCAAGACATTGGTCGACCTGCAGCTGACCCGCTCACGCATCAACACTGACCTACTCAACAGCAAAGCGGCCCTTGCCGGCGCGCTGCAGGATCGCAGTAAGCTGGAAAAAGAGTTGGATCGCCTGCACACCCAACACATCCGCAAAATCAGTGAGCAGCGCCGCGACGCCCTGGAAGAGCTGTCGGTGTTGTATCAGCGGTTCCGCTTCACATCGGTGTCGGTCGGAGATGTCGGAGTCGACGCCGACGGGCAAGCCACTTTCGCTGGTGCGCCGACGGTTTCGCACAGCATTACCATCATGCGTAACGGACCCGATGGGGTGGAGGAGTTTGCCGCTGGCGAGAAAACTCCGGTGATGCCTGGAGATATCGTCCGTGTCCGCAGCGTGTTGCTCGACGGCATGGTGGAGAGCAGCTTCACCGGCGGGGTTGGCTCAACGGAATAACGCCCCCTAAAGAGGTGTGCGCCATTCTTTCCTGATACCGAAAATGGGGTCGCCAGAAACGGCGGCCCAGAATATTGAGGGGGTGGCGACGGTCCGTGCCGCCCCAGCAAACTATTGGTTCCTATCGACTCCTAAACTCGCGGCGATCTCGTCGCGTCGCTAGGTGCTCGATGCCCTGTGAGATTGAGGAATCGTCATGGCGGCGCAGTCCAGCCTCTCCAACCAGTTCAATGCGCCTTCGGCAAGGCCGGCCCCGGCTGAGGTCGACGAGTCGCCTCACCTCAGCGACAGCTGGCTGCCTCCGATTTTGATTCTGTCGGCGGTGTTGTTCAACTCTCTGTTGGCCATCATCAACGCTAATGTCACTAGTTTGAGCGATAAGCCCGTTATCCTCTGCGAGGTGTTGATTATCCTCACCTCGCATTTGCTGGCGGTGGTCTATTATCGCCCCGCCATGACAATATGGTATGTGTTCACTTTTCTTGTGCTGATATTCGCCTTCTTCAGGATGGGGGTGCTCGGCGATTATGACGTCAAATATTTTAGAGATTTCTTTGTCATCCCGACCTTTATTCTACTTGGGATGGTGACATCCAAGAAGCGTTTGCTACAAACCATGTATATTCTACAGGCTGCTGTCTGTGTGGGTGTGTTTTGGGAATTGCTGCTGTTCGACAGTTACGCCAACACCTTGCAGATCAAGCAGTATTACATCGATACACGTGGCTATGCAGAGGATGCGTTCTGGGACACCACGTCTAATCTGTATGTCAGCGCCACCCGGCCTGAGGCGCGCTATTTCCCTTTCTTTGACATGCACCGAATGTCGTCACTGTATCTGGAGCCGGTTTCGCTGGGGAACCATGTGATTCTGATGACGGCGGTGATCGTCACCTTCTGGCAGCGGATGTCGCAACAGACCCGGATACTGATGATCGCTGGCAGCCTGCTTTGCCTGTTCGCCTGCGATGGCCGCTTGGCGGTGACATCTGCGTTGCTGTTGATCTCAGTGGCGTTGGCGAACCGCTGGCTGCCCACCAACTTCGCACTGTCATTATTGCCCCTCGCGGCGATCGGCGCGACCATGGCCACTGTGATGCTTGGCTTTCAGACGGGTGAGGACAATTTCCCCGGTCGCATCGCCCACACAGCTAAGCTGTATGAATTGGTCGACCTGTACGACATCATGGGATTGTCGAATAAATTGCTCGACCCGGCGGCGGATAGTGGGATCATCTACATGATGATCTCCCAATCCATCGTCGTATTGTGCGCGTTGTGGTTGTTGATTGTGCTGGGACTGGAGGAAAACACACGCGAGCGACAAATCTACAAGAACAGTCTATGCGTTTATCTTTCACTCACTATGTTGGTCAGCTATGCGTTTCTGAGCATTAAGACAGGAGCGCCATTATGGTTCATTTATGGCGCTTTGGTGGGCGTGAAGTCTCCGGTGGTCTCGAAGCTGTTGATGGCTCCGAGGGGACCGGTTCGTGTCGTAGGACGTGTGCAGCCGCCCGCCTAGAGGGAAGTGGGGCGAGGGAATTCGATGAGTAGTATTACCGTGGGGCGGCGGACCCTGTTGAAGGGGATGGCGGGTGTTGCGCTATGCGCCGGTTGGGGCTCCTGGCGCGAGGCAATAGCCACGCCGATGACGCCTCCGCCATTGACGGGCTTAAACTTGGCCGGAGCCGAGTTTGGCGAGGTGTACCCAGGCACGCCTGGGCGCGACTACGTGTATCCAGAACGTGGCGCAATCGATCGGGTGGCGAACCTGGGCTTCACAACCATCCGTCTACCATTTCGGTGGGAGCGGCTCCAGCCGGAGCTGCGCGGCCCGTTCGAGGAGAGCGAATGGGAGTCGCTGGAGGCTGTCATTCAGGCCTGCGAGGTCAATGAACTCAGCTTGATCCTCAACGTGCATAATTACGCTGGGCGGCGTGTTTCTCAGGATGGCTTCAAGGAAATGCACCGTATCGGCTCCGATCTGGTGCCGAGTGCTGCTTTCTCCTGGTTTTGGGAGGCTTTGGCCGAACGAATCAAGGGGCGTGAATACGTCATTCTTGGCTTGATGAACGAGCCGATTGAATTGGCGCCGCATGATTGGCTGGCGACCACCAACGCCGCCATCTCAGCAATCCGCAAGGCTGACGCGGGCCAGTTGCTCCTGGTGCCGGGTGTCGATTGGACCGGGGCGCATTCCTGGTACAAGGCCGGCAACACTGCCTTAGAGGGGGTGCGGGACCCAAGCGACAATTTCGCCATAGAGGTGCATCAATATCTCGACAGCGATAATTCCGGCCGCTCGCCCGACCCGGTCTCGACCAGCATTGGCTCTCAGCGGATTGAGGCGTTCCAGGAGTGGGCGCGATCGCGGGGGGTCCGGGCGTTCCTGGGTGAATTCGGCTGCGGGCCGAGTCCACGCGGGGTCGCAGCGATGGATGAGATCTTATGCGAGATGAGTCGCTCGCCAGAGGTTTGGATCGGCTGGACCGCCTGGGCGGCAGGGGCTTGGTGGCCCTCGGACTACCCACTGCTGTTGGAGCCTGGACCCGATGGGGCCGAACAACCGCAAATGGCGGTGTTGCAGCGTTATGCCATCCACGCCGCCGCAGCAGCGCCGACTAGCGCTCTTGCGGGAGCGCCAGATTTGCTTGTCGACTTCGCAAAGGGCGATTTGATCGGTGTCGATTCTGTCTCCGACGCGTTGCTATTGACGCGTGCGAGCCCAGCCCCGGCATTTGCCCGTTCCGGCGAGGTGCGGGTGTTCGAGGCTGATACTCCGCGCATCACCGATCTTGGTTTGCGGCTGGAGGCCGCTGGTGAAACCATTCTAGAGCACGACGACTTGTTCGGCGCCGCGATTGGCGTTGGCGGCGTGATGAGCACGGTTCCGGCCCCGACCGGGGCGGAGGATGCGGTGGCGCTTGGGCTGGGCGGTCAGCAATTGCGCCTTTGGCCGGTGCGCAGCCTGGAGGAGGCGGGGTGGGCCAGTTTCGGAATTTTCGCTTGGGCCGATCCCCGGCAACATTTGGAATTGGAGGTGCTGGTCGGTGGTGAGCGCGCGGTGTTTGATTTCGGCGCCGGTGAGGCTCATGGGGTCAGCGGAGGTATGTCGGCCGCCATCTCGGGATCAGGGGAGTGGCGATGGTTGTCGCTCACCTGGCGCTCAGCGCGTTCACCGGAGCTGTTCTTGCATGTAAGCCGCAACCGCGAGCTTGATCTGCGAGCCGAGGGCGTCGCGCGCGTGTCTCTCTGGCGTCCAACCCTAGAAGCTGGGGGAGCGGCGACCTTATTCGAAGGGTTGGAGCGATCGGCTGACATCGCCCGCTTGCAAGGCCCTATCACCGAAGCTCTGAACGATGACGATGTCACCATCATGATTGAAACCCGCGGCCTCTCTATGGCGTCGACGCCGCTGCCAATCTTGAGCCTCAACCGCGTTCTGGCGTTGGGCCGAAGCGAGAATGGCGCGCTGACCTCTGATTGGGGCGGTGGTGTCGCCACCGAAGCGCGGCCATTGGCCAGTTGGACGCACCGCCAGCGCAGCGCCTTGACCTGGAGCCGCTCTCAGGGGCGCGGCGCGATCGCTGTCACCAATGCTGCGCCGGCGGAGCTGACTTGGCCAGGAGAGATCGGCGAAATTCTGCTGGGCCGCAATGGCATTGAGGCGTTGAACGGACAAGTGACACGCGTCGCGGTGTATCGCCGTTCGATGTCGACCGAGGAGCTTTCGGACTTGGTGGCCTGAGACGGGCTTTCACGGGGGAGACCGTTCGTTCTGGGAAGGGAGCAGTTATCGGTTTTGTGAAACCCACAACTGCTCCCTTGTTATCTCCGTGTCTTCATCCGCCGAAGCTCAGCCTCCTGTTGGTGGCCAGCAGCGCCACTCGGTGCTACAGCAGCTGCGCCCGAGCCAGATTCTTCAGATGTAAGAAAAAGAAGCCGCCCATGGCGAAGGCGACAAAACCGAAGCCGGCCAGCAGCGGCATCGAGGGTGGGAACACCCGCTCTTTAGACGCCGTCGCAGGCGAGATCACTCGGACGTTGGCGGTGTTCACCCGCGCTTGCTCGCGGGTCACCCGCGCCCGCTCCAAACTGTTGTTGTAGATGGTGCGATACGCCTCTAGCTCGCGCTCCAACTCACGCAGCTGAATTTGCGCCAAGCTGGCGTTCTCGATCTCGCGGCGCATCTCCGACACCTTCCGCTCCAGGTCTTGTTCATGCTGGAGCGCCCGGTTGTGGGCGAT
>JAHQVS010000111.1 GCA_019634215.1 Paracoccaceae bacterium | reverse complement strand
CGCCGTCATGAATATTGGCGCTATACCCCGGTGCGCGACCTAACGCCCGAGACCGGCGTGACGGCGCGGGCGGGTGCGTCCGATCCCTTCGCCGGGCTGGACGCGTATCGGTTGGTGTTTGTCGATGGTCGGCTCGATCTGGCGCGGTCGGACCGTGATGCGCTGGCGGCGGCGGCGGATGTCGCCAATGCGGAGGGCGCGCCGTGGATGAACAAGGTGTTCCACCAGTTGCAGGGGCATCCGAACCCAGGCGCTAAATTCCAGGTCGAGCGGCCGATCGCCGACCTCAATCTGGCGATGTTCACCGACGGCCTCGCGGTGCGCATCCCCGCAGGCGTGACGTTGGAGAAGCCGATCCATCTGCGCTACGAGGGCGCGGCGGGCGCGCATTTGCGGCTGGAGATGCTGGTTGAGCAGGGCGCAAATGTCGTGGTGCTGGAGTCCGGGGCCGGCGCCTTGACCACCGGGGCTGAGATCGTGGTGGAGAAAGACGCTGTGATGCGTCATCTCCGGGCGCAGACCGAGAGCGGTGGCCAGCAATTCACTGCGATGTTCGCCAAGGTCGCCGAGGGCGGCACCTTCAGCGGTTTCACCTTGTCAGCTGATGGCGCGCTGATCCGTAATGAGGTTGTGCTGGAGTTGGCGGGGGAAAGCGCGGCCGGACATGTTGCGGGCGGGGTGATGGCGCAGGGCAAATCGCATGTCGACAACACGGTCTACGTGACCCATGGGGCGGTGGGCGGCGAGAGCCGTCAGGTCTATAAGCATGTGCTTGATGATGACTCCCGTGGGGTGTTTCAGGGCAAGATCCTGGTGCGCCAGCCTGCGCAGAAGACCGATGGGTATCAGATCAGTCAAAGCGTGCTGCTGAGCGAAACCGCCGAGTTCGACGCCAAGCCGGAGCTGGAGATCTACGCCGACGACGTCAAATGCTCGCATGGCTCCACCACCGGCGCCTTAGATGAAACCGCGATGTTTTATCTGCGCTCGCGCGGCGTCCAACGCCCGGAGGCCGAGGCGATGCTGGTCGCGGCCTTTGTGGAGGAGGCGATCGAGGAGATCGCCGACGAGGCACACCAGGAGGTGATGCGCGCGGAAGTCGGGGCCTGGATGGCGCGGCGGCGAGGATAGTTCTTGTCGTCACAGCAGATGCGGCTGGCTAAAACGTCTCACAAGCATGAACGTAAGCGGTTTCCTTCTCAGGAAACCGCTTATGATGTCGTGGCTGCGATCTCTGGAGCTGCGACGCTTCAACCGGTGACCATGGCAGTCCAATGGGCGCGCCACGCCGCCAGCAGGACGGCGGTGACTGTGATAATGCAGATCCCATTTTAGACATTCATATTCTCACAGCCGGGGAAGACGCCTTGTCAGACAAGGTTGGCGCCATGGATTTTGCAGGCTGATGGTGGCGGCGGCGTAAGCGAGCGGTATCACGGCCAGCATAATCAGCGATCCGATCTTAGTCGCTGTCAGACAATCCTGCGCCAGCCCCGGATACTCGAGAGGACGCGCTCGCGGGTATGAGCGTCTTCCGGGCGAAAGCATCTAACCTCGCGTAGGTCTCGTCATCAATATCGCAGCGCATTGCCGTCGCAGGTGAAGGCTTCGCAGTTGACGCGCTGAAGCGCATCAACAGATCTATCGCTCCTTCAAGTGTGGTGCTTGGGTCAATTGCCTGGCGTGAAGTGTCGAGAACCTCAACGTCTAGGCCTAGGCGCTCCGCGCGCAGATTTGCCAAACCGAGCGCCAAAAGTGGCGAGTCGACGCTCTCCAGGGTCAACTCCGCTACGCCTTCGGCCAGAGCTTGATCAAGCCGAATAGGAGCCTCCGCAGCGACCTGGAGGCGGCTTGGGCACGCTAGGCCTTCCAATCCGGTGGCGGCCGCGGCCGCGCCCGGAGCGTTGTGCTGGATCAGCCAGAGACTGGCTTCTGCGACCTCCTCGGCCAGCCCAGTGCAGAGCCCCGCGCCGATGGCGGCCCGCTTGATCATTGTTGCTGTCTCGGTTCGCGAGTAGTTCACGCGGCCTCGCCCGATTCAACGCCTGTGTTAAAAACAGGCGACCAGTCCGCCCCCCTGCCTGCGGCGACATCCTGGGGCTCTGGCGCGCCGCGCGCCAAGGCGATACGCGTCCAGCGGTCTGATTTCGGGTCGAAATATGCCGCCCCTAGAAACGAGAGCTTGAAGCGCAGCAGATCGATAGGGCGGCAGGCCGCGCCGACCAGATTGTCCTGGACTTCAGCGTATACCCTGCCGCGAAGGGACTGGGCGCGGCGCACCATCGCGCGATGCTCAGGATGGCGCATCAGAAAGACCGCCACCGACTCATCATTGCGCGCGGCGCTGAGGTCTCGCCAGAGCGCGTGAATTCGGCGCCCAATGTCGAGCGGAGTTTCGCGGTCTTCGCCGGCGTCCATCCCGCGCACGCCAAGCCGGGGCTCGAGCTTCTCCTCGGAAACGTACCAGAAATATCTTGCGTCTTCGGGTTCGATACTGTCGCGCGCCCAGAGGTAGCCAACGTTGAGGATCTGGCGGAACGCTCCCACGGAGAGGCGAGGGTCGAGAGTGCGGGTTTCATCAGCGCTCATCCGCTCAGCCAGCTCCTCGCAATCCTCAACCGTATCGATAGTGAGCGCTGCGATCAGCTCCTGCATTTCCAAAGAGGCGCTGTCGGTCTGTGAGAGCAAAGCTTCAATCGGATAAGGCTTGCTCAGCGTTTCGGCGGCAGCGTGGGCGATCTGCTCAAGTTCTTGCTCAAGCACCGCGATACGCGCCGATTGAAGCGCGTCGGAGACCCGCCAGCTCGCCGCATGCCGTTGCGCCCCGGCCAGTAGCGCCAATGCGCGTTCTTGTGTTTCGGGTGAGATAGATGGACGTGCGCGGGCTTGAGCGAGCGCGGTTTCCCGCGCGTTCACCCATTGGTCGACCAACTCAGGGTGATTGACTAGGAAAGGCGCCATGCCCAGGCCGGTGGCGTTGCCAACGCCAAGCGCCCGCCTTTCGTTCGCAGTCAGTGTTGCAGCGCTGGGGTTTTCCGACTGCGCCGCGTGCTCGACTAGATCCAAGGTGAACGCACGGATCAGCCACACGGTCAGCATCTCCGCCTGAAACGGACCAGCAAGCTCTGGCCGATGCGCGATGACGCTCCGGTCGGCGATGCCGAACTTGCCGTTGCCGTACACCGCCGTGGTCCGCATGAGATAGCCGACTGAAGCGAGGAGGTCCGGATCTGGCCGCTGGCCAGCGGCCAACCGCGCGGCGGCATGGCCGAAGGCGCGTTCGGACCGGTTGGCGCGGCTCAACACCAGCTCACGCTCCGTGAAGCGCCCGGCCTCTTGTTTCGGCGCTTGGTCTCGAAGGCGATCAAGGTCCGAGCGGTCCGGCACGCCGTCATAAAGCACAAAGGCTGCGTCCCATGCCTCAGCGATCACACGGTCGGTGCGTTGTTCTGGTGGAAGCGGCGTGGAGAAGGCGATGAGGCTATAGGGCCTTCCGCCCATTCGGATGGTGTAGACCGCGCAACCGACGCAGTTGTCGTCTATCTCCCAGAGCGTGCGTTCGAGCTGCGCCCGCTCACGCACAAGGCGGCGGATGAGTGTTGGCAAGAAGCTCAGGCGCGTGGGAAACGCCGCCCCCATGCGCTCAAGCCGCATCACCATTTCAGGCGGGCGGCGCCAGAGAGTATGGAGCAGGGCGGTTTGACTCATGGCGCGTCTCCGACCGGTTGGAAAGCCTCTTCGAAAAAGCGCATCCAATTGCCGCCCATCAAGGCCGAGACCTCATTGTTCGCAAAACCGATCCGGGCGAGGCCGTCTGCGATTCCTGGGAAATCGCCGTTACCCCTGAACCAGTCAGGCTGCTTTGGAAACACGGCGTCTGGGCCTGCGGGTGCTTTAGTCCATCGTCCCGTCCGCATCCAAGCCACCGTTTCGTCAGAGCGATCCTGACAAAGATCCGAACCGAGGCCAAACGCGCCGACCCCATGCTGCTCAACAGCGCGGGCGACCATGGTGCAGAACCCCTCCAGCGTCGTCTCTGACCCGTCCGGCAAATGGTGAGGGTACAGCGAGAAACCCATGACCCCGCCGCGCTCCACTAGCGCGGCGATCACCTCGTCGGGCGGGTTGCGGCCTGTTTCGCGCGCCCAGCGCGGGTTGGCATGGGTGAGCGCGACAGGCCGCGAAGAGAACGCGATGGCGTCGCGCGCCGAGCGGTCGGCCGCATGGCTGAGATCGATAGCCATACCCAGCCGGTTCATCTCGGCGATCGCCTCACGCCCAAATCGGGTGACGCCGCCATCCTCTAGCTCTGTCCAACCGGCAGCCAAGAGCGATTGGGTATTGTAGGCGATTTGCATAAAGCGGACGCCGAGACGGTGTAGAATTTCAAGAAGGCCGATGTCGCCCTCGATCGGTGAGGGATTCTGCAAACCGAACAGGATGGCTGTGCGTCCATTGTCATTCGCCTGCCGAATAGCGGCAACGTCGCCCGCCCATGTTATCAGCTCGGCATGAGCCTCGAAGCGGCGGTTCCATGCGATCAATTCGTCGACGGTCTCACGGAAAGTCTCATGATAGGCGATTGTCGCATGCACAGCGGAAACATCGCCTTCGCGCATCTGGCGAAAGACCCGCTCCGACCACTCGGCATATTGTAGTGCGTCGACGATCATGGACGAACTCATGGCGGTATGGAGGGAGCCGACAATCCGGCTGAACGCAATCAGATCACCTGAACATTGAACCCCCTGCAACGAATGCGCAATAGCACGACCTATGCCCCGGAATGCAGCCCTCCGGGTCAGAGTTCGTTGAAACTGAGGGCGCTTGGCTCCGGCGGCTTAAAGTCCCAATTCAACAGCCAAATTGTGGTCTGTTCTAGCTTAAGGATGGGTCATGCCTGCGGTTTTTTGGGAAAGTATATATAAATCAATGCGTTGAATTTTGGCTTTAGTCGATTTCAGCCGAGATATATCGTCTTGCTACGGGGCCCTGCGTCATAGCTGGACCCCGCATTAGGGCGTTGACGCTCAGCTCGGCAGTTTGCCGCCGAGCGGGCCGCAGGCGGCGATCAGACCGGCGGCGCGGGCGTTGCGGCAGGATTGCTCCTCAGGCGCCGAGGCGCAGGCGACCGCCTCGGCGCAGTCCGCCCCGCCGCCGGGGCAAATCGGTTTAAAGCTCATCGCTTGCGCCGAAGCGGCCACGGCCAGCCGCAGCTCTTTCATCATCGCGCCATAGCCGGCCTCGCGCATCAGGTTCTGGTCGAGGGTTCCAGCCTTTTCGAGGAATGATTGCTGGGACTGATGCACAGTGCAGGCCTGCCACATCATCATCCGGTCCCGGCCGCGCATGGCCTCGCCTTGGGCGTCGTCCGCCGCAGAGGCCGTTTGCAGACTGGGCCACTGCCGCTCGGACGCCTCGGCGAAGCGGGCGGCGTGGTCTCGGGTGGCGGCGACCAGGTCTGTCGTGATCGCGTCAGTTCCGGCGGTGGCGGCGGCGGCGATCTCGGCGCGGGCACGGCGGGTCTCCAGGGTCTGGCCCATGACGGTGATCAACTCACAGTCTGGCTTGTCGCCGCCGGTGACGCAGAGGTCGAGGGTGTCGACTTCTGCGCGGAGAGAGGCGGCGCGGGTCTCTGGCGCCGCGGCATCTGTCGCGGCGGCGTCGCCTAAGGGCTTGTCCGCCAACAGCGCGTAGGCCTCGACCGCCGTAGACAGGCAGCGCAGCCGCGCCTCGGGCTCGCTGCCAGCGCCTGCGGTGATCAGGCCGCGCAACCCTTTCCCGACGCCCGGCTGCTCGCACAACTGCGCGATGCGCTCAATCTCAGGGGTCAGCTCCGACAGCTTGATTTGGTAATTCTCCCACCCGCCGCGCGCGGCCTCGGAGAGCTGCTGGTTTACGGCGTTCAGGTCGGCGCGCGTCGTTGCGGGACGATCGCCGCCGCCACCGCCACAGGTCGCCAGCATCAGCGCCAATGCTGAGGTGATCATCAAACGAAACATTTCAAAACTCCTAAAGCGCTTTCAGGAAAATATGTGCAGTTTCCGATATGAAAGCGCGATGAAACAAAGGCCTCGTCGCTATGGGCCAACGCTTGCTGGTTCATAACGAACTCGGAACGGAAAGATCAGATTCTGGCGATTGGGATCGGCGCAGTCAGCGCCGCCATCAGGTCGTCGTCGCTGACCTCGTCAAACGCGCCAGCCCCAGCGGCCAAGCCATGAGCGAGGAAATGGGTGTAGATCGTCACCCAATCGTCGGCGCTGATGGCGGTGGCGGCGTTGCGGCTGGCCGCGAGACTGTTCAAACGCGCGACAAGGGTATCGAGACCAGTAAGATGATTGTCGAAATCTGCGTCATTTTCAAACGCTGAGAGCGCGCCTGCCCCAGCCGCGTGTAGCGTGGCGCGGATCGCCTCGGACAGCGTTTCGCCAAACATCACCCCACCGGGGGCTTTGCTTTTCAGGCTAGCGTCGATCAGCCGTTTGATCAGCTTCACAGCCACGGTCCGCTCCGGCTCCTTGCCCTCGGAGGTGTCGCTGAGCAGGCTTCCCGGGTTTTTCAGCTCGGTGCGCATTGCGACCACCAGGATTGAGCGCCAGTCACTGCCGCTCAGCAGCCCAGCCTTGTCTGTGGCGATGGCCGTGGCGAGAGTGCTGGCCACCGATTTTGCCGCGCGGTTGGCGTTCATGCCGAAGGAGAGGTTCGGCGATTGCGCCACATGCTCCATCACGATTTGCAGCACGTCGAGCGCCTCGGAGCGTGAGAACAGGTTGGCGAACAAGTTTTGGTCGCCTTGCCCAAGCGCGCCTTTGAAGCCTGAAAGCACGTCTGAGACCAGGTGCTGAGCCACCTTGACGCCCAGTTCAGGCTCCTCCCCGTCTGGGGTGCGGAAGTGAGTGGCGGCGTAGACTTCGGCGCCCTTGAGCGCGGCAGAAGCGACAGCGGGAGCGAGGCCGTCGCGGGCCCCGAACGGTCGCGGGGCGTCGGTGATGGTGTTGGCGATGTTGCGCACGAATTCACCCATCGCGCTCTGGCCGGCGCCGGTGAGACTTTTGAGTGCGAACAGCTCAGGGCGTTCGCTGGCGACGCTGAGCGCGCTCTTGAACACGACAGCCGCGCCCTCAGCGGAGAAGATCTTGCGAGCGTGGAAGGTCTTTGGATCGGTGGAGGCGACCACGCCTAGAGTTTGCCGCGCGATTTCGCCGAGGATGCGTTCCTCGCCGAGCGCGCCTTTGAGAAAGCCTTGATGCTGATCGGCGATGGCGCTGAGAGCGTTATGGGCGATCGGCCCAGTCATCAACTCGCGCAACCGGCCTTCCGCGCTGAACAGCACCGACGCGCCGGAGACCTGCACTTCCTGTTGCAACGGCTTCAGCACCCCATGCACCAGCGGCTTCCAATGATCTTCGGAGGCGACCAGGTCGGGGCTGTTGACCAGGGTGGTCAGTGACGCCTCGGCGAAGGCGTTGGCGAGCTTGGTGGAGGTGCGCACGCCGTTGTCGTTGGCGCTGAAGGCGTCGGCGAGGTTGGGCGCCATAGCCCGAAACAGCGCATGCGCCTTGCCGCCGCCTGACAGCAAACCTGGGTTGTTTTTAAGGAGGTCAAAGCCCGTGTCCACCACCTCAGCGAAGAACAGGCCCCAGGGCGAAGAGGCGTTCTCGTCCGCCCAGTTCTTATGGTGGTAGCACATCAGCTGGGCGTGGGCGCGCTGGCTGTCGACGTCGCCGCCTGCGCGCAGACGGCTTTCGATGATCAGCTCCTCCAACGCGTCGTCAAGAAGGTGGGCGTGGTCGGGGTCGATGATCGGCTGTTCGGTAAACTCGTTCAGCTCCAACTGGCCGTTGCGCATCTTGAATACGCCAGCGTAGGGCTGGCCTTCCGCCCAGGTTCCCTTTTGGCGCACCCATGCGGAGCACCAGTTGCGTTGGCGTTGCGCGACCCCGCCCGGCGGATCGTTCTCCCTTGGCGTCAGCGGCATCTCTGCGGGGATCAGGACCTCAAGATCCTGTTCGCGCACGTCGCGCAGAACCTTGGCTTGAAAAGCCTCGCGTCCAAGGCGGATGGCGCCGGAGATGATGTTGGCGAAGGTGTAGGCGCTGGGGGCGAACATTACGGCTCTCCGTGAGGGGGCGGCGGCCAAGCGCCCGACCAATCGCCGCGCAACCGCCGGACGCGCAGTCGCGGCGGGACGGCGGAGCGGGCCGCAGTTGGATGGGGACGACCGCGCCGCGTCGCGGGGGCGGGCGGCGACGCGCTCTCAGATGGAACGCTTTCGGGCGCTGCGCTTGCCGGTGGATGTGGGTTGGGGGGGGGGTGGGGTGGTGGGAGAGATGTTGTCTCCCTCGGCGCCACAGGTTGAGGCGCGGTTGCGGCTAGCGGTTCACTGGCCGGCGGATGTGGGTCGGGCGTTGGAATGGGTGTGTTGGGAGCCGTTGTTTCCGTCGGAGGCGCTGGTTGTGGCGCGGTCGCGGCCCCCGGCGTGCTTGCCGGCGGATGCGGGTCAGGCGTTGGAATTGGCGTTGTGGGGGACGCTGTCTCCGTCGGAGGCGCTGGTTGAGGCGCGGTAGCGGCCAGCGGTGTGCTTGTCGGCGGATG
>JAHQVS010000110.1 GCA_019634215.1 Paracoccaceae bacterium | reverse complement strand
GGATTGGCAACCTGAAAATAGCGCCCTGGCGTGGACCGGCGGCCGAGGATTTTGATGCCTGTTGGGGGCACGTCCAGCTGCTTGCCGGTTTCATGCTCGGACAGGACCCCGGTGATATGATCATCGACCACCACCACGTCATCGACATGGTCCACCCATTGTTTCGCGAACATGCCGATGCTCGCCGAGCCGCAACCGACACGCATCAGGCGCTCGGTTTCGCCGTCGATAATCGGGGCCTTCCCGGCCTGCACCGTGATCGCCGCACCATCATCGATGGTCATCTCCACCGAGTGGCGGTTGCAAAGAGCCATCAACGCATCGCAAGTCACCCGGCCTTCTTTCTTTGAGCCGCCTGTCAAATGCTCAACACCGCCGAGGGACAGCATTTTCGAGCCATACTCGGTGGTGGTGACATGGCCGATGGGTTCGCCCTCCACACGCACAGTGGCGCGCTCCTCGCCGATATGACGGTCAGTGTCGATCTTCACCTTAGCGCCGCAGTAGCTGAAGATGCCTTCAGTGACGACCGTGACCATGTCGACCCCCGCGACTTGCTGGTTCACGATAAAGGGCGCTGGCTTATAGTCCGGGTAGGTGGTGCCGGCGCCGACTGCCGTCACAAAGGCGCTCTGGTTTTTAAACAGATCGCCATCCCAGTCGGCGGGATCGCTCTCCAGGAACGGTACAATATCGGGCTCGCTTGAACGGCCTTGGCGCATTTCGATGATGGTCAGAGGGTCCAAGCGGACCAGTTCACCACCATGATTGGCGTAGCGGTCGCAGGCTCCGGATTTACCATCAGCGATATAACACATCACTGGGCAAGCGTCACAGCGGATTTTGTCGGGCTTTGGCTCAGGTGCGGTGTCCGGCATATCAGGCTTCCCTGGCGGCGTTGATCGCCGCAAGCACACGATCTGGCGTCGCCGGGGCCCGGGTAATGCAGGCGCCACTGGCGTGGCGTATGGCGTTGAACAGCGCTGGGGCGGTGGGGATCAACACATGCTCGCCAAGCCCCTTGGCGCCGTAGGGGCCGTGTGCATCGGCCTCTTCAATGATGATGGTTTCTACCTCGGGCATGTCGCCGATGGTGGGGATGAGATATTCGTGGAGGTTCTCACTACGCCCCGGTATGAATTCTTCCATCAGCGCCATGCCGAGCCCTTGGGCGACGCCCCCGGTCACTTGACCTTCCACCAGCATGGGGTTGATGGCGCGGCCGACGTCATGCGCGGCGATGAACTTCACCGGCGTCACCAGACCTAAAGTCATGTCCACATCGACCTCTGCAATTTGGGCGGCGTATCCGAACTGGGCGTATGGGTCGCCCTGGCCATTGGCGTCGAGCGGTTTGATTGGAGGGTCGTAACTTTCCAGCGCCGCCAAGGCGTAGCCATCTGAGTCGACTGGCATCTCTCGTAAAGCGATCTCGTGGCGCTGGGCGCCGTCAAGCACCTGCAAGCGGCCCGATCCCGGCAGAATTTCCAGTGTCGCTTCGCCTGAAGCGTTGCAGAGACGCAGCACCTTTTCACGCAGAACTTCCCCAGTGAGACGCGCGGCGTTGCCGCTGATGAATGTCTGACGAGAGGCGGATGTCTTACCCGCGTCAGGGGTGATGTCGGTGTCTGCGCCAACGAAGCTGAGATCATGGAGTGCGACACCGATAGCCTCGGCAAAAATCTGAGCGATCACGGTGTGCGAGCCCTGACCGATGTCCACGGCGCCAAGGTGCAGTGTTAGGGCGCCGTCCGGGGTGATCCCGGCCTTGATGGTGGAGGGGTTGGGCATGGAGGTGTTGCCACAGCCATACCATCCGGCGGCCAGGCCGACGCCGCGACGCAGCGGCGACCGCCCTGAAACGCGCGCAGCGTTGACGGCCTGGGCCGCGTCACGCGCCACGCGCCATTTGGGAGCGAGCGCCTTAAGGCAGGCGCGCACGCCGACGCCGGTGTCAAAGCTTTGGCCAGTCACGGTGCGAACGCCATTGTCGAGCGCGTTCATCAGGCGAAACTCCAGCGGGTCCAGATCGAGCTTTGCCGCCAATTGGTCAAAGAGGGTTTCCTGCGCGATCGCGGACTGCGGGACGCCGAAGCCACGAAAGGCTCCTGACGGCGGACAGTGGGTATAGATCGCACGTGAACGGGCACGGTAGTTTTGGATGTAATAGGGGCCTGAGGCGTGGACTGGAACACGGTTGGCGACGGTCGGCCCCCAGGAAGCGTACGCGCCAGTGTTGAATCCGCCCTCGAAGTCAAATCCGCATACACGCCCATCGCTAGTCGCGCCGATCCGGAGGCGGATCTCAGCGGGATGGCGCTTGGTGGTGGACTGCATCGACTCCTGTCGACTGTAAGCCATCCGAACCGGTCGCCCCGTCTTCAGCGCCGCCAAAGCCAGGTAGGGTTGAACCGAAAGGTCAAGTTTAGAGCCGAAACCGCCGCCCACCGCAGTCGGCAGAATACGCACCTGCTGAGGGCTCACGTCCAGTATTCGCGCAACCGCCTCTAGATCCATAAACGGCGCCTGGGTACAGGAGGCGATCTCGATCCGCCCATCCACTACTCGAGCAAAACCAGCCTCAGGTTCGATATACGCATGTTCAACGAAGCTGGTGCTGTAAGCACCCTCGACCACAACATCCGCCGCGGCCAAACCCGCCTCGGCATCGCCGCACGCGACGTAGCCTTGACACATCACGTTTTGAGAAGCATGCGCATGCAAATGAGGGGTGCCAGCAGCGCAAGCTTCGGTGATCGTCATCACCGCTGAGGCCTCCCGCCATTCGATCGGCGCGGTATCAGGGTCGAAGCTGCGCATAGCCTCGGCCTCACCAACAAAGGCGGCCACCGCCTCACCGCGAAAACGGACCTCGCTCTCAGCAAACACCGGCTGATCTTCAAAGCCGGGGATCACACCGAAGCTATTCTCACCAGGCACATCGGCGGCGGTCAGAACGCAGATCAACCCAGGCGTCTGGGCGATGAAGGCGTCAAGATCGCCAAGTGTAAAGGCGGCGCGTGGGTAAGGTGAGCGCAGGACCTTCACCACCGGAGCGCCGGCGGGAGCGACGTCATCCCCAAAAAGTTCAGCGCCGGACAGTTTCGCCACACCGTCAACCCTGGCGGAGGCGGCTCCGACCCCGCCACTGATTGCAACAGGGAGCTCCTCGCCTTGCCCGGCGGCAACCACCGCGTCGAGGATCGAGCGATATCCTGTGCAGCGACACAACACCCCGCCAAGCGCATCC
The DNA here is from genome assembly GCA_019634215.1 of Paracoccaceae bacterium. Classification (GTDB taxonomy): domain Bacteria; phylum Pseudomonadota; class Alphaproteobacteria; order Rhodobacterales; family Rhodobacteraceae; genus JAHQVS01. The sequence goes on along the minus strand of JAHQVS010000110.1, from coordinate 9,831 downwards.
TGGACCTCTTCAAGAGTGGGGCTTGGGGCGGCGCGCAGCAACGCCACCGCCGAGGCCAGCATACCGGGGGTGCAGATCCCGCATTGCGCCGCGCCATGCCGTGCGAAAGCCGTTGTCAGCCGTTGGGCATAGCGATCGATCCTGGCCAGTCCAGCAGGCGTCTCAACCTCGGCGTCAGCGACCTGGTGGGTGGGCGTCAAACAGGCACAGACCGGCGCGCCATCAAGGAGAACGGTGCAAGCACCGCAATCGCCGGCATTACAGCCGATCTTAACGTCCCGCGCACCGCAACGCTCACGCAAACTCTCAGACAGACGTTCGCCAAACGGCGCCTCCACCAGCACCGGCTCGCCGTTCAAATTGAAGCTGACCGCACTTTGCAGAGTCGCCTGATCCTCCATACCGCTCACTCAGCCTCCCGCCACAGAACTTAACGCCCGGCGCACCAGCTCTTGAGCGCCAACCAAGCGATAGGCGGCGCCTCCCCGGATATCGTCGATCGGCGACAACGGCGCTAAATCCTCCGCCGTGACAAGGTCCGCCAAGGCCAGCCCATTCATCGGCGCACCGAGCAAGCGCTGCTCCAGGGCTGGCAGGCGCTGCGCCACGGCTGAGCAAGCACCAACCGCGACACGCGCCAGCGCCACTTTTCCATCGGCGTCAGGCTCGATCATGACCGCGACCATACAGATAGAAATCACCAAGTAGCGCCGAGCGCCAAGCTTCAAGAACGTGCTTCGTGCGCTTGTCGGGCGACGTGGGATGTGAATCGCGACCATTAACTCATCCGGCGCCAGAGCGGTCTGGCGCACGCCGAGAAGGAAATCACTCAGTGCGACAGTCCGATCTCCGCGCACAGAGCGCAACTCCACCGACGCGTCTAGGGTCAGAAGCGGCGGCACGCCATCAGCCGCAGGAGAGGCGTTGCACAAATTGCCCGCCACAGTGCCCGCGTTCTGGATTTGCACAGAGCCCACCTCACGCGCGGCGACCTTCAACCCATCGAAACACGGGGGCAGCGGGGCTTTGATTAGATCTGACCAGCGGCAAGCGGCGCCAATACGCCAAGCTTCCTCCATGGCCTCCACGGGGAGAAGCGCCGAGATTTTGGAGACGTCGATCAATCCATTGCGCATGGGCCGATCACCGAGCGCTGGATATAGGTCAGTGCCGCCCGCAACCAACTTCGGACGTTCAGATACCGGGAGCTGCGCGCCATCGGCCAAGGCCTCAAGGGCTTCTTCAACGGATCGAGCCGCCAGGTACCGCATTCCGCCTTCACCAATTATTGCTTGCACACAAGCGATCGTGCCAGGGGGAGATCGTTTGTCAAGGCGGAAAACAGCGATCTATCCGCGAAAGGAAAAGGCGCTTGGCCCCACCAACCGGACCCAGTAGGAATTCTGTTCTGTTGGGCGCTGGGAACATGCTGATCTGCCAATCTTGGTGTTCGAATCCGCCTGATTTTGTCCGGGGAAACTTACTTTGCCACGCCGCTTGATCAGGGAACAGCTTCCAAAACACCTTCATTTCATATTATTTACAATAGCTTACATGAAAGACGAAATATCTCGCGCCATCTCCACTCTCATCACCGCAATCCAAAAAGCCTTCATGGCTCAAGGCCCCAGAAGATCGACGCGTACGAACGATGAAAGGCGCTTCAATGGTGCGGGATGAAAAAGCCGTCTACATTGACGCAGTGCCTGAGGAGGCTCCCCGGGTCGATACCGGCGTGTGGCGGCTGGGGGATCAAGTCGGTTTTTTGCTACGCCGCGCTCAACAGCGTCATCTGGCAATATTCGCAGAGCGGATCAACGATCTGACGCCAACGCAATTTTCGACCCTGGCTATCTTGGCCCAGGAAGGCTCCCTCTCACAGAACGAACTCGGCCGTCGAACCGCGATGGACACAGCGACGATCAAGGGCGTTGTCGACCGCCTCAGGGCGCGCGGGCTAGTGGAGACGGCGCGCAACCCACTTGATAAGCGCCGGCTGGATGTGCAGTTGACGAGCGCCGGGGCGGCTTTGATCTCTCCTCGGTTGAGCGATTCAGCAGAGATCTCAGCCTCCACGCTTGAACCGCTAACGACGGGCGAGGCGCAGCAGCTTATTGAACTGTTGAGGAAAATCGGCTGAAGATCAGCTAAACTAAGATCGCTCAAAGACTGGAACGCACGACCAGACGGCCCTCTAACGCGGTGACAGACGCTGGGGTCTCCCCGCTTTCCAAGATCTCCACCAAGGCCTCAACCATGCTTGAGATCGGCTGCCGATAGGTGGTGAGCGCATAAGAGGGGGCGGCGGCGAGGGTGATGTCGTCAAAGCCGACGACGCCAACATCCTGAGGTACATGCAGGCCAAGGCCGTGACGCAGGGCGTCCATTGCGCCAATGGCAATGATATCGTTCTCGCAAACCACAACATCGACAGCATTGAGGCCGCCAAGCGCGCCGAACACCTCTAGTAAACGATGATACGCTGTGTCGGAGGCGTAGGCGCCCACATGGACGATAGGCGAGGGCGAGCCATGTCGGCTAGTCCAAGAGGCGTTGAACAGCTCCGCCCGCCGCAGCCCCGCTGATTGCGTCTCGGGACCAGCCAGGAACAGCGGCCGCCGCCTGCCACAGGCTGTTATGTGCTCAGCGATCTCGGCCATGGCGCGTTCGTCGTCGCAGTGGATGGAAATCGTTCCCTTACAAAGGCTTTCGCGGGCGAACACCACTAATTTCTTTAAACGGCGCGCCTCGGTCGCGGTGGAGAGCAATTCATCGTCGAACTCGGTGCCGATCATAACAGCCGCATCCACCCGCCGTTGCCGCGCCGACTGCAGGGCTTCAGTCGCGCCATCGGGACCACCGGAATTTATGGTGATTGCCGCCCAGCCGTGTTGCTGAACAATCCGCGTCATCCTCTCCAAAATAACCAGCTTATGCGGATTGTCGAAGTCATCGAAAATCAGCGCGACGAGATTTGATCGGTCAGCGGCAAGGCCAGCGGCGTGTAGATCGGGCACGTAGCCAAGGTCCCGAGCCACGGCCAGCACTTTGTCACGAGTCTTTCGCGATATAGAGGCGTCTTTTTTGAATGCCCGGGCGACTGTCCAGCGCGATACGCCCGCTGCGGCGGCGACGTCTTCAGCCGTGATAGTATCGGTCTCCAACATGCTCTGACCTCCAGCGTCACCGCTTAGGGCAAAAAGCCATGCACACGCGAGCAAAATCTTCTTGCACGCGCGTGCAAGCACATGTACCCAAAGCTGAATGACAGCCGCATCGATGTGGCGACGGGAGGGTCCGGAAATGTTGAAGGTTGGGCTGCTTGGAGCGGGCCGTATTGGGGCCGTGCATGCGCGAAACATCGCCGCCCATCCCCAAAGCGCTCTAACGGCGATCGCAGACGTCAATAACGAAGCGGCTCAGATGCTCGCGACAGCGACCGGGGCCGAAGCCACGAACACGGACGATATCCTTCAAAGGAAAGATATCGCCGCCGTCCTGATCGCAACCTCCACCGACACCCACGCCGATCTGATCGAAGCCGCCGTCGCCGCTGGCAAAGCGGTCCTGTGCGAGAAACCAATCGACCTAGATTTGGAGCGCGCCCTGCGCTGCCAAACCGCCATCGCCGCTGCATCGCATCCGGTGATGATCGGATTTAACCGTCGCTTTGACCCTAACTTTCATCAGCTGAAGATCGCCTATGACGCCGGTGACATCGGCAGGGGCGAGCTGCTGTCGCTAATCTCGTTCGATCCAGCGCCGCCACCCATTTCCTACGTGAGGGTCTCCGGCGGGCTGTTCCGGGACATGGCGATTCATGACTTCGACATGGCCTGCTGGCTGATGGGCGCGGCGCCGGAACGAGTCAGCGCCTCAGGAGCTTGCCTGATCGACCCGGAGATTGGGTCGCTGGGAGACGTCGACACTGCGGTAACGGTGCTGCATTTCCCTGATGGCGCGATGGCGGTGATTAAAAATAGCCGCCGCGCCGTCTATGGCTACGACCAACGCATCGAGTTTCTTGGCGAACGCGGCCTTCTGAGCGCGGACAACGTGCTGGAGAGCACAGTGCGCAGAGCCAACGCCGACACGGTCGACAGCGGCAAGCCGCGCTATTTCTTCCTCGAGCGATACGCCGACTCTTACGCCAATGCATGGGCCTCCTTCGTGGCGGCCGCCCTTGATGGCGCGCCGGTCAAAGTGACGCTAGAAGACGGCGTTAACGCTCTTGCCATCGCGGAAGCCGCCACTCAAGCTGCCAAGAGCGGCGAGACCGTCCCGGTTGCGCACGCTGCAAACAACTTGGGTCAAGGGAGCGCGTTCTGATGCGTAAACTCGGCTGCTGCACGTGGATTTTTGGCGGCGCGTCGCTTCCCGAAATCGCCCAGCGAGTGGCGGCGGCACAGCTGGATGGCGTGGAGCTGTTTGGCGACATCAATGGCGTCAACGCGACGGAAGCGCACCGGATTTTCGGTGATGCCGGGCTGGAGGTTTTCTCCATTACGCCGGGAGATGCCGACATTTCCCATCCAGACCCCACGATACGCACACCCGCTATCGCCTATTATGACAAGCTCATGGACTGGGCCGCTGAGCTGGGTCAGCCGTTGATTTCGTGTCACGGGCAAGTCGGCCGCATCCGTCCGATCACAGGGCAAGCCGAGGAGGATGTTCTACTGGCGGACGCCGTTGGGCGCGTTTGCGAGGCGGCGGCGGAACGCGAGCTTCAGGTGGTGTTCGAGCTATTGAACCGCTACGAGACCCATCAGATCCGCACCGTATCAGAGGGTCTGGCGCTGATCGCCGAGGTCGGTGCAAACAATCTGCGCTTGTTGCCCGACGCTTATCATATGAATATCGAGGAATCGGACTCGGCCTTGGCGCTAAGCCAGGGTGGTGAGAAAGTCGGACTTTACCACGCTGCCGATAGCAATCGCTGTGGGATTGGCGATGGTCATACCGACTTCGCAGCCCAGATCGCCGCTCTGGACACCATCGGTTACAACGGCCCGATCATCCTTGAAACAAACGCCCCAGGCCCAAACCCCTTTACTCCAGATAAGGGTGAGGGTTTTCGCAACATCGTGGAGCGCCAGCTTGCCACTTCGGCGAGCAAACTCGCTGCAATGGGCGCGTGACGCGGAAGGCATGACCCGCAAGGCGTGATCGCCAGGCTCGGGGAGAAAAGATCGGCTGATCCAACAGCCGATGGCGACGGCGGCGACAGGCCGCTGGCGCATATTGGATGGGAGGTACAAATGAAAAGTCTTCTGAGGACCCTGGTCGCGGTCGGCGCTTTGGCCGCAAGCCCGGTGATGGCGCAAGATATTATCGTGGTCGCGCATGGTCAGGCGAATGACCCGTTCTGGTCGGTGGTGAAGAACGGCGTCGAGCTGGCGGCGGAGCACACCGGCGCCAATGTCGATTACCGCTCGCCGCAAACATTCGACATGGTGGCGATGGGTCAGTTGATCGACGCGGCGGTTAACCAGGAGCCTGATGGGCTGGTGGTGTCAATTCCAGATCCTGATGCCCTTGGCCCGTCGATTCAGCGCGCAGTGGCCGCCGGTATTCCGGTGATCTCGATGAATTCAGGCTCCGACGTCGCCGCCGAGTTGGGCGCATTGCTGCATGTCGGCCAAAGCGAGTTTGACGCAGGCAAAATTGCTGGCGCAAAGCTAGCCGAGACTGGCGGAAAGAAGGGCCTTTGCGTCAACCAAGAAGTTGGCAACGTCGCGCTTGATCTACGCTGCTCAGGCTTCGAAGAGGGCTTTGGCGGCGAGGTGACGGTGTTGCCGACCACCAATGACCCGACCGAGATTGAAGCCAAGGTGCGCGCCTCGTTAGAAGCTGACCCGGACATCGACACCATCCTCGCCCTAGGCGCGAGCACCGCAGGAGAGCCATCCGTGGCGGCTGTGAAGGCGGTCGGCGCTGAAGTTAAGGTAGCGACCTTTGATATGTCCGCCAGCTTCTTGGAGTCGATCGTGGCCGGAGACGCCGAGTTTGCGATTGATCAGCAGCAATTCCTGCAAGGCTATCTCCCAGTGTCCTTCTTGGCGCTGAACGCCAAGTACGGCCTCGTGCCAGGGGGCAACGTCCCCTCCGGGCCGAACCTAGTGACGGCGGACAAAGCGGAGCAGGTCATCGATCTTTCGGCCAAGGGCATTCGCTGACTCAAGCTGTTATCCATAAGCGAGGCGCCAAAGAAGCGCCTCGCAACAAAAATTGGGAGGAAACAGCATATGGCCGTGGAGGCAGATGCGCCGGCTGTGGATGAACGGCTGAAGACGGAACCCGTACTGACCCGCCTGATGAAGCGCCCCGAGTTAGGGGCCATCGCCGGGGTCATCTTAGTCTCAGCGTTTTTCCTGGCGACCGCCGACAGCAGCATGTTCACTCTGTCGGGGGTCATGAATTTCCTGACCCCAGCATCCCAGCTCGGCATTCTGGCGATTGCGGCGGCGATGCTGATGATCGGCGGCGAGTTTGATCTCTCGATTGGCTCAATGGTCGCCTTCGCCGGTATGATTTTCGCAGCGCTGGTTGTGACCTATAGCCTGCCACTGGCGCTGGCGATCCCGTTCACGCTGGTGGCGGCAGCGCTGCTCGGGATGGTGAACGGGCAGATCGTGATCCGAACCGGTTTGCCCTCGTTTATCGTCACCTTGGCGTTTCTGTTTATCCTTCAAGGCGCGTCACTGGTTGGGCTGAAATGGTTCAGCGGCGGCTCCACCCAACTGCGCGGGGTGCGCGGGGCGGCGGAGAATGATCCGTTGACGCCGCTTTTTAGCGGCGACGCCTTTCCGGGGCTCTTCGCTTGGCTGGCGGATCAAGGCCTGGTTGAGACCTTCCGCAACGGCGCGCCGAAGGTGCCGGGCGTTCCGGTTGAGATCCTATGGTTTATCGGGTTGGCCTTGGCGGCCACCTATGTGCTGCTGCGCACCCCGGCCGGCAACTGGATCTTCGCCTCAGGCGGCGACCCACGCGCCGCCGCCAACTCAGGCGTGCCGGTGCGCAAGGTTAAGGTGGCGCTGTTTATGCTCACCGCTTGCTGCGCGGCGCTGCTGGCGATCATCACGGTGCTGGACGCCGGCTCCACTGACGCCCGGCGTGGCTTTCAGAAAGAATTCGAAGCGATCATCGCGGCTGTTATCGGCGGCTGTCTGCTGACTGGCGGTTACGGCTCCGCGATCGGGGCGTTCTTCGGGGCGATCATCTTCGGCATGGTGGTAATCGGGCTGACCTACACCGACTTCGACCAGGATTGGTTCAAGGTGTTTCTCGGCGGCATGCTGCTGATCGCCGTGCTGTTCAACAACGCCGTGCGCAAGCGCGTGACCGGGGAGCGTTGAACAATGGGCGAGCCAATCATACGCATGGAGAATATCGAGAAGCATTTCGGCAATGTGATCGCGCTGGCTGGAGTGAGTTTCGACGTCCAGCCCGGCGAATGCCACTGCCTGCTTGGCGACAACGGTGCGGGCAAGTCGACCTTCATCAAGACCATGTCCGGAGTGCACAAGCCCTCGGCGGGGCAGATTTACTTTGAAGGCGCGACGATGTCGTTTGACAGCCCGCGCGACGCCATGAACGCCGGAATCGCCACGGTGTTCCAAGACCTCGCCATGATCCCGCTCATGTCGGTGTCCCGTAACTTCTTTATGGGGCGAGAGCCGACTAAGGGGGTCTGGCCACTGAAGCGGTTCGACATCGATAGAGCCAACGCCATCACCCTGGAGGAGATGGGCCGGATGGGCATTCATCTCCGTGCGCCGGACCAGGCGGTCGGGACCCTCTCCGGTGGCGAGCGTCAAACGGTGGCGATCGCGCGGGCGGTGTATTTTGGGGCCAAGGTGCTGATCCTGGACGAACCGACTTCCGCGCTGGGCGTGCGGCAAACCTCGAACGTTTTGGCGACCATCGCCAAGGTGCGATCTCAGGGCGTAGGGGTTGTGTTCATCAGCCATAACGTTCGCCACGCCATGGCGGTCGGCGACCGGTTCACCGTCTTAAACCGGGGCAAAACGCTCGGCACCGCCACCCGCGGAGAGATCTCAGCGGAGGAACTACAGAACCTGATGGCGGGCGGGCAAGAGATGGCCCAGCTGGAAGGCTCACTCGGCGGAACAGTCTGAACCGCCTAGGAGGGTGTTTAACATGACGAAATCACTCGACGTCGTCACCATCGGCAGATCGTCGGTGGATCTCTATGGCGCGCAGGTCGGCGGCCGGTTGGAGGACATGCGCTCCTTCGACAAGTATATCGGCGGCTCCCCGACCAACATCGCCTGCGGCGCGGCGCGGCTGGGCTTGAAGACAGCGGTGATCACCGGCGTCGGCGACGAGCATATGGGCCGGTTTATCCTGGAGCAGCTCCAGCGCGAGGGTGTCGACATCCGGGGAGTCAAGATCGACCAGCAGCGGCTGACCGCGCTGGTGCTGCTGGGCATTCGCGACGACAAGCAGTTCCCATTGATCTTCTACCGCGAGGACTGCGCGGATATGGGCCTGACAGAAGCCGACATTGATCCGGGCTTTATCGCCGAAGCCCGGGCGGTGGTGGCCACTGGCACCCACCTCAGCCACCCGCGCACCGAGGGGGCTGTCTTGAAGGCGCTACGGTTGGCACGGGAGCAAGGCGCCCGCACGGCGCTGGATATTGATTACCGGCCCAATCTCTGGGGCCTCGCCGGGCATGGCGCTGGGGAAGAGCGGTTTATCGCTTCGGAGGCGGTGACGGCCAAACTGCAAAGCCATCTTGGGTTGTTCGATCTGATCGTCGGCACTGAAGAGGAATTCCATATCGCTGGCGGCTCGACCGACACGCTTGAGGCGCTGCGAACTGTGCGGTCGTTAACGCAGGCGACCCTGGTCTGCAAACGCGGACCAATGGGTGCGGGGGCGTTCACCGGCGCCATCCCCGGCAACCTGGACCAAGGCGAGTCCGGGCCGGGCTTTCCGATCGAGGTGTTCAACGTGCTTGGCGCGGGGGACGGGTTTATGTCTGGGCTGCTGAAGGGCTGGATGTCGAATGAGCCCTGGCCGAAAGTGCTTGAATACGCCAACGCCTGCGGCGCATTGGCGGTCAGTCGTCATGGCTGCACGCCTGCCTACCCGAGTTGGGATGAGTTGGAGTTCTTCCTAAAACGCGGCGTCGAGACCCCGGCGCTACGCAAGGACGCGGCGTTGGAGCAGGTCCACTGGTCCACTAACCGCGCGGGCGACTGGCCCGTGATGCGGGTATTCGCCTTCGACCATCGCTCTCAATTCGAGGAGCTGAATGGGGCGACGCCGGAGAAGATTGGGCGGTTCAAAAGCCTCTGCCTCGACGCCTGTCTGGCGATCTCGGACGGGCGGGAAGGCTATGGGGTGCTCTGCGACGACCGGCTGGGTCGAACAGCCTTGCGCCGGGCCGCTGGATCTAGGCTGTGGATAGGCCGACCGGTGGAATGGCCTGGGTCACGCCCCTTGACGCTAGAACCAGAATTGGGCCCAGATTTCGGCGGTTTGTCGGAATGGCCGGGCGAGCATGTAGTGAAATGCCTGTGCTTTTACCATCCCAACGACCCAGCGGAACTATGCACGGCGCAAGAGGACACCGTCTCTAGATTATACGCCGCCGCCCGGCGAAACCGATTGGAGTTTTTGCTGGAAATCGTCCCCTCCAAAATCGGCCCCATGGATGAGCACACCACCGCCGCCGTGATCTCGCGTTTCTATGACATCGGCGTTTATCCAGATTGGTGGAAACTGGAGCCGATGGTGTCCGGCGCCGCTTGGGCCGCGACCTGCGGCGCGATTAATCGCCGGGACCCGCATGTACGC
>JAHQVS010000109.1 GCA_019634215.1 Paracoccaceae bacterium | reverse complement strand
GCCCGGATACACCCCGACCTTATTGCCGAACCCGCCGCCGATGTCCGGCGACACCACCCGGATCTTATGTTCGGGGATGCCCGAAAGCAGCGCCGCCACCGTCCGCACCACATGCGGGGCCTGAAACGTGCCGTAGAGCGTCAGATGCTCGTTCACCTTGTCCATCGAGGCGACACAGCCGCAGGTCTCCAGCGGGCAGGGGTGCGTGCGGGGGTAGTGGATCATCTCCTCGGCGACCACCTCGGCGGAAGAGATCGCTGCGTGGGTCGCGTCCTGGTCGCCCTCGGTCCAGGTGAAGATGTGGTTGGGATGGCGGCGCTTGCCGTGTGCGCCGTCCAGATTGTCGGCGATATCCTCGCGCAGCACCGGCGCGCCTTCTTTCTCCGCTTCGAACGGATCGACGATCACCGGCAGCTCTTCGTAAACCACTTCCACCAGCTCCGTGGCGTCGGCGGCGATATAGCGATCCTCGGCGATTACGAAGGCGACTTCCTGGTTTTGGAACAACACCTTGCCGTCAGCCAAAACCATCTGTTTGTCGCCCGCGAGCGTCGGCATCCAATGCAGCGACAGTGGCTCCAGATCCTTGGCGGTCAGCACCGCCTTCACCCCGGGATGCGCCAGCGCCTTGGAGGGATCGATCGACTTGATCCGCGCATGCCCATAGGGCGACCGCACGAAATCTCCGAACAGCATGCCGGGCAGTTTGATGTCGTCGACATAGCGGCCTTTGCCTTGGGTAAACCGCGCATCCTCGACCCGCTTACGCGCGCAGCCGATGCCCTGAACTTTGGCCGCCCGCGCTTCGACGCTTTCCGGCTTCTCTTGCTCGCTCATTCCGCGGCCTCCTTGCTGGCGTTCATCTGAGCCGCGGCGGCCAACACCGCCTTAACGATGTTCTGGTAGCCGGTGCAGCGGCAAAGGTTGCCGGCCAGGCCGAAGCGGACTTCCTCTTCCGTTGGGTCAGGGGTCTCCTGCAGCAGCCGATAGGCGCGGGTGATCATGCCGGGGGTGCAATAGCCGCATTGCAGGCCATGATGCTCGCGGAACATCTCTTGCAGCACATGCATCCCGCCGCCCTCGCCTTGGATGCCCTCGATGGTGGTGACATTTGCGCCGTCGGCTTGGGCGACGAACATGTTGCAGCTCTTCACCGAGCGGCCATCGAGATCGACAGTGCAAGCGCCGCAATGACCGGTCTCACAGCCGATATGCGGGCCGGTCAGCTCCAATTGCTCGCGTAGGAAATGGATCAGTAGGGTGCGCGGTTCTGCGAGCGCTTCAATCTCGCGCCCGTTCACCGTCATTTTGACGTGTGCTTTCGCCATATCTGGCGTCCTCCCTGGGGAATATTGTTGTTCTAAGTGCTTATTGCGCGCGTCCGGCAGCGCGCTTGAGCGCCCGCAGCAGCATCACCTCGGCGACGGCGCGCTTGAACTCGACCGGTCCACGCCCATCCTCCGCCGGTTCGGTGATGGCGACGGCGGCTTTCGCGGCCGCCTTCAGGGCCGCCTCGTCCAGCGTCGATCCCACCAACAGCTTTCCGGCCTCCTCTGCGAACAAGGGCGTCTCGCCAAGATTAGTCATGGCGATAGAGGCGCTGTCGCAGACGCCGTTGGTCTTCGTCAGCAGCACGGCGGCGGCGGCGGTGGCGTAGTCGCCGATCTTGCGCTTTTGCTTCTCATAAGCCCAGCCGTGGCCAATGGGCGGCGTCGGGATCTTGATCAGGGTGAGGATCTCATCATCGGCGGCTGATGTGACGTAAGCCGCTTCGTAATAGTCTCTCGCCGCCACCTCGCGCCCGCCCTTCGGCCCTTGCAGCGCGAACACCGCGTTCAGGCACTGCATCAGGCCCGGCATATCGTTGCCTGGGTCGCCGTTGGCGACATTGCCGCCGATGGTGCCCATGTTGCGCACTTGCGGGTCGGCGATCTGCAACGCCGCTTCTCGCAACAGCGGGCACAGCCGAGAGATGCTCTCATCCGTGATCAATTCAGCCTGTCGGCAGGTTGCGCCGATCTTCACAAAGCCGGCCACCGATCCGCGCGCGCGCAGCTCGGCGATCGCCTGCAAATCCACCAAATGCCCCGGCGCCGCCAACCGTAGCTTCATCATCGGCGTCAAGCTCTGGCCACCGGCGATCACCCGGGCGTCATCGCCATGGTGGGCCAGCAGAGCCACCGCCTCGGACAGTGTGTCGGGCCGGTGGTATTCAAACTTGGCTGGTATCAAGGCGAGTCCTCCCTGGTTCGTCGTCTGCGCGACTGTTCTGCCGGGTGAGGATAGCGAGTTTGTTGCGTTTGGCGAGGCTGGGATTTTCACATCTTGCCCACAATCATCCTCCAAGGAAGGATCAGAAATGGGCCTTGACTGTTTCTATTGTTAACAGTTCTTGATTGAAATCAGATTCGATATGGCTCGGGCTGTTCCTTGATCGCCCGGATTAATCTGGCCCCTTGTTCGAAACGGAGGCGCCATGGCGTGTGACGGCATTGTCCCAACCCCCGGGACGACAGATCCAAAGACTGCTGGGGTGCTGGAGAGACTGATCGGCTACAATCTGAAACGCGCCTATATGCTGTTTTTGGCCGATTTTCGTGAGGCGCTGGGCGATGAAGGCATGTCGCCTCGTGTGTTCTCCGTTCTGACGGTGGTGGCGGAGTCTCCGCATGTCACCCAAAGCGAGGTGGCGCGGCGACTCGGGATTGAGCGCTCCGGGTTGGTTGCAATCGTCAGTGATTTGGAGAAGCGGGGATATGTGCGGCGGGCTCAGGTGCCGGGTGATCGCCGCATCTTTGCCCTTTACCCCACACCAGAGGGGGCGCGCGTGTGTGCGATGATCTGCGAAGAGTTGCATCATCGGGAGCAGGCAAGGATGAGGGTTCTCAGCCCTCAAGAGAAAAAGCAGCTAGTGACAATTCTGAAGCATATTCGATCAGAATTGGAAGGAGAGGATTGATGCAGAGTTTTTCGGGAGAGGTTGCAATTGTCACCGGCGGCGCGTCGGGGCTCGGCGCCGCCACCGCCGCCGCCTTGGCGGCGCAAGAGATGAAAGTGGTGCTGTTCGACCTGAATGCCGAAGCTGGCGCCGCCCATGCCGCCCGCATTGGCGGGCGTTATGTCGCGGTTGATGTGTCCGATCCATCTCAGGTGGCGGCGGGAATCGACGCGGCGGCGCAAGAAGGGCAGATCCGGGTGTTGGTGAACTGCGCGGGGGTTGGCCCGGCGGCCAAGACCGTCTCGCGTGGTGAGGCCCATGACCCCGCCCTGTTTGACAAGGTCATCCGGATCAATCTGATCGGCTCGTTCAATTGCGCTTCCCAGGCAGCCGCCCGAATGGCCGCTGGCGAGCCCGCTGGTGCTGACGGCGCGCGCGGGGTGATTGTCAACACCGCGTCGGTCGCCGCCTATGACGGGCAGATCGGACAGATCGCCTACGCCGCCTCCAAGGGTGGGATTGTCGGCATGACCCTGCCGATGGCGCGCGATTTGGCCGACAAGGGCGTGCGCGTCTGCACCATCGCGCCGGGGCTGTTCAAAACCCCGCTGCTCGAGTCGTTGCCGCAAGAGGTTCAGGACTCACTTGGGGCCCAGGCTCCTTTCCCATCTCGTTTGGGCGATCCCGATGAATACGCCCCACTGGTTCGCCATATCGTCAACAACCCGATGCTCAACGGCGAGGTAATCCGCCTCGACGCTGCGATCCGCATGGCCCCGCGTTAAGCGCCGCTCAGAAGGACAACGCCATGAGCGCCGCCGCTAGTCCGCCCGATTCCCGGTTCTGGCGACCGGAGTTTGAGTATGAGCGCCGTGAGGACGGTGTTGTCTTGATGCGGCAAAGGGGAGAGCTTGAGAGTTATCTGCCCACGCTTGCGGCGTATCTCGATCATTGGGCCGATACTGCGCCAGAGCGCACTTGGATCGCCCGGCGCGGCGATGACGGCGGTTGGCGGCGGGTCAGCTATGCGGAGGGGCGGAGCGCCGCCCGCTCTCTTGGCGCCGCCTTACTCGGATTGGGGCTCGGGCCGGGCCGGCCGCTGTTGATTCTGTCTGAAAACAGCCTGGAACACGCTTTGTTGGGCGTCGCCTGCGCCTATGTCGGCATCCCTTACGCGCCGGTGACGCCAGCCTATTCCTTGGTGTCCACGGATCACGCTAAACTTAAGGACATCGCCGCTGTTCTGACCCCCGGCGCTGTGTTTGCTGATGACGGCGCCGCCTTCGCGCCAGCCTTATCAGTAATCGCCGCCAAAGGCAGGGCCGTGATCAACCATTGCAACCCGGTCAACGGCGCGCTCGCTTTCGGCGCCCTGCTGGAGGCTGACTCAGCCAATGCCGCTCCGGCGCGGAGCGCTTTGACCGAGGAGACGGTGGTGAAATACCTCTTCACCTCCGGCTCCACCGGCGCGCCGAAGGCGGTGATCAACACCAACCGCATGATCTGCGCCAGCCAAGCCATGATCCGCGATTGCTATCGCTTCTTAACCGAGAAACCGCCGGTGGTGCTCGACTGGGCGCCCTGGAATCATACTGCCTCGGGGAATAAATCTTCTTACTTGGTCCTGACTAACGGTGGCTCTTACTACATCGATGATGGCCGCCCCGCACCGGGCAAGTTTGAGGCCACGGTTCGCAATCTGCGCGAGATCTCCTGCACGTGGTATTTCAACGTCCCGATCGGCTACGATCTGCTGGTGGCGGAGTTGGAGCGGGATGCAGACCTCGCACAGCGCTTTTTCGCTGATCTTGAGATGCTGTTTTACGCAGGCGCCGGTATGGCCCAGCACACTTGGGACCGGCTCTCCGCCATTGGCCGTAAAATTACCGGGCGCGATGTTTTGCTCGCTACCGGCCTCGGCGCCACCGAGACGGCTCCCTTCGCCCTGGCCTGTACCGAGATCCAGCAGAAAGCGGGCAATGTTGGCGTGCCTTCGCGGGGGCTCACGCTCAAACTGGCCCCGAACGGCGGCAAACTGGAGGCGTGCCTCAAGGGACCCACCATAACCCCAGGCTATTTCAGCGACCCCGAAAAGACCGCGCAGGCCTTTGACGAGGAGGGGTTCTATCTTCTGGGCGACGCGCTGCGCCCCGCCGATCCGGAGGATTTTGCTAAGGGCTTCTTCTTTGACGGCCGGGTGGCGGAGAATTTCAAACTCACCACTGGCACCTGGGTTGCGGTGGGCGCAGTGCGTGCGGCGTTGGTCGACGCTATGGGAGGACTAGTGCGGGACGCCGTTATCGTTGGTGAGAACGAGGCGCAAGTAGGCGCGCTGTTGTGGTTGTCCGAGGCGGCGCAGACCATGGATCCAGCCACGCGAGACGCTGCTTTAGCCGACAAGCTTGCAGCGGCGGCCAAGGCCGCCACCGGCTCCGCCAGCCGTGTCCGCCGCGCCGTCATTATGGCCGAACCTCCCAATTTCGACCGGGGGGAGATCACCGAGAAAGGTTCCCTCAATCAAAGGGCTTTGCGCGCCAATAACGCCGCATTAGTCGCGGCGCTCTACACTGGGGAGAAGGGCGCGATAATGGTGTGAGCACTCTGGAAAGCGCGCCGGCTCGCCTCAGCCGCCCCCCAATCCGTCGATGAACCACACCAGCCCGAGCGTGATCGCCGGAAACGCCGTCAGGATGACCACCCGGACAATATCTGTGGCGACGAACGGCAGCACTCCGCGATAGGTAGCGCTGATCGGCGTATCCTTGGCCAGCCCATTGATGATGAACAAGTTCATTCCTACCGGCGGCGTGATCAGCCCGACCTCGACTACTATCAGCACAAGTATCCCGAACCAAAGCCCGAAATCATCCGGCGCCATGCCGAAGTCCAACGCCAGCATGATCGGATAGATGATCGGCACCGTTAGCAGCACCATCGACAGCGAGTCCATGATGCAGCCGAACACCAGATACATCAGCAGCACCGCCGCCAGCACCATCCAAGGCGAGAAGCCCTGCTCGCCCACCCACATCGATGCTGTCTGCGGCAATTGGGTCAGGGCCAGGAAGTTGTTGTAGAGTCCAGCGCCGAGGATGATAAGAAAGATCATCGCCGTTGATGAGGCTGTAGACAATACCGCTTGCTTCAACCTTTCTCCGTTCAATTGGCCTGAGAGCAGCGCCACCAGCCCGGTTCCGGCGGCGCCGACGGCGGCCGCCTCGGTTGGGGTGAAAATGCCCATGTAGATGCCGCCGACCACCAGCAGAAAAATCACCAACACCGGCCATACTGCCCCCAGGGCGCTGAAGCGCTCCGGCCAGGACGCCCGCTCACGCACGGCGGCGTCGTTCGGCCAGACCCGCATCCAGATCGAGATTGCCAACATATACCCGATCGCGGCCAGGATGCCGGGAACCAGTGCGGCGACGAACAGCTTCTCGATGTTCTGTTCAGTCAAGATCGCGTAAATCACCAGGATCACCGAGGGCGGGATCAGAATGCCGAGCGTGCCCCCCGCCGCCAGCGCGCCCGTCGCCAGCGAGCTTGGATAACCGTATCGCCGCAGTTCCGGCAGCGCGACTTGCCCCATGGTGGCGGCGGTCGCTAGTGATGACCCGCAGATCGCCCCAAACCCGGCGCAGGCCCCCACCGCCGACATCGCTACCCCGCCTTTGCGATGTCCCAGAAATCCCTCGGCGGCTCGAAACAGCGATGCCGACATGCCTGACAATGTTGCAAACTGCCCCATCAGCAGAAACAGCGGGATAATCGAGAAGGAATAGTTTGAGAAGGTGCCGTAAGTCAGCGTCTTAAGCTGGTTCAGCGCCATCATCGGCGTGCCGGTGACCAGAAATCCGCCGCCAAACCCCACCAGCAGCATCGCCAAGGCGATTGGCGTGCGCAGGAAGATCAGCAGCAGCAGAACAGGGAACGACCACAAGGCCAACTCAAAGTTACTCATGATTGGGCCGCCTCTTCCCCTGAGCCGCCAAACAGCGCTTTGAGCGATCGCAATACGCAAAATGCGGCGATGATGGCGAAAGCGCATGCGCCAATCAGACTCGCCAGAAACGCCTGCCAGACTGGGAATTGAAGGATCAGCGTGGTTTCGCCGTATCGCATCTTGTCTAGCATGCCCAAGTAGAGCCGCCACGCCCCAACGGCTGCGATCAACAGCATGCCGAGGTCCACCATCAGATCAATGAAGCGGTTCATCAGTTTCGGGTATAATGGTGTGAACAGGTCGACGCTGGCGTGTCCCCGGTTGAATTGACACCAGGGCATAAAGGCGAACACCGCAGCGGCGACGCCAATCTCGGTCATGTCATAGATGCCCTTGATCGGCCCGACGCCGAGGTCGAGCGGCACAAGCGCGCGTCCGATGATCGAGACGCATGTGGCGATGGTGAGCGTGATCAGCACCACACCGCCGAGATAAGCCATCAGGCGTGCGAGGCGGTCAGCCACCATGTGAAGCAAGGCGTACATGCGTCATGGTCTCGTCAGTTGAGGCCGAGGCCAGGGCAGGGGAGCATGCGCTCCTTCGTATCAGAGGCGTTAGGAAAAAGGGGCGCACAACAGCGCCCCTGTAATCGCTCCTCTGGTTGATGTTAAGCCGAGTGCTTCGCAATCAGCTCACGGGCGCGGTCGATCAACGCTTGGCCGTCAATCCCTTTCTCCGTCATCTCGGCGACCCAGCGAGCGATCACCGGCTGCGACGCCTCCTTCCAACGGGCGGTTTCGGCGTCGTCTAGTTGGATGATGGTGTTGCCGGCCTTTTCGGCGATGGCGCGGCCTGGCGCGTCGTATTCATACATAATCTTGGAAGCGAAAGCGGAGAGCTTGGCGCCAGCTTCGGCGTCCAAGATCGCGCGCAGATCATCTGGCAAGGCCTCATATCGCGCCTTGTTCATGACCAGCACGATCGTCGCGGTATACAACGCCTCGTCGCCGCCGAATTCAGTGTGGTTGCTCACCAACTCAGACAACCGGATCGCCGGTGTGACCTCCCAGGGGATCACGGTGCCATTGATGACGCCCTTGGAGAGCGCCTCGGGAATGGTCGGCAGCGGCATCCCGACCGGGGTGGCGCCCAGCTCCGCCAACAGATCGTTGATCACCCGGGTGGGGCCGCGCAGGGTCTTGTCCTTCATATCCTCCAGTTTGGCGACCGGCTCTTTGGTATGCACCAAGCCGGGGCCATGCACCCAGGCGCCGAGCACTTTCAAATCAGCATATTCGTTGTTCTGGAAATCGGTCTCAACCATCTCCCAGAACGAAAGCGCAGTGGCGACCGGGTCGGTCATCATAAATGGCAGCTCGAACACTTCCGTTCGTGGGAAACGGCCGGGAGTATAGCCAACCAGGGTCATGGTCATATCAGCCACGCCGTCACGGGCTTGGTCCATCAGTTCTGGCGGACGCCCGCCCAGCGCCATGGCGTCGAAATGCTGAATGTTCAATCGCCCGTCAGATGCGGCGGCGAGCTGTTCGCCCCAAGGCTTTAAAATTTTGGCGGGTACTGTCGCCACTGGGGGCAGGAACTGGTGAAGCCTCAACGAGGCCTCCTGCGCCATCAGGGCGCGCGGCGTCGCCGCCATCGCCAGGGCGGCGGGGGCGGCCTTCAAAAGCGTGCGTCTGTCCATCATGTCCTCCCTTGGAAACACCAACTAAGGGGCGCAGGACTATTGACCTTGCGCCGCCTTGCTCGCCTCAATCTCTAAATTTCGGCTCCCGCTTCTCTAGAAATGCGCGCAAGCCCTCCACTGCGCCCTCGGTGGTTTGGGCCATGGCGGCGGCCAAGCTTTCCGTGAACAACCCATCCGAGCGCGACATATCGTTGATTCTACTAATCGCCTGAATCATAAGGTAGTTTGAGAACGGCGCGTTGTCGGCGACCCGTCGCGCCAGTTGCATCGCCAACGGCATGGCCTCGCCTTCGGCCACGGCGTAATGGCACAGGCCGAGTGACAGACCTTCCTCCGCCCCATAGCTGCGCCCGGTCAACATCATCTCGCGCATCCGGTCCGCGCCGAGGATACGCCCGACCCGTACACTGGCGCCGCCGCCGACGAAGATCCCGCGCCGCCCCTCTGGCAGCTGAAATCTCACCGACGGTTCGGCGATCCGAATATGGGTGGTGGCGGCAATCTCCATCCCGCCTCCAATCACCGATCCGTTCAGCACCGAGATCACCGGCAGCCCACCAAACTCGATGGCGTCAGCAATCCGATGCCAGTTGCGCGAGTGGTAAACAGTATCTTCCGCTGAGCGGCTCTGATGCTCGGCGAGATCTAAGCCTGCGCAGAAATGACCGCCATTCCCTGTCAACACCACGGCGTTGACCCCTTTGGGCGGGTTAGAGAAGAACTGGTCCAATGCGTCAATCAGCGGGTCATTCATGGCGTTGCGCTTTGCCGGGCGGTCGAATGTGATTACTGCGATGTCCCCGTCAATTTGCGTTTGCATCACCGGGGCTGTCTGGGCGTCGTCTGCCATGCCAAATCTCCGAGCTTGGTCTGTTTGCGTTGATCCACCATCTTTGCGCCAACAGGCTCGCTCGACTTTGCGGAATGAAGAGATCGGTCGCCGTCTGAGGCCAGACTCTGGACGTCATCTTCCCTATTTTCCGCTTCCGAGCTGTTGATGTATGCAAAAACCAGGAATGTAAATTGAAGGATGGAGCTATTTAATTTCCAGAAAGGCAACTAGAAAGGGAGAATCACCGATAACCATTTTTCTCACTCCTTCGAATGCGTCCGACTCAAGCGTTGGGGCGGCTTGAAGTGCTGTTTACGTCGTTAGCCCGACTCTCAAGCGAGGCTGCACTTGATGGTCGGTGGTATACGGGATGATGGCGGCCTGATTGTTGGGTTGCCCGCAGCGGCGGTGTGGGATTGTTTTATAGTGTAGCAATTTTTTATGGTAGCAGTCTTTGAAGGTGATGGCGCTAGGAGGAAGCCAAGATGGTCGATTTCGCCGCCGTGAAGGCGATTGATTTTCATACTCACGCGGAAGAGCCGTGCTGTCATCATCGCGACGACGGGTACAATGAATTCCAGGCTGGCATGGCCGCCTACTTCAAAAATCCTGCTGGCGCCGAAGGCATGTTGCCGACTGTCCAGGACACGGCGGCCTATTATCGTGAGCGCAATATTGCGGCGGTGATCTTCCCGGTCGACGCCGAGCGAGAGACTGGTTTCCGGCGCTACTCCAATGAGGAAGTTGCGCAGCTTTGTGCTGAGAATGACGATATTCTGATCCCGTTCGCGTCGATCGATCCCCATAAGGGCAAGGTTGGCGCGCGCGAAGCTCGCCGGTTGGTGAAGCAGTTCGGGGTGCGCGGCTTCAAGTTCCATCCGACCATGCAGGGCTTCTACCCTAATGATCGCGCCGCCTATGTGCTCTATGAGGCGATTGCGGAGGAGGGGGCGATCGCCTTATTTCACACCGGGCAGACCGGTGTTGGTTCTGGGATGCGCGGCGGCATGGGAATGCGGCTGAAATATTCCAACCCGATGCATGTCGACGATGTCGCTGTGGATTTCCCCGATCTGCCGATTGTTTTAGCCCACCCATCCTTCCCTTGGACCGAGGAGGGGCTGGCCGTCGCCCAGCATAAGCCGAACGTCTATTTCGACATGTCAGGTTGGTCGCCTAAATATTTCCCGCCGATCTTCATCCAGTACGCCAACTCTATCCTGAAGAAGAAGATGTTGTTTGGCTCGGACTGGCCGGCAATTACGCCGGATCGCTGGTTGAAAGACTTCGAGAATGCGGCCTTCAAGGAAGAAGTTAGGCCGCTGATCTTAAAAGAGAACGCGCTAGCGCTTCTAGCAAAAACAGGGAGCCTGTAAACCATGCCAGAGCTTGCGCCATTGGATGAGGTCATTACGCTCGATCAACTCGACAAAGCCCCTTACCCCATTTACCGCCGTTTGCGGCGGGAGGCCCCGGTGTTGCGAGTTAAGACGGCTGGCCGCACGTTGCTGACCAAAGCGTCGGACACAAAATATGTGAAGGACAACCCCGGCCTGTTCAGCTCTGATGATCCTAATACGCCGATGAAGCGCGCTTTCTGGTCGCACACGCTGATGCGCAAGGATGGCGAGGCGCATCAGCGCGAGCGCATGGCGATGGCGCCTGCCTTCAATCCCAAGGTGATCCAGAATGACTGGATGCCGCGCTATCGGCAAATCGCTGAGGAGTATGTCGGGCGCTTGCCGAGAGGGGAGGTTGTCGATTTGTTTTCGGCGCTTGCCGGCCCCTATGCCGCGCGTGGACTGGCGGTTTTGCTCGGCATGGATGAGGCCAGTGATGCGCAGATGCAGCGTTGGAGCCAAGCGCTGATTGATGGAGCAGGTAATTTTGGTTGGCGCGATGAGCCCTTCGCCCGCGCCGACAAGGCCAATGAAGAGATCCATGCGCTGTTGGACGGCATTCAGGCGCGCCACAGGGCTGAGCCCAACAATTCCGCTTTCTCGGCGATGATCAATGACGCCGATCCGATCCCAGAAACTCAGATCTACGCCAATATCAAGATCGCCATCGGCGGCGGCATCAATGAACCTCGGGATGCGCTCAACACCATCGTCTATGGTTTGCTCTCCAAACCGGACCAGCTTGAGGAGGTTAAGCGCAACCAGGACTGGGCCAAGGCGTTCGAGGAGGGCGTGCGCTGGGTGGCGCCGATCCAAGCTTCCTCACGACTGGTGACCGAAGACACTGAAATTCGCGGCTGTCTGATCCCCCAGGGTGATACGGTTATGACGATTCAGGCCAGCGCCAACCGGGATGAAGAGTTGTTCGAGAATGGCGAGGACTTTCAAGTCTACCGCCCCTCCAACCCGCATCAGGCCTTCGGCAACGGGCCGCATTTCTGCCAAGGAACGCATGTCGCACGGCGGGCGGTGGGGCAGGTGATGTTGCCGATCTTGTTCGATCGCTTCCCCAACATCGCGCTGCCGGAGCCATCCAAGGTGATTTGGCGCGGTTTTGGCTTTCGCGGTCCGATCACCTTGCCGGTGCTGTTGCAGTAAGCGCCTTAGTGGGCGGTGGGCAGACTACGCCGCCCGCAGCCCTAGCATCTCCCGCGCCTGCGCTGCCGTCGCTACAGGGCGCCCATGCTGCTCGGCTATCGCCGTCGCCCGGCGCACCAGGGCGGCGTTGGAGGGGGCGAGGGTTTCGCGGTCGAGCCGCACATTGTCCTCCAGGCCGGTTCGGGCGTGGCCGCCGGCGGCGATCGCCCACTCATTCAGTACGATTTGATTGCGGCCTATCCCCGCCGCGCACCAAGGGGCGTCGACTCCAAAGAACCGATGCACGGTCTTCACATAGAAATCGAACACCTCCCTGTCGACGGGCATGGCATTCTTCACCCCCATCACGAACTGCACATAGGGCGTGCCAGCAAGTTGTCCCTTCTCAGCCATTTCAGCCGCCTTCAAGATGTGGCTCAGGTCGAACGCCTCGATTTCCGGCTTGATGTCATGCTTCAACATCTCCGCCGCCAGCCACTCCACCAGATCCGGCGGATTCTCATAGACCCTCATTGGGAAGTTATTCGAGCCGACAGTCAGCGACGCCATGTCGGGCTTAAGCGGCAGCATTCCACCGCGTTCTTGACCTGCCCCCGAGCGCCCGCCGGTGGAGAACTGTGTGATCATGCCTGGGCAGTGTTTCGCCAGCCCTTCCTTTAGCTTGGCGAAGCGCTCCGGGTCTGATGTCGGCGTTCCATCCTCCAGCCGGACATGGGCGTGGCAGATGCTGGCCCCCGCCTCGTACGCCTCTTGGGCTGACTCCACCTGCTCCTCAATAGTGATCGGCACCGCCGGGTTGTCAGACTTTTGCGGCACGCTACCAGTGATGGCGACACAGATAATACAGGGCTTCGACATGGCTTAGATATCCAGAAAAATGGTTTCGTTCGGTCCCTGTAGGCGGACGTCGTACTGATACTGCCCTGGAGCGGTCTTCTTCGCCAGCAGCGTGGGAATACGGTTTTGATGTTCGATACGGCTTAATATCGGGTCTTCGGCGTTGGCCGTGGCTTCATCATCGAAGTAGATCCGAGTGGTCAGCCCCATGTTGATGCCACGGGCGACAATCCAAACGGAGATATGCGGTGCCTGCAAGCGCCCATCCGGCCAAGGGACCCGGCCCGGCTTCACGGTCTCGAACCGAAATGCGCCGGTCTGCATGTCGCCCGGAGAGCGGCCCCAGCCGGTGAAGTTCGGGTCGGCTTGGCCACGGGTTTCCTCTGGCGCGTTATAGAGCCCATCGGCGTCCGCCTGCCAAATCTCGATCAGTGCGTCCTTGAGCGCACCGCCCAGGCCGTCATAGATGGAGCCGGTCAGGGTGATCTCCTCGCCCTTTACTGGCCCCATCTTCATGCTGGCGCCGAGGTCGCCGCTATAGACGTTGATGTCGCAGAATGTCGGCGTGCAGCCGATATGCACATAAGGCCCAGCCGTTTGCGATGGGGTTTCGGGGTGATCATCAAACGGCTGCATCACAGTCCCTCCCGTCTGTTTTCAAAGTATGATTGCCGGCGTCCGCGCAGAACGATGTCAAACTTGTACGCGCGGGCGTCCATCGGGATGGTGCGCTTCATGTCCAACGGCGCGATCAACCGCTCCGCCGCCGACTTATCAGCGATGGTTCCGATGATCGGGCAGCGCCAAATCAACGGGTCGCCTTCGAAATACATTTGGGTGATCAGTCGCTGTGCAAAGGAAGAGCCGAACACTGAGAAATGGATATGCGCCGGGCGCCAGTCATTGACCCCGTTTGGCCACGGGTAGGGGCCTGGCAGGATGGTGCGAAATTCATACTGGCCGTCTTCATCCGTCAGACACCGCCCACAGCCGCCAAAATTGGGATCGAGCGGGGCCAGATAGCCCTCTTTCTTGTGCCGGTAGCGGCCGCCCGCGTTGGCCTGCCATAGCTCCAGTAACGTCCTCGGCACGCCGCGCCCGCTCTCGTCAGTCACCCGGCCATGCACCACAATACGCGGTCCGATCGCCATCTCGCCGGGCGCGGCGAAGTTGGTGATCATGTCATTGTCGAGCGGACCGAGAACATCAGGCCCGAACACCGGTCCGCTCTCTTCGCTGAGGGAGGAAGGATAGGACAGCAGCGCGGCTTGCGGGGATCGTTTAACGCTGGTTTTGTAGGGCGGATGACAGGCGGTGGGGTGCCCGGCGCGATTGCGCGCCATAAACCCGCCGCGCCGGGGAGTGTTATTCTTCATCACAGGCCTCCTGCATCTCAGCATAGGTCGCCTTCGCTATCTTAATCGCGTGATTGGCTTTTGGCACGCCAGCGTAAACGGCCACATGCTGAAACGCTTGCATCACATCCTCCGGCGAAGCGCCTGTGCGCGCCGTTGCTCGGATGTGCATTGGAATTTCCTCAAAGTTCCCGGTCGCCGCCAACAGCGCCAACGTCAGCATTGAACGCTCGCGTCGGCTGATCGTGTCATCAGCCCACACCGTGCCCCAGGCAGATTGCGTGATCAGGGTCTGGAACGGCGCGTCGAACGGGGTTTTCTGGGTTTCAGCGCGTTCTACATGGGTCTCGCCCAACACCTCGCGCCGCGCCTGCATGCCGCGATCATAAAGCTCGGACACCTGGGGTCTCCTTATCTGGAAGCCGGGACCATCCATCCAGCCGCTTCGCGAGGCGGCTTAAGAGATAGCGGATCTGGTTTCGCTGGCGTCGTTTCGGGTCTTGGGTTTGGCGGGCGGCGCCGCGCAAAACTTACAGAAAACGCCCCTCGATGCATGGGCGAGCTTGTTCACGCAAGGTGCATTAATACGGCAAGCCGACATAGTTGGTCGCCATCGCCCGCTGAGAGTCTTCATTCGATCGAAGGAACTCCAGCTCGGCGGTTTGGATCTTATGGTCAAACTCAGTCTGCTCCGGAAAATGGTGCATCAAGGAGGAGAACCACCAGGAGAAACGCTCCACCTTCCAAACGCGCGCCAGCGCACGCTCTGAGTACCGCTCAATTCCTGAGCTATCGCGTTCCTCATAGTATTGCCGCAGGGCATTATAGAGATAGTGGACATCCGACGCGGCGGTGTTGAGCCCCTTCGCGCCCGTTGGCGGCACGATATGGGCCGCGTCGCCGCACAGGAACAACCGCCCCCAACGCATCGGCTCACACACGAAGGATCGCAGCGGTGCGATCGACTTTTCGATCGACGGCCCCGTGACCAGTTTTTCCGCCTGATCGGCCGGAATGCGGCGGCGCAATTCATCCCAAAAAGCACTGTCTGACCATGCCTCGACGCGGTCGGTTGCCGGGCATTGCACGTAGTATCGGCTTAGCATCGGGTTGCGCATGGAGCAGAGCGCGAAACCGCGGGAGGAGGTGGCGTAAATCAGCTCATGGTTGACGGGCGGGGTTTCGCTCAGAACCCCGAGCCAGCCGAACGGATAGACGCGCTCATATTCCTTCCG
Source organism: Paracoccaceae bacterium (assembly GCA_019634215.1). Lineage (GTDB taxonomy): Bacteria > Pseudomonadota > Alphaproteobacteria > Rhodobacterales > Rhodobacteraceae > JAHQVS01. Next base: position 18,536 of record JAHQVS010000109.1, on the reverse strand, counting down.
CACCCCATCAGGGATCGTCTTGCGGGAAACGCCGTGAAACCCGTCGCAGCCCGCCACAAAATCGCAGTCAATCCGCCGGGGCTCGCTGCCGACCCGATAGGTCACATAAGGTCTGTCTCGGTTCGTGTCATGGATCTCCACGTCATCGACATTGAACTCAGTTCGCCCGCCCGCCGCTTCCCGCGCGTCATACAAATCGCGGGTTACTTCGGTTTGACCATAAACGATGACCGAGGTGCCGGTCAGGCGTTTGAAATCGATGCGGAACATCTCGTCGCCATAGGATAATAGGGCGCCGTCATGAGGCAGCCCCTCCCGCTCCAGACGGGCGGCTGCACCAGCTTTGCGCATCAATTCCAATAGGCCGCGTTCCAGCACGCCAGCGCGAATGCGAGACAGAACATAATCGCGGGTCTTGCGTTCCAGAACGATGCTGTCAATGCCGCGCACATGTAGCAGCTGTGACAATAACAGGCCCGACGGACCGCCGCCGATAATCACCACCTGGGTGCGCATTTTGAGGCCTCCCCAATTTCAAAATGTTGATGCATGCCAAAATCGGGTATGTAAATTGAAAGATAGGCCGGATTAGTTTCTTCATTAGAAAGCTATCTGAGGATGCAGACCCACCAACGCATCAAACTGAGGCATTTGCGCACCTTTGTGGAGATCGCGCGACGCGGGGCTTTGAAGCATACGGCCAAGGCTCTGAACATGACGCAGCCGGCTGTGTCCAAGGTGCTGAAGGACCTTGAGGACATACTCGGCTACCGTTTGGTGGTGCGCAACCGCTCCGGCGCGTCGTTAACCGAAGCGGGCGAGTTGTTCTTGCAATACGCTGAGCAGTCTCTGGCTACTCTGCAGCAGGGATTGACGTCGCTTTCAGCGATGCAAACTGGCGCAGCCGGGCAGTTGCGGGTGGGCGCATTGCCCAGCGTCGCCGCGCGCTTGTTTCCACTGGCGGCGCAACGTTTTCGAGAGGTATCTCCGGGTGCGCTGCTGATTGTGGAGCAAGGGTCGCATCAAACCTTGGTGTCACGTTTGCGAAGTGGTGAGCTGGATCTCGTCGTCGGTCGCCTCGGCGCGCCGGAGACGATGGCTGGGTTGTCCTTTACACAGATCTACAGTGAACGGGTCGCCTGCGTGGTGGCGATGGATCATCCTCTGGTCGCTTGTACACGGATTGAGGACATTCTCGATTGGCCGGTGATTTACCCACCCCTTAACGCCGCTATCCGGCCCCTGGTGGACCGGCTTTTCCTCGCCAATGGGATGGGGGTGCCAACTGACCGGCTTGAATCCGTGTCGCACGCGTTTGGCCGCGCGATGGCTTTGGGTCCGATGCGGGCGGTGTGGTTGATCTCTGAGGGGGTGGTGGCCGGGGACATTCTGGCGGGCGTTCTGCGCTTGCTCGAACTCGACACCAGCAGCACCTCTGGACCCGTTGGCGTCATGGCCCGGTCGGAAGAGGAGGAGGCGCCGATTTCACGCCTGTTTCGGTCCGCTATGATGAAGTCGCTGACGGATTTGCCGACACTTTGGCCCGGTCAAGGGGGTGAAGGACCGCCTTTATAAACGCTATGTACGGCGGCCCCAAGCTGTGACGCCGGGCTCGCCTGTTTCTACTGATCGTAAATTTTACGTTATTCTTTGTGACTTTATCAACCTTAGCAAAGCCAAATTTTCCGCTAAAACTCCTATCGCGATAAGTGCATTCTGGAACCAAGAGCGGGCAGTCCGCTAGGTCTTAGGGGGTTGTAATGCGAACCTTATTCATCGCCGTCATCGCTGTGTTTTGGGCGGCAGTCGGCAACGCAGAAATGGTTGTTAAGAGCAGCCCTCATGACGTGGCGACGACAATGGATCGTTTGGTGGCCGCCGTTGAGAAGGCCGGCGCCAAAGTCTTCGCCCGCGTGGATCATGCTGCAGGCGCTGCGTCAATCGGCTCTGAACTGGCTCCGACGCAAATGCTGATGTTCGGTAATCCGAAAATCGGCACTCCAGTGATGGTCGCCAATCCGGCTGCAGGGGTGGATCTACCGCTCAGGGTGGTGGTGTATACTGGGTCCGACGGCGGCGCCATGGTCGCTTATCACCCGCCAAGTCGGCTGACGGATGATCACGGCGTTCCTTCGGATCTTCCCGTGCTTCAGAAGATGGCGGGCGCCTTGGACAAGCTCACGAACGCAGCGATTGCTGAGTAATGATCCGGCGGGGCGGGGTGCGAATCCCGCCCCTCATCATTTGAGCCTTGGGGCCAATGAAGCGGTGTTTATACAAGGCGCTGCTGTCATCCCGGGGGATAACTCTATTGCATTGTTGATAGAGGCGATTCGTCTAACCGCATCCAGATTTTCTGTTAGTGTATTGCTTTTAAAGCTATTTTCTGGATGGCGGAGCCTGCGCTACCCCGCACGAAACTCCGAGGTGGCTCCTATTCAAGAATGACCTCAACGTTGCAATGATGGTAGTTTTAGGGGTGTTGACTCTAACGACTCAATAGTCGAATCGCCACAGCAATTTTGTAATTACTTGATTTAATGGGACATATCTCTGTTTTTGTGATCGGGCACCCAAGGCTTAGATGGCGCGGATTGCGCCAGAAGTTAGATGCTACGAATTCGTTTTTATGAATTTATGCATTGAATTTGTCCCGCGATTGATGTTCGAGTGGGGGTAACAACAAAGCGCCAAAGGCGTGAGGGAGGAAATCAATGAAACAAACTGTGCTAGGCTTGGTGATTTCCGCGGTGATAGCGGGAACAGCCATTGCGGGTCCGGTCTCGCCTCAGAGCGTAGTCTATGCAGACGGCGCTGTGGCAGCTTCCCTCAGTGGAGCGACCGGCGATCCGTCGAGCGGGCGCGAAATCATTATCACCAAGGGACAGGGCAACTGCATCGCTTGTCACGCGTCGGAAGCCCTAGCGGATGCGGCATGGCATGGCGAGGTCGGACCAGTGCTCGATGGCGTCGGTGATCGCTGGTCCGAAGCCGAACTGCGCGGGATTATCGCAAACGCCAAGATGATGTTTGAGGGCACGGTGATGCCCTCCTTTTACAAGACCGACGGTTTCATCCGCCCTGGCGATGGCTATACGGGCGAGCCTGCCACGCAGATCGACCCAATCCTGTCCGCCCAACAGATCGAGGACGTCGTCGCCTATTTGATGACGTTGAAGGAATAGCGGCGCGTCCGTGCTTCATGGCGCATTTATGTGGCGCATTCATGTGATCGTACGAGGAGAATATGATGGAGCTTACCAGAAGAGATGCGCTGTTGCTGGGCGCTGGAGCGGTTGCAGCCTCAGTGCTGCCGCAACCGCTGTTCGCGGCGGAACCGACACTAGATGAACTCATCGCCGCGTTTACAGAAGGTGCAGAGGTGAAGGATGGCGGAGTCGACATTGGCGCGCCGGAGATTGCCGAGAACGGCAACACCGTACCGGTTGACGTCTCTGCCGAAGGCGCAACCTCAATCTTGCTGCTAGCTGGCGGCAACCCGAGCCCAGGTGTTGCCACCTTCCACTTTGGTAAGCTCGCTGTGCCGAGCGCGTCTACCCGCATTCGCTTGGCGCAGACACAGGATATTGTGGCGGTGGCTAAGCTTTCAGACGGCAGTTACGTCAAGGCGTCCCGCGCCGTGAAGGTCACCATTGGCGGCTGCGGCGGTTAATCGAATTTCGAGGAGGATAGAGCCATGGCGAAAGTGAAACCTCGTGTAAAGGTGCCTAAGAAGGCACAAGTGGGCGACGTCATCACCATCAAGTCGTTGATCAGTCATCCGATGGAGTCGGGCCAGCGTAAGGATAAGAAGACTGGGGAGCTGATCCCTCGCAAGATCATCAACAAATTCGTCGCTACCTTTAATGGTGAAATGGTGGTGGATTTCGATCTTGATCCGGCGGTGTCGGCGAACCCGTATTTCCAGTTCGATATGACGGTGCCAGAGGCGGGGACTATTCGCTTCGAGTGGACCGATGATGACGGCACAGTCTATGACATTGAAAAAGAAATAAAAATCGGCTGACCAAATAAGCCGATAGGGAGGAAAGCCATGAGACACATGATCGCAGCACTATGTGCGGCGACAGCTAGCGGCTTGGCTTTGGCCGCGCTAGCCGAGCCAGACGACCAGTCTCTAGCGGTTGATGGCGTTGAACTGGTCACCGAGATCAAGGCGTCGGATGAGCATCCGCTGGACATGCTCTATTCAGGGTGGCGTTTCCGCACGGATGAAACCCAAGCGCTCCAGACAGACGACTTCGACAATCCGGCCTTTATTTTCGTCGAACAGGCGGTGGATGCCTGGGATACGGTCGAAGGCGAGGCAGGAAAATCCTGCGCGGAATGTCATGGGGCCGTCGAAGAGAGCATGAAAGGCGTCCGCGCCGGCATGCCGAAATGGGACGCTGAGGCTGGTGAAGTCTGGAGTGTGGAAAACTTCGTCAACCGTTGCCGAACCGAGCGAATGCAGGCTGAGCCCTGGAAGTGGGATAAGGCTGATATGAACGCCATGGCGGCGTTGATCGGTTTGCAGTCGCGCGGCATGCCGGTTGATGTCGATGTTTCTGGTCCTGCGGAGCCTTGGTTCAAGCGGGGCGAGGAGATGTACTACACCCGCTATGGCCAGTTGGAGTTGTCTTGCGCCAGCTGCCATGAGGAAAACTATGGCAATATGATCCGGGCGGATCATCTCAGCCAGGGCCATATCAATGGTTTCCCGACCTATCGCTTGAAGAACACTAAGCTGAACTCGGTGCATGGCCGCTTTAAGGGCTGTATTCGCGATACGCGGGCGCACACCTTCAAGCCGGGCTCCGAGGAATTTCGAGCTCTTGAGCTCTATGTGGCTTGGCGCGGCGAGGGTTTGGCGGTCGAAACGCCTTCGGTGCGTCAGTAAACAGACATCAGCGCCGCTCCGGGGTTTTGTGAGCGGCGTTTCAGCGCCAAGTTGGCAAGCAATGGCGTCTCGGGCGGCTTCTCAGCCAGTCCACTTGGATTGGTCGGCCAAAAGTTGCAAATGGAACAGAATGCATGATCTCTCGGCGCGATTTTCTACAGGCGACTATCGCTGCTTCAGCAATCATCGGCGCGTCCGGCATTGGGCAGTGGGGGCGTTTGGCTGCTCAACAGCGGCTCACCCAAGATGATTTGCTAGGGTTCGATCCCTTGGGGTCGGTCACACTGATACATTTGACGGATCTTCATGCCCAGCTCAAACCGGTCTGGTTTCGAGAGCCTGAGATCAATATCGGCGTTGGTGAGGTAAACGGTTTGCCGCCGCATGTGACCGGCGCGGACTTCCTAAAGCTTTATGACATCAAACCAGGATCGCCTGAAGCCTATGCGCTGAGCCATCAGGACTTTGAGGCGCTCGCCAAGGCTTATGGCCGTATGGGAGGACTCGACCGCGCCGCCACCGTGGTGAAGTCGATCCGGTCGGAAAGGCCCGATGCGTTGCTGCTTGACGGCGGCGACACGTGGCATGGCTCCTACGTTGCGGAGAAGACTGCTGGCCAGGATGTGGTCAATGTTATGAACTTGTTAAAACCGGATGCGATGACGTCGCATTGGGAATTTACCCTAGGCCGTGACCGGGTTGATGAGATTGTGGAAACCCTCGAATTTCCCTTCCTGGGCGCGAATATCTTCGACGCGGAATGGGATGAGCCTGCCTATGAACCCTACAAAATGTTTGAACGCGGTGGCGCAAAGATCGCTGTTATTGGTCAATCGTTCCCCTATATGCCGATCGCGAATCCAGGCTGGATGTTCCCCGGGCTTTCCTTCGGCATCCGCGAGGAGAGGATCGTTGAGCTGGTCGCAGAGGTGCGTGACCAAGGGGCCGAACTCGTTGTTCTGTTGAGCCATAACGGCTTTGATGTCGATCGTAAGCTTGCATCGCGGGTGCAGGGCATCGACATCATTCTGTGCGGACATACCCACGACGCTCTGCCTGAGCCGGTTCAAGTGGGTGAGACTTTCCTGATCGCCTCAGGCTCTAACGGTAAATTCGTCTCCCGTATTGATGTCGAGATCTCGGGCGGCGCTATGAAGGCGCTCCGGCATAAGCTGATCCCGGTTTTTTCCGATATTATCGCACCTGACGCGGAGATGGCCGCCGCCATCAATGCCGAACGCGCGCCCTATGAGGCTGAGCTATCGGAGGTTCTGGGGCGCACGGATAGCCTGCTCTATCGTCGGGGCAACTTTAACGGCACATGGGACGATTTGATTTGCAATGCGCTGATAGAGGAGCGTGAAGCCGATATCGCCCTTAGCCCTGGCTTCCGATGGGGCCCTAGCTTGCTTCCAGGCGACCCCATCACCCGGGAGGCTTTGTTCAACGTTACCGGCATGAGTTACCCCGCCGCCTACCGTAGTGAGATGACTGGCGAGCGATTGAAGGCCATCCTGGAGGATGTCGCCGACAATCTGTTTAACCCCGATCCATTCTACCAACAAGGTGGCGACATGGTGCGGGTCGGCGGCATGGGCTACGCCATTGATGTTGGGAAGCCGATGGGGGCGCGTGTGAGTCAGATGACCTTGTTGGCATCGGGAGAGCCGGTTGAGCCATCCAAGAGCTATGTCGTTGCTGGATGGGCCTCGGTGAACGAGGAAACGGAAGGGCCAGCGATTTGGGATGTCGTGGAGGCGTATATCAAACGCAAGAAGGTCATTCAGCTTGACCCCAATAAGTCTGTGAAAGTGTTCAGGGCTTGATCGGCGGTTGCGCGAGGCGATGGGATGTCTATCACATTCATGAAAACATATCTTATTATTGGTTTGTCCAGCTCCAATACACCTAAGCGGGGGACGAAACGATGACTGATGCCCACCTAATGAAAAAGGCCGCCTCCCGTCGGGGGTTCCTCGCAGGCGGTTTAGCGGCTGGTGCGTCGGCTGCAGTGGCGACTGCTGCGCGGGCGGATGATCCGGCGATCACGAGTGTGCAGCCTTGGGCGCAGCAACTGGGCGATGGCGTGGATGCACGGCCCTACGGCTACCCATCTGAGTTTGAGAAACATGTCGTCCGCAAGAACGTCCCATGGTTGACCGCTGATCCGGTGTCGTCGGTGAACTTCACACCGTTACACGAGCTGGATGGCATCATAACGCCCAATGGCCTATGTTTTGAGCGTCATCACTCTGGTGTCGCCGAACTTGATCCAGGCCAGTATCGCCTAATGATCAATGGATTGGTTGATCGGCCCTTGGTTTTCACGCTCGAGGATTTGAAGCGGTTCCCGCGCGTCAACCACATCTATTTTCTGGAATGCGCTGCTAACTCAGGCATGGAATGGCGCGGCGCGCAGTTGAACGGCTGCCAGTTCACTCACGGTATGATTCACAATGTGATGTACACTGGTGTGAAGCTTGGCGATATTCTTGCTGAGGCTGGCGTCAAAAGCTCTGGAAAGTGGCTGCTGCCGGAAGGCGCCGACGCCTCGGCGATGACTCGCTCCGTCCCCATGGAGAAGGCCCTAGGTGACTGTTTAATCGCTTTCAAAATGAATGGCGAGGCGCTTCGACCTGAGCAAGGGTACCCGGTCCGGTTGGTGGTGCCCGGCTGGGAAGGGAATATGTGGGTCAAATGGTTGCGCCGCATCGAGGTTGGCGATCAGCCTTGGCATCACCGTGAAGAAACCAGCAAATACACTGACTTGCTCCCCAACGGCAAGGCGCGCCGCTTCACTTGGGAAATGGATGTTAAGTCCGTAATTACCAACCCGAGCCCGCAAGCGCCGATCAGCCATGGGCCCGGACCGGCGGTGCTGACAGGGGTCGCTTGGTCGGGGCGGGGAACAGTGCCACGAGTTGATGTGACTATTGATGGCGGCAAGAATTGGGTTCCGTCGCGGATAGACGGCCCCAGCCTCTCAAAATCGATGCATCGCTTCTACTATGAGTTCAACTGGACGGGGGAACCGTTGCTGCTCCAAAGCCGCGCGCATTGTTCTACTGGCACTGTGCAACCGACTAAGGATGAGCTGCGTGAAGTCAGGGGCGAGAACTCAATTTACCACAACAATGGCATACAGACTTGGTTTGTGAATGAAAAGGGAGTGGCCGAGAATGTTGAAATTTCTTAAGGCGCTCGCTCTATCAGCGACACTGGCGGCCCTCACCCATCCTGTATCCGCAGATACGCTTGGGTTGGGTCGGCCTGCGACGCAGAATGAGGTTACTGCTTGGGATATTGATGTGAGGCCGGATGGCGTGGGTCTGCCGGAGGGTGGCGGCGATGTTGAGACTGGAGAGGAGATCTTTGCTGAGCAATGCGCCGTGTGCCATGGCGACTTTGGCGAGGGGGTTGACCGCTGGCCGGTGCTCGCCGGGGGGCAGGACACTTTGGCGTCGGATGATCCAGTAAAGACAATTGGGTCGTACTGGCCGTACCTTTCTACGGTGTATGATTATGTTCACCGTGCCATGCCGTTTGGGGATGCTCAATCGCTCTCTGGCGATGATGTCTATGCTTTGACAGCCTACCTGCTCTACGTAAACGATCTAGTTGAAGATGACTTTGAGCTTACCCGTGAGAACTTCCTGGAAGTGCGGCTACCAAATGAAGAGAATTTCTATTTGGACGATCGCCTAGAGAGCCCGTTGTTTTCAGCTCGGGAGGTGTGCATGGCCGACTGTAAAACGAATGTGGAGATCACTAAGCGGGCTCGGATTCTGGATGTAACGCCAGAACAGGACGCCAACCTTGAGGTGGAACAAAACCCGGATCAAGATAATGCTCCAGTCCCTGCTGATGCCGAGCCTGTAGTAGAAATTGACGCAGAGTTGGCGGCCGTTGGGAAAAAGGTCTTTAGAAAATGCAAAGCATGTCATCAGGTCGGGGACTCCGCTAAGAATCGGACTGGCCCCGCTTTAACAAACATTGTTGGAGCTTCTATTGGCGCCGTGACGGGCTTTAAGTACTCTAAGGCGTTCACTGAGAAGGCGGGTGAAGGTCTTATCTGGGATGGCGTGACGCTTGATGCTTTTCTTGCCAAGCCAAAAGCTTGGGCGAAGGGTACAAAGATGAATTTTGCTGGTTTGAAAAAAGAGAAAGACCGCCAAGCGGTGATCGAGTATCTGAAAAGTGCAACGGAATAAGGCATGAAACGGTTGCTCGACCCAATTCGAGCCATCATATCAGGCCTGTTTCTGGTTTGTATGGCGTCAGCGGCGGCTAAAGCCGAGGATATCGGCGACCCAGAAAGCGGGGCGCAGGTTTGGAAGAAATGCGCTTCTTGCCATATGATTGGACAAGGGGCGCGAAATAAGCTCGGCCCTCATTTAAATGAGGTGTTTGGCCGCCGCGCCGCTGGGCTTGATGGATTCAACTATTCAAAAGCCCTGCGCCGCGCAGGGGCTGATGGCGTGGTTTGGAGCCGCGATAAACTTGAGGTATTTTTGGAGAATCCAAAATCCCTGGTCTCCAGCACCCGGATGAAGTTCCGGGGGTTACGAGATAAGAAGGAACGTGCGGATTTGATCGCGTTTTTGCGCGAATACTCCTCAAGTCCACGTGATATTCCGGAAAGCGCGCCGACCGCTGCCCCGACAGATCCAGATGTCGATCCAGAGATTCTAGCCATTGAAGGCGACACGGCTTATGGCGAATATCTGTCCTCTGAATGCGTTACCTGCCATCAGGCGGATGGCGACGACAAGGGCATTCCCTCAATCACCGGATGGCCGCAGGCCGATTTTGTCACGGCTATGCACGCTTATAAAAACCAAGCACGGCCGCATCCGGTGATGCGGATGATGGCCGGGCGCCTCTCGAACGAGGAGATCGCTAGCCTTGCTGCCTTCTTCGGGGGCGTGAAATAATTGAGAAGACCAAGCAACTGATAAAAACATCGGGAGGGTGAATGATGGACCGTAATATTTCGAGACGCGGGTTTATGGGAGCTGCAGCGGGTGTGACCGCCGCGTTGTCGGCTCCGGCGGTGCTAGGGGCGGTGCGCCCTAAAGCTGTGGTGATCGGCGGCGGCGCAGGCGGAGCGACCGCCGCCCGCTATATTGCGAAGGATAGTAAGGGTGCGGTCGATGTCACGCTGATTGAGCCGACGCGCTCTTATTACACGTGCTTCTTCTCAAACCTGTATATTGGCGGTTTCCGTGACTTCGCCTCCATTGGGCACAGCTATGGAAAGCTTGCGTCGGACTTTGGCGTCAATGTCGTCCATGACTGGGCGATTGGTGTGGATCGCGACGCAAAGTCTGTGACTTTAGCAGGCGGGGGCGCGATGCCCTATGACGCATTGATCGTCAGTCCAGGTATTGACTTTGTCGAAGACTCGGTGGCTGGCTGGGACCTTTCCGCCCAAAACAAGATGCCGCACGCCTATAAGGCTGGTAGCCAGACCCAACTGTTGAAGGCGCAGATTGATGCGATGCCGCAGGGTGGAACCTATGTGATGGTTGCTCCGCCTAACCCGTATCGCTGCCCTCCAGGGCCGTATGAGCGGGTCTCGATGGTCGCGCATGTGCTGAATGAGAACAACCCAACGGCGAAGATCATGATCTTCGACCCGAAGGAAAAATTCTCCAAAATGGCGTTGTTCCAGGAAGGTTGGGAGACGTACTACTCAGGAATGATCGAGTGGGTTGGCGGCGAGTTTGGCAAGATCGAGGAAGTTCGCCCGGATGCGATGGAAGTCGTGGTCGACGGTGAGGTGGTCAAGGCCGATGCCTGTAATGTGATCCCGGCGATGAAGGCCGGTAAGATTGCTGAGATGGCTGGGCTGACGAATGAAAAAGGCTGGGCGCCGATTGTTCCAGCCTCAATGCAAAGCCAGATGGATGAAAACATCTATGTGCTCGGAGACGCCACGCAGAACGGCGACATGCCGAAATCTGGCTTCTCGGCGAACAGTCAAGCGAAAGTCGCCGCCATGGCGGTGCGCGGCGCTTTGACTGGCTCAACCGTGTTCCCAGCAAAATTCTCCAACACTTGCTGGTCATTAATTGAGACGGATGACGGTGTCAAAGTAGGCGCCAGCTATGAAGCGACGGATGAGAAGATCGCCAAGGTGGACGGCTTCATCAGCCAAACGGGTGAGGACGCGGCGCTACGTAAACAGACCTATGAGGAGAGCGTTGGCTGGTATGCTGGCATAACCAGTGACATGTTCGGCTGACACGCTGCCCTGAACAAAGTTTGCGGGGGCGTTCCTGACCCCCGCGATCAGTATTTAAGATAGTCTGACATTCGCATCGTCACGACTTTTCCCTAAAGCTGTGAGCTTTTCTTTGCGTGCGAACTGAAGAGGATGTGGTGGAGTACAATAAACACAAATGACAGCATTCCTTCGTACGCTGAACTCCAGACGCTTTATAGTCAGTTATTGAAGAGAATCAGCGTCGGCATCAATCCTGAAAGCATGCTGCTGAGTAGTTGGTTATACGATTGCGCCGCGCTCAATGACTATATCTCGATCGCTAAGGGTACCTGAATGCGACAGTTCAGATTGGGCGATCAGTATTGATTGCGCCTCGCCACGAAGCGAACCGATCACTTCTGAGAGGCGTTGTGAGAGTGCAGGCGCAACCCCTTCGAAGGGCTCGTCGAGCAAGAGGAGCTTAGACCCAGCAACAAGCGCGCGACCCAGAGCTGCCATCTTCTGCTGTCCACCGGAAAGTAGCAGAGCCTTCCGCTCCTTCATCGCCTCAAGTTCTGGCATGAGTTCATAAACAAGCTCTAAGCCTTGGGCCTGATCTATTTCGTTGTTTACCCACGCTGGCAGCAGAATGTTCTCCTCGACTGTCAATTGGGGCACTAGGCGCCGATCTTCGGGCATGTAGCCTATGCCAAGAGCTGGGCGATGATGCCCTTTCATGGCTGAAATGTCGTTGCCGCCAAAATGGATCGCCCCGTGTTCTGGTCGGGTCATCCCCATGATCGTGCGTAGGGTCGTCGTCTTCCCAGCACCGTTGCGGCCAATCAAACTGACCACCTCGCCGGTCTCCACCTTGAGGCTCAGATGGCGCAGAATGGGGGTCGCTTGTATCTTCACATCGACGTCCGTGAGGCTCAGCATGTTGCTTCTCGCGATGTCTGTTTCGCCAATCTAACCATCATTGCTCCTGAGCCTCTGAAGATCTTTAACTGGCGGTCAATGGCGTGCCGGTCACGTAACGCTGCACCTGCGGATCAGAGAGAACCTCGTTCGGCGCATCGTTCGCGATGATACGGCCATCATAGAAAGCCAGCACGCGCTCGGAGTAACGAGTCACGATTTCCATATCGTGCTCAACGAAAAGCGTGGTGACGCCTTCCGCTGAGAGCGCCTCCATCACCAGGTCCATGATCGGGAACTTCTCTTCCGTGGCGACGCCGCTGGTCGGTTCATCGAGCAGAATCACTTTCGGCTCGCCGGTCATCGCCATAGCGATATCTAACAGTTTCCGCACGCCTGCTGGCAACTCGCCCATGAGACGGTTGCGGTATTCGGCGATCTTGAAACGTTCAAGGAGTGCCAATGCGCGGCCCATTTCTTCGGTCTCGTTGGCACGGCGAAAAAAAGACGGGGTCGCCGATCGGTTGATGGCATGCGCAACCAGCACGTTTTCGATCGTGGTCAACTCTCCGCACAGTTGCGGAATTTGGAACGAGCGACATATGCCGGCGCGAGTAATCGTTCGCGGCCCCAAACGTGTGATGTCTCTCCCTTGGAACAAGATCTGACCACTGTCGGGGTGTAGATATCCGGTCACCATATTGACGAAGGTTGTCTTGCCCGCGCCATTAGAGCCAATCAGCGACCAGACAGCGCCGGCTGGAACTGCGATTGAGACGTCCTTAGCGGCGGTGACTGCGCCGAAATTCTTCACGAGGTTCTTGGTTTCTAGAGCGATGTCGTTCATGCGCTTGGTTCCGCAGCGCCAGCACTCTCGCGCCGCCTCCAGAGCTTGATCGACCCGATTCCGTCTGGCCGCACAAGGATCACCACGAGAAGAAATACGCCCAACACTAACTGCCAGGTGTTCGGGAAGTATAAGTTCGAGAACGAGCGAACGACCTCCAAGACGATCGAAGCGACGAACACAGCCGGAATCGATAAATATCCTGCGAGGATCGCCACGAACACGAACTCGCCCGATGTGGTCCAAAACGCATATTCCGGGTCCACGTGACCAATCGCGAGCGCTGTGACGACTCCGCCTACTCCACCCAATATAGCAGCGATTACATAACTCACAGCGACAATCCCATTCGCTGAGGAGCCGAGATACTCCACCCTGAGTTCGTTCGACCGAACAGCGAGGCTGACCAAACCGCTCTGGCTGTCAAATACGATACGCATAACAGTGCCGATAATGACGGTTACGGTCACAATGAACAGGTATAAAGCCGTTGCTAACGCACCGCCCTCGGGGGCGTATCCAGCGAAGGTCGGTGCGGCGACATTCACACCGTCCGTGCCGCCAAGCGAGGTCGTCTTCGCCAAGGCCCCGAACAGAATCATCGAGAGCGACAAAGACAACATTGCGAAGAAAATCCCTCGATAGCGCGACAATAACGGCCCGAAGATCACTCCAACGCCCCCGGCGACGATAACGGACAAGAACGTGAGAAGAAAAACATCGGTGACGCCAGTCCACCGGCTCATCAGCCCAGCTGTGTAGGCGCCTAAGCAAAAATACAGGCCCTGTCCGAACGAAACCACCCCGCATCGCATCCCCGCAACGATTCCAAGTGAGACAAGACCCTTCGCCAATGCGATCGTCATTAGGAATTGCGCCCAATCGGGAAGCGCGAAGCCAAGCACGATCAAGCCAGTTAGCGTGACCGCTGCTACCAGAACAGGCGACTTCTCCATGTCAGATCTTCCTCGTCTGAGTTTTGACGAACAAGCCCTCGGGACGGAAGACCAGCACGATCGCCATCACAAAATAGATGATGAACAGTTCTAATTCCGGCACGAGGTGAACGGAGGCGGCGCGGGCGATTCCAACCATGACCGCGCCGAGCGCGGCGCCTTCTATCGAGCCTAATCCCCCGATGATGATCACCGCAAAGGCGACGATGATCACATTGACGCCAATGCCGGGAGAGACAGAAATCATTGGCGCGGTTAGCGCGCCGCCGAGCGCTGCAAGGAAAACCCCGGCGCCGAAGGCGAGCATGAAGACACGGTCGACGTTCACTCCCATCGTTTGGCTCATCTCGCGGTCATGTATTACCGCCAGCACGACCTTTCCACGATTGGTTCCGTTCAAAAAATACCAAACCAATATTCCGGTCACGACCGCTGCCGCGATCACCAAGAAGTCGTAAGCCACATAAAACAGTGGCCCGGCCTCAATGGTGCCCAGGAGATCGTAGGGCTCGAAGACGAAGAGTGGTTCTACACCCCAGATAAGCTTGATGACATCTTCAAGGATCAGAAAGACGCCGTAGGTCACAAGCACGCCGAGCACTTCATCTCGATGATAGAAGTGACGAAGCAACCCGCGCTCCAGGATCGGCGCCACCACGACAGCGACAAGAAGGGCCGCCAAGATCATCGCGGCATAACTGCCCAGTGGAAATACGTCGCCGCCAAGGGTGAAATACAGTCCGACAGCGCTTGCGGCCGCATACGCGCCGATGGCGTACAGGCTTCCATGTGCCAGATTGAGGATGCCCAGTACGCCGAACACCAACGTCAGACCGACGGAGACGATGAACAACCATGCGCCATAGATCAGCCCATCGATTAGGATGACTAACAGTAGATCCATTCGTCCCTCGCACACGGGTGTGCTGCCGTGCTTTGCCTGTTAAGGCGGCGGTGCGAGCAAAGAGTGTCTCGCACCGCCTTGTTTAAGGTGATGATATCAGAGCCGTTCGTTCCGTCAGGAGGGCGGCTCGATCAGCACTTCGCGCCGGGAAAACCAGCTTTGATCCAGTCGACTGCTTTCACGCCGTCCGGTGGATTCACGCACTCGGCGTCGTAGTATTCGACGTCATCCAGGGTCATTTGCCCGGACCCCTCGTCCCATTTCGTCACGCCGATGGCATTCGGTTGGATGGCTTGATGTCCACCGCCGAGGGCCATGGTGATCGTGCCAGAAGGCGCTTCCCATGACAGTCCAGTCATTGCTGCCGCGAGCTCATCCGCATTGGGCTTCTTTCCCCCATTGGCGGCCATCGCCTTCTCAACCGCGGTCTTCAGGCCCAAGAGCCCTTGCCACATGCGAAACGGCGCCTGCACTGGGAAGACGCCATACTCTTTAATATAGGCGTCCCAGAGAAGGTCAGTCAGCTCTCCGCCACGCGCCTTTGCCGCCAACCCGTTGACGCCTCGCGCACCTAGAATAATCCCATTAGGCATCTTCTGACCGAGCTGAGGGATGACGTGATCCCCTGCTGCAAGCGCAATCCTCATCCGTTCATGAATGCCGCGCGCCGTCGATTGAAGCATAAACGCCTGAAGGTCGCCGCCCCAAAGGGAAGAATGCAGCAGCGCCGGCCGAGCACGCATAACAGCGGAAATCTCCGTACCGTACTGTCCCGCGAAAATCTTAGGGAAAAGCGCGGTCTTTTGTTCCGCATCCGGCATCAAGTGGCCCATCGAAGCGACGAAATCCGCCCAGCTGTCCTGTCCCCAAGCATAATCCTGGTTGACGCCAGCGAAGCTAGACACCTCGATGCCTCGCGATTGGATGTATTTCGCCAGACTGATGTTATCCATCGCGGCATGTGCCGCCGTACGGAAAACGTAATTGTAGGAAGCCTCTTCAAAGACGCGTGGTGTCCCGCAATCGTACAGGATTAAGAAAGCCTTCAATTCTTCGGCGACGGGGGGTACCGCAAGGCAGTCACCTGAGCTCACATAACCCAAGACGGCGTCGACGTTTTCGCGTTGAACGAGATTACGAAACTCTTGAACCTGCTTTGTTGCGCCGCCTGCCTCGTCAATCACTAATGGGGCGATCTCAAGGCCTCCGAAGCCCTTCTGATCATAGGGCGCTGGCAAAGCGCCTTCGTTCATCATCTTAATTAGCAGTTGCCCGCCGTTCCAGGCCGGAACGCCGAAGCTTTCAGCGGCGCCGCCGGAGAGGAAGGTGACGATGCCCACCTTGAATTCCTCAGCGGCGGCCGCCGTGGTCAGTGCGACTGACGTCGCCAGAGCAGCGACGCCGCCAAGCGCCGCCTTCAAGTATTTGTTCATGAGCGTTCTCCCTGTCGTGCGCCGTCTCTCGCTTTCTGGAGGCGGTTCGCGGGCATCAGCATAGGGAGCCTTTTCTCGATACCACAAGGGCGATGCGATGAAAAATCGCATCGTGGAATGAGATTTTGCAAATTGATTTTCATTTTGCTGACTGGACGCGGCTGCTCCCACGGAGCTGAATAGCTTGTGAATCACTTATCTCATGGGGTTTAATCCCAAGGAGAATGTTATGTGGCGTGATAATGATCAGAACAATCTAAGACGTGAATGCTTATTTGGAGACAGGCTCGTTTGGTGCTTCGCTGACCGGCCAGCCTCTTTCCATGCCATGCTCTCGGACGTTGCGGAGCGATTTCCAGACTCCGAAGCGCTTGTTGCTGGCGGCTTGCGCTTGAGCTATCGCACGCTTTGGGAGCGAGCGGGATGTCTCGCGTCTCGCCTCGTTGCACACGGTGTCGTTGCCGGCGACCGTGTCGCAATCCTAATTGGAAATCGACCGGAGTTCGTCGAAGCTGTTCTAGCATGTGTTCGCCTTGGAGCCATTGCGACGCCGCTAAATACTCGCATGGCCGCTCCTGAGATCGCGTATTGTGTGGAGGATTGCTCGGCTGCCGCGCTGCTGCATCAGCCAGATGCTGTCGACCTACCGCTACCAAGCGAGATACCGTCATGCCTCACGCGACTTGAGATTGATGGTAATGAGCGCCCCCTGATACGAGCGCCTATTGTCCCTATGGCCACACCCCATGAAGAAGAGCCGGTCTTTATTCTCTATACATCAGGAACGACAGGCCGACCAAAGGGGGCAGTGCTTACTGGTGTCAACATCGTTCACACGATAATGCATTACTGCGCGGCGATGCGGCTCAACCATTACGAACGGTCTCTGCTCGCTGTTCCAGGGTCGCATGTGACGGGTCTGATCGCGCAGATCGCTGTAATGTTTGCCAAAGGTGGCGCCATAGTGATGCAAGAGCACTTCAAAGCCGGGCAGACTTTAGAGTTGTTAGCAACGGAGCGGATCACTCACACCATCATGGTGCCTGCGATGTACAACCTACTCCTAAGAGAAGAGGGGCTGTCGTCGGTCAACCTGTCAACTTGGCGGATCGGTGGGTATGGTGGAGCGCCTATGCCGCAAGCGACGATCAGGGCGCTTGCTGATATCGCACCAAGCTTAGGGCTGGTCAATGCGTATGGCGCCACGGAGACGACATCACCTGCAACCTTGCTGCCGCCCGAACATGCGGCATCGCATAGCGATAGCATCGGTTGGCCCCTGCATTGTGTCGATATCGTCGTTATGGATGGTGACGGGCGCGAAGTTCCTGCCGGTGAGATAGGAGAGCTCTGGATCGCTGGTCCGATGACTTCACCGGGGTACTGGGATAATTCGGAGGCGACTGCCGCCAACTTTGTTGGTGGATATTGGAAGTCGGGCGATCTTGGTTCTAAAGATATGAACGGCTTTGTGCGCATCGTCGACCGTAAGAAGGATATGATAAATCGCGGCGGTTATAAAGTCTATTCAGTCGAAGTTGAGAACGCCCTGGCTTTGTACTCAGACGTGCAGGAATGCGCTGTCGTCGGCTACCCCTGCCCGGTATTAGGCGAGCGCGTGAAGGCTATCGTCACACCAACGCTTCATGCTGATCGCAGCGGTTTGCAAGATCGCCTCGCCGACCATGTTGCCAGCCATTTATCCGACTATAAACGACCCGACCGCTATGTCATTGTTGAAGAACCTTTGCCAAGGAACCCGAACGGGAAGGTTCGAAAGACTTTCCTGCGATGAGAGGCTTTTTATAGCTTATCGCGCCGGGCTATAGCTGAAAAACAAACAGATGGCTTGAGCACTCGATGGTGGTGACCAGGCCTTAAGAACGCCAGCCATTCACTGAATGTTGCGATCAGCAATCTGGAGTTGCATAGGCGACGCTTGACTGGCCGCTCTTCCACAGGCCAAGATCCGTTGGATGACTTTATTTTTTGCACGAGGCGCATGCCGAACGATTGGTCAGTGAAGGTTTGAGAGCCGTTGAGATGCTTGATCCTATTGGACAGGATCTTGTTGACGCGTTCAACATAGATCACGCTCTTCTATCCGAGCTTGTCCTGGGGCTTTTATCTGTTGAGAATGAAGCCGTGTGAGATATTGGAGCTTAAGCAATTTTATAGCCAAGCTTGGCTTGAGATCTAGTTTCTTCATTTAGGTACTGGAGGCACATCTCAAGCGGCATAGGTTTGGCGAATAGATACCCCTGAAGCATATCGCAGTTGAGTTCCGCCAGGAGTGTGGCCTGATCCATTCGTTCAACGCCCTGCGCGACAACGGACATTCCTGCCGAATGCGACAGCTGAATGATGGCG
>JAHQVS010000108.1 GCA_019634215.1 Paracoccaceae bacterium | reverse complement strand
GGCTGAGCGGTTGGCCGGTCGGTCGCTGGATTTGTTGGTCGCTAACGCCGGAGTGCTCAACTCCTATGGCGCGTTGGACGACCCGGCCCATGACGCAGCGGCTTGGCGTTCCGTTCTGATGACCAATGTGTTTGGCCCTTACCTCACCGTGCGGGTCCTTCGGCATTTGTTGAAGGGCGCCAATCCTGGTAAAATCGCGGTGATTAGCTCCAACATGGGATCGACCGCGCGCGCCTCCAACCGGGGGGCGGCCTACCCCTATTGCGCCTCCAAGGCGGCGGCGACCAACTTGGCGCTCAATCTCTCGGCCGAGTTAGCGGCGGAGGGCGTTGCGGTGGGCGCCTATCATCCCGGTTGGGTGCGGACCGAGATGGGCGGCGCCGCCGCCGACATTTCGACGCAGCAGAGCGCTGAAGGGCTCTTGAAAAGGTTTGACGCCTTGTCGCTAACGACTACCGGCGTGTTTGAGGATTATCAGGGGCGGCGGCTCCCCTTCTGAGCTCAGGCCCCAGTTTGTGCGCCATTCATCCCCTTGTGATCGGATTGACGCAGCTCCGCGAGCGTGGATGGTGATAGCGTCCTGTGGGGAGTCGGTCCCCGTCTCGCGCCGCGCTTGAGAGGACAACCGCCCATGCGTCACACCATGCTCGTCGCCGTCGCCCTGATTGCCAGTAGCGCCGCCGCGCCGGCGACCGCCCAAGCGCCCGAGACCGGCTGTGATCTGGCGTTTGAGGCTGAGATCCATTTCAACGGCGAGGACGCCGCGCCGCATCGTTTAACAACCACCTTCGAGGGGCCGGACTGTCTGAATGTGGGGGTGCTCTGGCGCATCCATGCTCCGGACGGCGCGCTGATCTGGGCCGAGGTGACAACCCTCGACGACCTCGCCCCACCTGGGATTGGCGGGGATAAACCCGAGACGAGAGAGGGCGTCGCCCTAGTATACAAGGGCAAAGCCGGGCCGCCGCAAGCCGCCTTCTCCATGGCCGATCATACGCAGTGGCCGCTTGATCAAAAGGAGGCTGATCGCTTCGAGTTCGAGGATGAAGATGGCCTCTGGTCGGAAACCGAAACGCACCGCGAGGATTGGAATGCGGGAATCCAGGAGGGGCGCCGCGCTTGGTGCTGGCATCCAGGCACCCACTGGGCGCGTTGCTTTTGGCTCGATCCCGCCACCGGCCTGCTCCGTCCCGCTTATGTCAGCGCATGGTGAAGTGAGAGAAAGTGTCAGTTCCATCTAGCGGAGGTGTTGACGCCGGTTTGTTGCGGTGCACCCTCACGCTCGTGAGACAGTCCATCCATTTTTGCGAGGGGAGTGCGTCATGCTCGACGGTGTGATGAAGTTTGGCGTCGGACAACCCGTACGCCGTAAGGAGGATGACCGGTTCCTGCGTGGCGCCGGCCAATTTGTCGATGACATCACCGAGCCAGGTCAAGCCTATGCGGTGTTTCTGCGCTCACCGGCGGCGCACGCGAAAATCACAGCTTTGGATGTTGCAGCGGCGCGCGGCGCGCCGGGAGTTTTGGCGGTCTACATTGACTCTGACGCGCGCGCGGCGGGGATGAAAGATCTCGCCTCGCTGGCGCCGATCGCTAACGCCGACGGTTCGGATATCGCGCCGGTGACGCACCCGCATCTTGCCCGTGGCCGGGTGCGCTATGTCGGCCAGCCGGTCGCAATGGTCGTTGCGGAGAGCTTGGCTCAGGCGCGAGACGCGGCGGAGATGATTAATCTAAAGCTGGAGGATTTACCGGCGGTGGTTGATCTTCGCGCCGCCTTGGCCGACGGCGCGCCGCTGTTGCATAACTCCGCGCCAAACAACCGCTCGTATCAGTGGGAGGTCGGCGACAAGGCGGCCACAGAGGCCGCTTTCGCCGCCGCCGACCATGTGGTGACGGAGCGGGTCGTCGCCCAGCGGTTGATCGTCAACGCCATGGAGCCGCGTGCGGTCAATGTGAAATATGACGACGGCGCGGGCCGCTGGACCGTCACCTGCGCCACCCAGGGGTCGCACGCCATGCGGGCGCGTATTTCCTCACATCTTGGCGTTGAGGCGGAGCGGGTGCGTGTGATCACCCCCGATGTCGGGGGCGGCTTCGGCATGAAGCTGATGGTGCACCCGGAATATGCGGTGTGCGCCATGGCGGCGCAAAAGCTTGGACGCCCCGTAAAGTGGACAGCCGATCGCACTGAGAGTTTTCTGTCGGACGCGCAGGCCCGAGACCTTTGGGCGGAGGCTGCGGGCGCGTTTGACGCCGATGGCCGTCTGTTGGCGATGCGGTTTCATGGTCTCTCCGGGTTGGGCGCCTATTACAGCCAGGTCGGCGCCGCCATCCACACCATCTTCTCCGCGCCAATTATGGGCGGCATGTATCGCTTGCCCACAGCGTATGCGCAGACCGAGGGCGTGTTCACCAACACCACCCCCACAGACGCTTATCGCGGCGCCGGGCGCCCTGAGGTAATTAATCTCACCGAGATGGTGATGGACAAAGCGGCGCGGGCCGTTGGCCTCGATCCGGCGGAACTGCGCCGCCGCAATCTGCTGACCGCCGCCGATATGCCCTACAAAACCTGGAGCGGTGCGAGCTATGACAGCGGCGACTGCGTGGCGACTCTGGATCAAGCGCTGGAGATAGCCGACTATCGCCGCGCCGAGGTCCGGCGTGAGCAGGCGCGGGCGCGTGGACGGCTCTGGGGCGTCGGCGTCGTGTATTATATGGAGCGCACCGGCGGCGGCCCGAACGAAGTCGCCCGCATCCGAATTCGCGGCAATGGCCGGGTGGAGGCGCTGATTGGCACCCAGTCGACCGGCCAGGGCCATGAGACCGCCTGGGCCCAAATCATCCACGAGAAGCTCGGCGTCGATATCAGTGTGATCGACTTCGCCCATGGGGACAGCGATGCGCTGCCGCTCGGGGGGGCACTGGCGGCTCACGGTCGCTGATCATGGCGCATCGCACGTTCTTCTTGGCGGCGGATGATGTGGTCCAGAAAGGCCGGGAGGCGGCGGCGGAGCGGCTGGAGGCCGCAGTCGCGGATATTGAGTTTTCCGCAGCCGATGGTGGCGTGTTCCGGGTCGCTGGGACCGATAAGGCGGTGAACCTGTTCCAGGTCGCGGCGGCGCTGGAGGGCGGCGACGTGGCGATCGGCGAAGGCGATGGCGAATTGTTGGGCGAAGGTGGCGTATCTGATCGCGAATCCACCTATCCAAACGGCGCGCATATCGTTGAGGTGGAAGTCGATCCCGAGACAGGCTGGCCACACCTCAAGCGCTACAGCATTGTTGATGATTTCGGACGGGTTCTGAATCCGCTGCTGGCGTTGGGTCAGGTGCATGGCGGGGTGGCGCAGGGCGTCGGTCAAGCACTGTTGGAGACCGCCGTGTGGGACCCTGACACCGGCCAACCGCTCACCGGCTCCTTCATGGATTATTGTATGCCGCGCGCCGACGATTTCCCCAACTTCGATGCTGAGTTGACGGAGGCCAGCCCTTCCATCACCAACCCGCTTGGGGTGAAGGGCTGCGGCGAGGCTGGGTCCGTCGGCGCCATACCCGCCGCGACGCTAGCGGTCTTGGACGCGTTGCGTCAGGCTGGCGTCGAGACACTCTCCACACCATTAACGCCGCAAAAGATTTGGGCGGCTTTGGAGGCCGCGAAAGCGAAGCCGGGTTGATGCCTGCACAGGATCAGCAGGAGAGTCCTCTGCCTGGGGACGGAGCTGTTCGGCGAACGGTGGCGGCTGTCGTTTTTCCGGGGTTTGAGCTGCTGGATCTGTTCGGCCCTCTGGAGATGTTCGGGTTGCTGAGCGAGGATGTGCAGATCCGGATCGTCTCCGAGCTGGCGGAGCCGGTCGCCAGCGCCCAAGGGCCTCAGGTGGTCCGCGACAGTTCTCTGTCGGATGTGAGTGCTTGTGATGTCCTATTGGTTCCCGGCGGCCCAGGCGCGGGCCAGCAAGCCCACAACACGGCTCTGTTGGCCTCCTTACAAAGACTCAGCGCACGCGCTGAGATGACCGCCAGCGTTTGCACCGGTGCATTGTTGTTGGCGAAGGCTGGGCTTTTGGCGGGCCGCCGGGCGACAACCAATAAACAGGCGTTCCATTGGGTCGCTGAGCAATCTGAGGGAGTTGAGTGGGTGCGGCAGGCGCGGTGGGTTGAGGACGGAGCCTTCTTCACATCCTCAGGCGTCTCCGCCGGTATGGACATGAGCTTGGCGGTGATTGCGAAGTTGTTTGGCCTTCAAAGAGCCCGAGATGTCGCGATGGAGGCGGAGTATGAGTGGCGTGAGGTCTCGGATTGGGACCCGTTCGCGAAAGCGAACGGATTAGTATGAGTGTTTAACTTGAGCACACCTGGTTGTGATCGTTTTAATTGGATATCCATATGTTTTAATTGAGTTTTTAGCTTCGCCAGCCGGGATGTAGTGTAATTGATTGCTGTGTTCTTTTCTTCGGCTTGATTTTGAGGAAAGGTGTCGAAAATATGTTATTTGATAAAAAGGACTGTTGCATATTGATGTGAGGACGACTAACTATCCGGCGTCAGCTAGCAAGGATTTTGGATCTCATATTTCGTTATCTGCGTTATTCGCAAAACCAATATGGGTCCTCCAACACAACATCTTTGAAGCATGATACGAAGCTGCGGCGCCTTTTGTCGTGGCTATAAGGCTTAAGGACCTACGAATGACGACTGGTATTGTGAAGTGGTTCGATCGAACCAAAGGCTACGGCTTTATCCAACCTGACGATGGCGGGAAAGATGTGTTCGTGCATATTTCCGCAGTGGAGCGAGCCGGGCTCGACGACCTTCGCGACGGTCAGCAAGTGCGGTACGAGCTCACTACGGGCCGCAACGGAAAATCATCTGCTGAAAATCTGGAGCTGGCGGATTAATCGCCTGCTTCTCGCTTAACGCGATTGAGGGCTTACGGAGAAATCCGTAGGTCCTTTTTAGTATCTGCCGGCATTGTTTGCTCTATTTTCCGTAGAGGCGCGGCGTGATCGCCTTTCGCCTCAGAGAGGCCATGCCCACAAAATCGCGGGAACCGAAACCGTTACGATGACGGCCTCCAGCGGCAAGCCCATGCGCCAATAGTCTCCAAACTTATAGCCTCCGGGGCCCATCACCAGCGTGTTGCATTGGTGGCCAATCGGCGTGAGGAAAGCGCAGGAGGCCCCAACAGCGACCGCCATTAAAAATGCGTCTTGGTTGACGTCCAAACTATTGGCGATCTCAGCGGAGAGCGGCGCCATCAACACTGCTGTTGCGGCGTTGTTGATGATGTCCGAGAGGAACATGGTCGCCACCAACACGACCGTCAAAACGCCCCAAGGAGCGAAACCGACGGCGGCGGTGGCTGAGTTCAGGCTCTCAGCAAACAGGCTTGTGGTTCCAGTGTGCGCCAGGGCCTCGCCGAGTGGGAACATTGCACCCAGCATCACGATCACGGGCCAATCGACGTCCGAATATAAATCGCGCAATGGCAGGATGCCGAGCGCCACAAACGCGATCACCGCTAGGATGAACGCCACTGCGATCGGGGCCATGCCGCTGACGCCTAAAGTGATCGCCGCCGCGAAGATCGCTAACGCCGGCCATGGATTGTGCGCGTTGCCAAGATCCAGCCCGCGTTCGGCGAGGGGGAGTAGTTGGAACCGCTCTATGATTTCAGACAATGCCGCGCGCTCGCCCTGTAACAGCGCGACGTCGCCCGGTTGGTAGATTTGCTCTCGCAGGCGTCCGGTGATCGGCGCGCCGCTGCGGGACAGCGCCAGCAGCGTTACGTTTCTGCCAAACACCCTGTCCACCAGCCGTGCGTTGCGCCCAACCAATGAGGAGCCGGGGCTGACCACCGCCTCTAGGAGGGTGGCGTCCTGCCATTCGACATCGCGGTCCAGGGCCAAATCGCGGTCTCGGCGCTCAGAGACAACCTCCAGGCGGTATTCCGAGAGAATTTGCTCCAGCATATCCGTCGGCGCGCGGATCAGCAGAACGTCGCCCTCCGCCAATACCCGAAAGCCCAGGGCGGGCAGCCTAGCCTCGTCGCGCTCAAT
>JAHQVS010000107.1 GCA_019634215.1 Paracoccaceae bacterium | reverse complement strand
CTCGGCGGCGGCGCCATCCTCGCCGCGAGCGCGGCGGCGGGCAAGCAGCTCGGCGGCGGCGTTCAAGGCGTCGAGCTGGGGGCCAAGAGCGTTGAGGGCCTCGGTCAGCCGCGCGAACAGCGCGGGATCAGCGGCCGCGTCCGCCGAGACATAGCGCGCCGGATGCCGCGCCAGAACCGGATCGGCGCCGAGGCGTTTCAGAGCGGTCTCCACTGCGAGCGCCGCCGGGCGGCCTTCACGCCAATCGGCGAGGCTCGGCAGCGCGCCCAATGGGGTCTCGCCGAGACGGGCGCGTGCGGCGTCGGCCAGCTCCTGAGCGGCGGCGGCTTGCTCCACCACCTGATGCACGAGCGCGCCGCCAGCGTCAGAGGTCATGCCGGCGTCGACTTCGGTTAGCGGGCCGAGGCCCCGCGCAGCCGAGGCCGCCGCTTCTTGTCGGCTGCGGTCGAGCTTAGGGTTGGCGGCTGCGCCAATCCAATTCTCATACAAGCCTTTGATATCTTGAACGAACCCGCGTTTGTCCTCCTGGCTGTCATGCACCAGCGCACAGAGCCGATGCAGATTCAGCGCCTCAAGCCGATGATGCACCACGTCGAGCGCCGCGCGCTTCTCGCAGACGAACAACACCCGTTTGCCGCGCCCCAGGAAGTCGGCGACCAGGTTGGCGATGGTCTGCGATTTGCCGGTGCCGGGCGGGCCCTGGATCACATAGCTCTCGCCCGCGCGGGCCCGGGCGATGGCGACGTCCTGGGTCGGATCGCTCGGCATCACCGGATAGCGCTCCTCCAGCGGCGGGGCGCTTGGGGGCGCGGCGATCGGTTTTGGGCCGTCGTGGAACAGCGCATGGAACGCCGCCTTGCCGATTATTTGCGGTTCGGCGCTGCCGGTGGCGGCGTGGGCGAACAGCGGGGTGTCCTCTTCGGGGCGGGCGGGGTTGGCGGGGGCGGCGACATCCCCCTCCAGAAGCGCATCAAAGTCTCGCACCAGCGACATTTTACGATAGTTAAAATTCGCCAGCGTCACGGAGCAAAGGTCGAAGGCCCACTGCGTTTCGCTCGCGCTTAAAATCGCGTCTTCGACCTGCGGCTTGGTATCTGCTTTCTTCTCCGCCGCTGCCGTTGCGGCGGTTTTGGGCTTGGCGGCGCCAGTCGCCGTCGCGGCGACCACCGAGGGCCGCTGTTTCTGATCGTTCAGCTCCAGTAAGAGATCGGGGGCGATGAAGGTGTGGTATAGCTGCTCGCCCAGGGGGCGAAAATTGGTTGGCGCGTAGGAATAAGCCAGCTCGCCATAACGCTTCACTCCGGGGCCGGCGGGTTTGGAGCGTTTTTTGTAAAGATCCACCCGCCGCCGTGCGCGGACATATATTTCCCGGACAGGCGGCTTGTCGATCTTCTCCAACCGTACGCTGGGCTCGGTTTCGGCGATCTGATCGCGCAGGAGCTGGTACAGGCGATCAATCTCGCCCTCTTGCTCCAAATCCACGCTTGGCGGCAGCTCGACGCCGTAGAGAAGCTTCAAATACCGCCGCAGGGTCGGGTTGACCTCGGCGTCCTGGGAAGCGGCGCGCAAATCATAGCTGTCCCGCACCCCGCGCCGTTTCTTCAGCTCCACCGGCAGCAGCAGCAGCGGCGAGGAAATCGGCTCGTCCGGCGCCTCCTTCAGGTTGCGCCAGCGCAGGAAGCAGATCACCAGCCGCAATTGCGAGAAGCCGAATTCGGTGCGGTCCTTGCGGGCCTGGGTGCGCAGCTTGTCGAGGGCGGCGGGGGCGTACACCATCTCCTCGAAACGGATAAATTCCGACAGCTCCAACGGTTCGCGGCTGAGCAGCCGTCGTGGGAGATCGCCGGTCCAGGTGAACAGCTGCTCGGGCCGGATCGCGCCAACATGCAGCACGATCGGCGCCGAGGCCTCTGTCAGGTTCAGCTCGGTGGCGGAGGGCTTGTGGTAAATCAGCTTATTGCGGCGGGAGAGATCATATAACCGGCCGCGCAGCTCGGTCAGGATCTTGGCGTCGCGATTTTGCGGCTCCGCGCCGAAACCGCCGCCGTGATGGGAGCGATGGCTCTGACGATGGGTCTCGAAACCATGGATCATGCGCCGCAGGTCCTGCGCCCGGCGGCGGCGGTCCAGCTCGGTCATTCTCATCAGCAGATCGGCGGCGGTGGGATGCAGGCGGCGGTTAAGCTGGGTCAGCCGCCGGCGCGCCGTGACGAAGGCTTGCAGCTGGTCAGGCTCGGTCAGGTCCAGACCGGTGGCGAGGCTTGCGCCGATCAGGCCGAGCGAGAAGATGTCGGTTAGCGGGTCGTGATGACCGACGGCGTGCTCCCAGCAGCGATAGCCGAGTAGAAACCCAGGTTTTGTCGGCCGTTCGCTGGAAACATGGATCAGCTCCTTCGCCTCATCGTCGAAGCGGGGCGGCGCTGCGCCGATGTCGAGCATGCCGGCCATGCCTTGCATCCGGCTGATCTCATAAGTCATACGCCGGGGTTCGCGGGCACGGTCATTGCCGAACCACAATCGGCCCCTGTCGACCCGTAAATCCTCGACCCCGTCCAGCGGTGCGACGCGG
Source organism: Paracoccaceae bacterium (assembly GCA_019634215.1). Lineage (GTDB taxonomy): Bacteria > Pseudomonadota > Alphaproteobacteria > Rhodobacterales > Rhodobacteraceae > JAHQVS01. The sequence goes on along the minus strand of JAHQVS010000107.1, from coordinate 5,721 downwards.
TTAATCTCGTGCAGATCGGCGACTTGCCGCATCAGCGGCAGCAGCGCCGAGAGTGCATCGTCGGTGCCGATGGCCTCGTAGGCGGCGAACTCTTTCAGGAGATCGTGGAAATCTTGATAGGCGAGGCCGCCGGGCAGCAGCGAGCCCTGAGCGCCTGACGGGCTTGCGTGTGGATTGGCTGGCGTCACGCGACATCTCCCCGAATGGCTTGGCTCTCTTGGAACAGCGACGGCGCGTCGTCCCGCGCGGCGAGCGACAATTCCGCCCGCGCCAGGATTGCGACGGCGTTGCGCTCCAGCTCGGCGAGTTTGGTTTTGGTGGTCTTCAGCTCCTTGGCCGCGACGTTTTTCAGCTCATTGGAGAGGCCGAAATCCTCCGCGAAGATCAAGGCGGCGGCCAGCATCACGTCGCTGAGCTGATGGTCGGCCGCCGTGAAGTCGAGCATCAGATACGCGAAATATTCCTTGATGGTCGGGTGGCTGGAGGACACCGCCGAGCGCAGGGCGTCAATATCGCCTTCCTCTGAGTCGATCCGGGGCGCGAGCAGCGTCTCTGCGATGTCAGGGGATAAAGCGCGCGCCTGACTCATGATCGGCTCACGGGTGGTCCAGGGGTGAGTGATGAATTCGGACAGCAGCCACCGAGTTAAGGCCGCGACATGCTCCTGGGCCAGGATGTCCAGCCGTTGCAGTGGCGCCGAGCCCTGGATCAGCGCCCGCGCCCGCGCCTCGGCGCTGGTGGGGTCATGCGCCCATTCAGCCAATAAAGCGGCGCGGATGAAGGTTTCCGGATGCGTTTCGCCCTCTGCGCCGCCCCCCTCTCCCTTGGCGGCGCCGCCAGCCAGCGCCTCCTCTGCCTGGGCCAAGAAGGCTGCCGCGCTGACGTCATTTAGCCCGGTGGCGAGTTTCAATTGCCCGCTCAGGGCCGGATCGAGATCCCCGATCGCCCACAGGCCGAACCGGTCCGCGTACACCTCGGTGTAGAGCTTCTCCAACCGAGCGGTTTCCGCCCAGCTGTCGGCTCTACCGGGGGCGTGGGAGGCGGCGTCGAGCAGACGTGCAGAAGTCCAGAACCGCCCATCCTCCAGCGACCAGAGCAGATGATGCGCCAGCTCATGGCCAATGACGAATCGCCGCTCGGCGTCGTCCAGGGCGGTCAGCGCGTCGCCACTGAAAACGATATGGGCGGCGTCGGGCTCGAAAAACAGCGCGGCGTTGCGCCCACCGAGCGACAACCGCCCCCGTTCGGCCTGGTACAGCAACACCGGCGCGGTGAGCGCCATCGCCTCGGCGATCTCCTGGGCCATGGCGTACGGGCCGGCATGGGTTTCTGGATCGAGGCGATAGGATGACTTCAAAATCTCTAGCCGCAGCCCATCCGCCGCCTCCGTCCGCGCCTCGGCGCTGGCGAAGCGTCGCCACAGCGTCGGCTCGCGCCGCTCCAACCAGTTCGCCAGTGCGACATGGTAGGATGTGGGCGGCGGCGGCGCGTAGCGCGTAAAGGCGAGATCTGCGGACATCGCGGCGGGGTCCTCTCCGGAGTCGCGGTGGCAAGGGATGAGGGCGTTACCTAGTCCATCCATGGCGGCGACGAAAGACAGTGCGCGCCACTCCTGACAATCGCACAGGTTTTTCAGGGAGGCGAGCGGACCAATAGCTGTCTGGGCGTGTCCGTCGCCGAGGTGGCTTTGCGGGGTGAAGGAAATATTTCCCCATGGCGTTTTCGGGAGTAAACCATGTCAACTCAGGAGTCCGCCTCGTCAGGCATATTTGCGTAGCAGCGCTCCGTGAAGGAGTGACCATGGTAAAACAACAAAACGGGGGAGAAATCTATTGTATAGACAGACCTTCGAGTCGCCGTGTTTCTGTGTGTATCGTCGGCGTAGTGTTGACCGCCTGGGGTGTGATGGGCGCGTCTGGCTGTTCACGGGAGAGAGTCGCTAAATTCGGCGCTGGCGTGTTGCAAGAGGCTTGCGCGGATTCCTCGAGCTGCGACTCCCGTTGCCCGGACGGGTCCGTGCCTATGCCGGTTTCAGGCCGATGCCCCATCCCAGCGCCCGGAGACTCGGGACCGGCCCCCTCCGAGCGGCTTTTATCAGCCGAACCTCTTCCGCAATCCCGCCAGCCCAATCGAGAGCCGGCGCCTCAATACGTGCCGCCTGAGAAGGCTTTTGAGAGCTTTAACCAGCGAGAAGAGACGGCCCCTCCTCCTGGATAATGGCCAGTAGACTGGAGGCGGCGGCGCTATGAAAGCGGCGGGACGACCAAGCGAGTGTGACGGCCTCCGCCTCGGCGCTCCATTCCGCCGCGACCCGCAACAGCCGCCCGTCGCGCAGATAGGGCGCGGCGAGCCAATTCGGCAGCAGCGCCATCCCGACCCCGAGGCTGGCCAGCCGCAACGCGGGGCCGTGGGCGTCGAAAGCGGCGACCATGTCAAACACGACGTCGACCGTCTCCTCTCGCCGACCGATGAAGCGCAGGGTCTCGTCCCGAAGCGGCCCCATCGCGACGATCGGTGCGCCATCCAACGCCAGCGGTTCGCAATATTCGATATCGACGCCAAGGCGGATCTCCAGCCGCTCAGCCAGCCGCGGCGCTGCGCATAGGATTTTGGGCGCGTTATAGATCTCACGTGTGGAGATGCCGCTGGCGCTGCTTGGTGGTTTGCCTGTGAACAGCGCGAAGTCCAAATCTTCGGCGGCGAGGTCCAGCGGGCCGTCGATTTCCCGGCCCGAGAGTTGGACGCCTGGGAACTGGATCAAGAACGCCGCCAGCAGGTCATTCAGAGCGCTGTCGCCTAACGGGGCGGCGGCGGCGTAGCGCACCAAGCCCATGATTTCACCGTCGGCGTCGTCGGTGATCCGCGACAAGCCGTTCCAGCGCGCGGTCATTTCCCGGGCGGTGGGCAGCAGTCGCGCGCCCGCCGGTGTCAGGTTCAGGCTCTGGGTGTCGCGCTGCACCAGCTTCGCACCCATCAGCCCTTCTAACTGTTGCAGCCGTCGGCTGACGGTAGGCTGCGAGGTGTTCAACGCGCGCGCCGCTGCGCCGATGCCGCCGGTCTCGGCAATGCGGATGAAAGTTTCCAGCAGGTCGATACGATCGCCTGGTGACGACATCAGGGCCTCATGAACGCTTACTTATTACGCAATTCCACCGCCTATACCGCATATATAGGGTCCAGGCCATATACCGGGCCCAAATCTGCTGCAATGAAGCTCTAGCGTCGCAGCTTGGACAAGGGTATACGCCGAAGGCGCCTCTGGAGCGTGTGAGGCGCCCCTCCTCACAGCGCCGATGGGGTGAAACCGGGGTCGACCCGTCACCGATAAGGCGAATTGGATGCCGTCTGACCACACCTCCGAGCCGCAAGGCGCTCCCTTGGATCTGAGCACGCCGCCGCCGAGAATCGGCATGGTGTCGCTGGGATGCCCGAAAGCGCTGGTGAACAGCGAGCGCATCCTCTCCCGCCTACGGGCTGAAGGCTATGAGATCAGCCCGAGCTATGAGGGGTCTGACGCGGTGATCGTGAACACCTGCGGCTTCCTCGACAGCGCCAAGGCCGAGAGTCTGGAGACCATTGGCGAAGCGCTTGCAGAGAATGGCCGGGTGATTGTCACTGGCTGTCTCGGGAAGGACGCCGACGCCATTCGATCGGCGCATCCCAGCGTGTTGGCTGTCACCGGTCCGCAGCAATATGAGCAGGTGGTCGCGGCAGTGAGAGATGCCGCGCCGCGCCCGCATCAACCTTTCGTGGATCTGACGCCGCCGCCCGCCGACATCGCCTTGGCTCGAGAGGGGGCGGTGGAATGTCATGAGGTGCGCCTAACGCCACGTCACTACGCCTATGTAAAGATCTCCGAGGGATGCAACCATAAGTGCCGATTCTGTATCATTCCGAGCCTGCGCGGCCCGTTAAGCTCGCGCCCCGCAGCCGATGTGTTGCGTGAGGCGGAACGTTTGGTTGCGGCCGGGGTCCGAGAGCTGTTGGTGATCAGCCAGGACACCAGCGCCTATGGTGTCGACATCGGCCATGAGGCCAGCCCTTGGCGTCGCCGCGACAGCGGCGAGACCGTTGATGTGCCCGCCCATATCGTCGATTTGGCGGCGGCCTTGGGGTCGGTCGGGGGAGAGGCCTCGCGCCCGTGGGTTCGGCTGCATTACGTCTATCCCTATCCGCATGTTGACCGGCTTATCCCGTTGATGGCGGAGGGGCTTATCCTCCCATATCTCGATATGCCGCTTCAGCATGCCAGCGCCTCGGTGTTGCGCGCCATGCGCCGCCCAGCCAATCAAGAGAAATCATTGACCCGCATTGAGGCGTGGCGGCGGGATGTGCCCGACTTGGCCCTGCGCTCCACATTTATCGTTGGTTTTCCCGGCGAGACCGACGCGGATTTCGAGGAGTTGCTCCAGTGGCTACGGGCCGCCAAGCTCGACCGCGTCGGCTGCTTTAAGTATGAGGACGTCGCGGGCGCCGCCGCCAATGAGCTGACGGATCATGTTCCCGAAGCGGTCAAGCAGGAGAGGTGGGAGCGTTTTATGGCCGCCGCTCAGGAGATCAGCGCCGAGAAGCTGGCGGGGATGGTGGGTCGGACCCTGCCGGTCATTGTCGACGAGATCGACGAGGATGGGGCCTCTTGCCGCTCCATGCGCGACGCGCCGGAGATCGACGGTTCAGTGTTCATTGATGAAGGTTTTGAGACGCTTGCCGTCGGCGACGTGATTAACGTCGATATCGATGAGGCGAGCGAATACGATCTATGGGGAAAACTGGCCTGATCGCCCTGTTTTCGGGCGTGCGGTCACCAGGTTCAGCAGGCCGGACGCGTGCGGTCCGGCGCGTGAGGTGAGGGGAAACCATGTCAGACACGACGCCCGATGCGGTCGATGGAGGGACGCCAGCGGAGTCGCCGAAAGTCCGTTGGTTCACCGGCTTAAGCTTACGCGCCATCACCATGCGCTCGACCTATCGTCGGATCTCCAAGGTCCTGTATGTGATGCGGGCGCCGCTGGTCACTGCTCTGTTGGGCGTGATCGCTTTCGCGGTGCCAGGGCAGACCCGAGAGATCTATTGGCTATTCGCCGAAGATTTTAACCTCGCCTCCATTAACGCCGACGCCAACCTGCGCCTGATGGCTTTCCTGGGGCTGTTGTTCGTCACTGGCTATGTGCTGTGGTACCATGCTCGTGCGCTAACCCTTGCAGACGCTGACAGTTTCGAGGCGCTGCATCGCGAAAGCGGCGCTGAGGCTTGGATTGCGAAATGGGCCCCGCGGATCGTCGGCGCCGCGCCAAGCTTCGCCGCCGCGATCGGCATGTCGGCGGCGGCCTCCGTTGAGCCCCTGTTCGGGCCAGGGAACGGCGAGCTATTGGAGCGCTTGTCGCGGACAGTGGCCCTGTTATACGGCGCGGCTTTCATGGCTATGATGATCGGCGTCTTCCTGCTTTGGTCAAGTTGGCGGCGCAGCAAGCGCGACCCGAACGTTTACGATGACGTGCGGCGCACCGCGTTTCGGTCCGACCTGCGGCTTATATCAGCCGCCGCCGTGCTGGGCTTTATGGCGTTCATGATGACGATGCCGATCGGCTTCTTTCAGATCGTCGGCGCTTTGTCGATCATGTGCCTGTTTATGATCTGCCTCAGTTTTGGGCTGACTGTGCTCAGCTATATCTACGACCGGCACGCGGTCCCGTTAATCACCCTACTGCTGATTGGCGTGGT
>JAHQVS010000106.1 GCA_019634215.1 Paracoccaceae bacterium | reverse complement strand
GGATTAGTCAAAGGCGGCGGCTGACGTTTCCAGATGTTGTCTTCCACATGGAATAGTTGGAGATTTCCGGTGCGGGTTACATACCCGCCGTAGAGGAGCCATTCGCGATGACGGGGTTTGTCGGCGCTCCGCACGAGTTTCATGATGCTGCGTTTGTTCGTGGATGGGCCGACAGGTTCGTGCCGACGGAGCCTAGGCTACAGTTGTTCGATATGATCCTTGGCGAGGTGAGGAAACTCGAAAAAACCGCCCCTCATGTCGTCGAACTTGAGACTGGCCCAGGCTATATCGCACGGCACATTCTTGATCGCCACGACACGTTGACACTTGAAGCTCTCGATTTTTCACAGGCCTTCTTCGACATCGCGCGTGAGACGATCGGAGATCATTCTGGCCGTGTCGTATTCACCAACGCCGATCTGACGGACCAATCCTGGCCGGGTAAGCTCTCGCGGCAGCCGGACGCCGTCATATCAACTTGGGCGCCCCACGACCTTGGTGGCCGGGAACCGATCGCAGATGTCTATGCCCGGTGCTTTGAGACATTGCCGAAAGGTGGTGTGCTAGTGAATGGCGACTTCATTAAGCCGGATGGCGCGTCTTGGGAATTTGAGCCCGGTCGCTTCGAGATAGGCATCCATCTTGATTTTCTTCGTCAGGCTGGCTTTGCCGACCCAAAATCAATCGTGCATCTGGAGCCGAATACCGTCGACCCAACTGCGGCCCAGAATTATGCCTGCCTCGTCCCATGGCGTTAAATTTTCGGTTCTGCCTTGGGATGGACTGACGAATTCCGTTAGGAACGAATAGCTTCACAGTCACACCATAGCGGTGGAGCAAGTTGTTGGACGTTACCCGTTCCCGTGACTGTCTATCTTTGGCCCAATCCATCGCTTGCTGAAAGGCGCTCCATGCCCGGCATCGACCTCCTGATCCCCTTCCTGATCGCCACCCTGTTGTTCGCCTATTTCCCTGGCCCGGCCTTGCTCTACACGGCGGCGCAAACCCTGGCGCGGGGGCGGCGGGCGGGTTTGTTCGCCGCGCTTGGCATTCATCTCGGCTGCTATGTGCATGTGATCGCTGCGGCGCTGGGGTTGTCCGCGATTTTCCTGCACGCGCCGATGGCGTTCTTCGTGCTGAAGGTGGCGGGGGCTGGCTATTTGATCTGGCTCGGGGTGCAAATGCTTCGGCGTCGCCAAGGAGGCGAGATGACCGAACTTCCCGCCTTGGCCGTGCGGAAATCGGCCCGTCGCGCGTTTCTGGAGAGCGTGATGGTCGAGGTTCTGAATCCCAAGGTGGCGATCTTCTTCATCGCCTTCCTGCCGCAATTCGTCGACCCCGGCGCCACCTGGCCATTGTGGGTGCAGTTCCTAGTGATGGGGACCTTCGTCAACCTGATGTTCAGCAGCGCCGACATCATCACTGTGTATCTGACCGACCGGGTGGTGCGGGCGGTGCGGTCCTCCTCGACGACAGAGCGCGTTGCGCGCTATCTCGGCGGTAGTGTGTTGATTGGTCTTGGCGCGCATCTAGCACTGTCGCGTGCGCAATAATCGCTTTATGTTCTCTTTTTGATCTGATAATTATGCCCGTTACAAGGGTGAGGCTTCAGCATGCCCTCCAGCTGGCCAAAGGCGCCGCAATGAAAAATTTTGATGAGGTTTTCTCGGCGGCGGCGGCTCGTAAGGGCGGCGGTAAGGCGTTGGACGCGATGCTGACGCCCGTCAAAATCGGCCAGAAGACACCGAAGCAGATCGCAAAACTTGGCGATGATCGGCTGCTGGCGGAGATGACCCGGCGGGTGTTTCAGGCCGGGTTCAACTGGTCGGTGATCGACAATAAATGGGATGGGTTTGAGGCCGCCTTCGAAGGTTTCCCAGTTGGCCGCTGGACCTTGATGTCGGATGAGGATTTGGATCGGTTGCTCGCCGATACGGGCATCGTCCGCCATGCTACGAAAATCCAAGCAGTCGGCGTCAATGCGCGGTTTCTACAAGAGCTGGCGGCGGAGAGCGGCTCGGCGGCCAAGGCGATCGCTGAGTGGCCTGACGCCGACTATGTGGGTCTGCTGGAGCTGTTCAAGAAACGCGGGGCGCGGATGGGTGGGAGCACCTGCCAATATTTCCTACGCGGGATCGGTAAGTCGAGCTTCGTGCTCTCCAGCTCGGTGGTCGCCGCGCTGATAGCGCATGGCGTGGTCGACAAAGCGCCGGCTTCGAAATGCGCCCTGGTCGCAGTGCAAGGCGCGTTTAACCAATGGTCGGAGGAGAGCGGCCGGTCACTAACGCAGATTAGTCGAGTGCTGGCGATGAGTGTAGACGTGTAATTAGCGCCTGCTCGATGGCGTATATGACTTTATTGGTGCGATTTGCGCATGAGTACCCTGCTGTTCCTTTGATTTTTCCTGACCCCCTCAACTTCTATCGGTCGGTCGGTGGCCAAGCGCCACGCCTTTTCGATTTAGCCCCGTCGTCAGTCTGACGGCAGGGCTGGGAGGGAACGACAATGTCTACGATCAAACGCTTCGCTGCTGCTTTTGTCCTAACTGGCCTCGCCTGGACGGCGGATGCCGCGCCGAAACAATGGACCCTGGACCTCGGGCACGCTTATGTCGGATGGGAAATATATCACCTTGGCTATTCCAGTACGGTTGGGCAATTCCGCAAGTATGATGGTCGCTTCCTCATTGATGAGGAAACTCCTGAAAACAGCAGAGTCACTTTTACTGTGGACGCCACAAGTATCGATTCAAACCATATGGAGCGTGACGCACACCTGAATACTCAGGATTATCTTGATAGTGAAAGCCATCCAGAGATCACCTTCGTGAGCAAGAGAGTGGAGTTGCTGGAGCCGGAGGCTGGCTTGCTTCATGGCGATTTGACAATGCTCGGCGTGACAAAGCCGATCACGCTCAAGTGGCGAAAGGTCAAAGATGCAGCGTATCCGGCCTTTATCCCAAACTATAATGAAATCAGAGCAGTGGGATTTGAACTGGAAGGTGAGATCTATCGGCTCGATTATGGGATGGATTTCATCGGCTTTGTTGGAAGCCCAACAGGCTTAGCAGTCACGCTCGACATCCATTTTGATCTCGTGGATTGCGACGGAATGCCGGACGACAATGTGCCGTGCACCTACGGGCGACGGTAAGCGTAGGCGCTCCGCGCGTTTGTTGGCGGAGCGTTTTACCTCTTAGTTGTTTGACTCTAGCAAACGCCGGGCGATCACTTGCGCCTGGATCTCCGCCGCGCCCTCGAAGATGTTTAGGATGCGGGCGTCGCAGAGCACGCGGCTGATGGGATATTCCAAAGCGAAGCCGTTGCCGCCATGGATCTGCAACCCGTTGTCCGCCGCCGCCCAGGCGATGCGAGCACAAAGCAGCTTGGCCATGCCAGCCTCCAGGTCGCAACGGCGATCAGCGTCTTTCTCACGGGCGGAGAAATAGGTGAGCTGACGACCGATCATGGTCTCCACGATCATCATCGCCACCTTGCCGTAGACGCGTGGGAAGTTGATCAGCGCCTTGCCGAATTGGACCCGCTCTTGCGCGTAGCGCATTGAAATATCGAGAGCTGATTGCGCCACCCCGACCGCGCGGGCGGCGGTTTGGACCCGGGCGCTCTCGAAGGTTTGCATCAAGTGTTTGAAGCCCAAGCCCTCGACGCCGCCGAGCAGATTGGAAGCTGGCACCCGGAAGCCGTCGAGCGCCAGCTCATATTCCTTCATGCCGCGATAGCCCAACACCTCGATCTCGCCGCCTGAAACGCCGTCGTCTGGGAAAGGGGTGTCGCAGTCGCCGCGGGTTTTCGGGGCCAGGAACATCGACAGGCCCCGCCAATCGGCGCTGTCCGGGTCGGTGCGGGCCAACAGGGTCATCACGTCGGTGCGGGCGGCGTGGGTTATCCAGGTTTTGTTGCCGGTGACGACGTACTCCTCGCCGTCTTTGACAGCACGAGTGCGCAGCGATCCGAGGTCGGAGCCGGTGTTGGGTTCGGTGAACACCGCTGTCGGCAAGGTTTCGGCGCTGGCGATTTTCGGCAGCCACTCCCGCTTCTGCTCTTCAGTGCCGCCGCACAGGATCAGCTCGGCGGCGATTTCCGAGCGGGTGCCGAGCGAGCCGACGCCGATATAGCCGCGAGACAGCTCCTCCGAGACCACGCACATCGCGGTCTTGCTCATGCCGAAGCCGCCATATTCCTCAGGGATGGTCAGACCGAAAACGCCCATTTCCGCCATCGCCTCGACCACGTCGATCGGAATCAGCTCATCGCGCAGATGCCAGCCGTGAGCGTGGGGGGTGACCCGCTCCTCGCAGAAGCGCAGAAATTGTTCGCGGATCATCTCAAATTCTTCGTCGAGGCCGGTGGCGCCGAAGGTGCCGGCCCCGCCGCGCTGCAACGCCAACTCGACAATACGGGCCCGCGCGGAGTCAGTGTTGCCCTCCGACACGAGGCGATACACCGATGGCGTGGCGAACACAGCCGGATCTGTCACGCCGAGGTCGCGCAACCGCACCACCTCAACCTGGCTCATTGGCACGCCACCCTGGAGTTGGGCCAGATATTCGCCGAAAGCGACTTGAAGCATCAGCTGCTCCAGCTCACCGAAGGCGTCCTGTTGTTCCAATCGGCGCGCCCAGCCGAGCATTTGGCGCAACGCTTCGACATAGGTGGCGACCCAGGCGAATCCATGAGCGGCGTGCTGTTCCGTCTCAAGCATCAAACTGGAAATCTTGCCATCGGCCACAACCCGATCCCGCACCGCGGTACGGGCGATTTCCAGGACACTTTCGGCGCTGTCGAGGGCTTCAGCGCAGAGGGCGAGCAAATTTGGGAGGGTCGGGTTGGTTCGCGCCGCCGTTTCGGTCGATTTCGCGTCTAACGCCATAAGATCCCTCCTAAAAATGGTCGCGCTCTGTCCGGCGCGGATCGATGGGGGGCGCCCCGACAGCACCCATCTTGCATATTATTACAGTATGCTGCTGTGCACCATTTGAATATCTGCCGCCATCTTCCGTCGTCAATCCGGCCACGAAAGAAAGCTGCGGATATGTGTCAGCTAAAGCAAAATTCTTGCCAGATGGTTTGATGGCGGCGAGGCGTCTCACGGGAAATCGTG
>JAHQVS010000105.1 GCA_019634215.1 Paracoccaceae bacterium | reverse complement strand
GAGTCTTCATTCTAGCGTTTGAGCCCATCCGCCCAAGCGGCAAATAGCCCAGAGTTCTCCCCAAAATTGGGGAGCCGGCCACGGCGCGACCTTCCTGGTCGGCCTCGAACCAAATAGGTTCAATCGCAGCCCAAACGGCGCCATCAACCTACTGGTGATCGCGCCGGAGATCAGGAAGATCCTGTTTCGCGGCCTGTTGTGGCGCGGCATGTGGGCGGTCATCGCCTCGATCCAGAGCGGCGATAGCCTAACTCAATCAGCGCCCGCCAAAACAGCCAGCGCCAATATCGTTCAGCTTAGCTCAAGCTGATCATAAAGCTTTCAGAAGATAGTGGTCTGCCACAAGGATCGGACGCGACCAGATCATGCATTCATCTGGCGCAATACTCCCGATTAAACGGGAACAACCATCACAGACGTCGTCGCCAGCACCAGCCCCGCCGTAACATACAGCGCCGCATATTGCCCGATCTCGCGCCACTCAATGGTCATCAAAGGCCTCACGATCCGCTGCGCAGCGGCCCCTCGCCGCCGCGCCAACAACCGTAATTATCGCCAACGCCTTAACATCCGGTTACCGCGCCCTTTCGCCAGAGCCCGCCGCCCGCAATCCAGCGCCCCCAATCAAGAGCCCGCCGCTATGCCAAAGCCTCACTCCCGCGCCCCCGCGTCGCGGGCGCAATCCCTGCTGCGCCGCCTCGGCGCCGCCGTCGCCCGCCGCCAACCGCCGCAAGCCAAGGCCTCCGCCGTCGCCACTTTGACTGCCGCCACCTTTCACGGCCCGGTTTGGACCCCCGCTGACTACGCCTCCCTGGCCCGCGTCGGCTACGCCGATAATCCGGTGGTGTTCCGCTGCATCCGGCTGGTGGCTGAGGGCGCAGCGGCGATCCCGTTAACACTCATGGGCGACGACCGCCGCCTCGACGCCCATCCGCTGCTCGACCTGCTGACCCGCCCCAACCCCGGCCAGTCCGGCGCCGAACTGCTGGAGACCGTCCACGGCCATCTCCAAACCGCCGGCAACGCCTATCTGGAGCTGTCGCGCGGAACCTCGGGCCGCCCCATGGAGCTGCACGCCCTGCGCCCCGACCGCATGCGCGTCGAACCCGGTCCCGACGGCTGGCCCCGCGCCTATGAGTACCGCGTCGGCGCCCAGACCCACCGCTTCGAGCTGCCGCCGGATCTCTCAATCCCGCCGCCAATCCTGCATTTGAAAAGCTTCCACCCGCTCGACGATCATTACGGCATGAGCCCGTTGGAGGCCGCCCGCCGCGCCGTCGATCTGCACAACGCCGCCGGCGCCTGGACCAAGGCCCTGCTCGACAACGCCGCCCGCCCGTCCGGCGCCGTGATCTACAAGGGCGTCGACGGCCAAGGTCATCTCTCCGAGGCCCAGCACAGCCGACTGATCGAGGAGCTGGAAGGCATGCACCAAGGCGCCCGCAACGCCGGACGTCCGATGTTGCTGGAGGGCGGGCTGGATTGGCGCCCGATGGGTTTCTCTCCCGCCGACATGGAGTTCCTGCAAACCAAGCAGGCCGCCGCCCGCGAGATCGCGCTCGCCTTCGGCGTCCCGCCGATGCTGCTCGGCCTGCCCGGCGACAACACCTACGCCAACTACCAGGAGGCCAACCGCGCCTTCGCCCGTCAGACCCTGCTCCCCCTGGCTCTCAAAACCGCCGCCGCCCTGTCCGCCTGGCTCACCCCCGCCTTCCCGGATGGCGGAACCGGCTCAAACCGCCGCCTCCGCCTCACTCCCGATCTCGACGCTGTCCCGGCCCTCAGCCACGAACGCGACGCCCGCTGGTCCCGCATCGCCGCCGCCGACTTTCTCAGCGATGACGAAAAACGCCGATTGCTCGGTCTGTAAGCGAAGGGGCTGTGCGGTGGTCGGCAGGGCAGGGCAGGGCAGGGGAAACCGCACCTCCCACCCCAATGCCAGCAACATCCAAAGGCCAATGCCCCAACATCCCCCACCACCCCAAAACCACCTGTCTCACCGCCTCGACCTGCTCGAACAACTGGTCGAGGAACGCTGGCGCCGTCTGGACGCCACCCTGACCCGCCTGGAGGCCGGGGTCGATCGCCTCGACCGCCGGCTCTGGCTCGCCGCCGCCACCTGCGCCGCCGCTGGCGCCAGCCTGATCGGCGCCTCCCTCCTCAATCTGACTTGACGCCCGCAAAGGACCCTGCCCATGATCCGCCTGGAGACCAAATTTACCCCCATTCCCAGCGCCGACCTCGCCGCCGACGCCGCCACCGGCCGCTTCGAAGGCTACGCCACGCTGTTCGATCTGCCCGACGACCAAGGCGACCGTGTCGCCCCGGGCGCCTTCGCCCGCAGCCTGACTCAACGCCAAACACCCGTAAAACTGCTCTGGCAGCATGATCCCGCAACCCCCATCGGCGTCTGGGACTCCCTGACCGAGGACGCAAAGGGCCTGCGCGTCCAAGGCAGACTGGTCCTTGGGACCCAAACCGGGGCCGAAGCAGCCGCCTTGCTCGCCGCTGGCGCCCTCGACGGCCTCTCGATCGGCTACCGTGTCCGTGAGGCCGAACAGCTCCCGCAAGGCCGCCGTCTGCTCGACTTGGATCTCTGGGAGATCTCTCTCGTCACCTTTCCGATGCTGCCCCAAGCCCGCATCGGCCCCAACACCGCCCCCATCGATATCCCACCGCCGCCAGCCTCTCCCCCGGCGACGCCGCCCATGCAAGACCCAATCCTGGGAACGCCGGTCATCGAAGACCCCGCCGCCATGCTCGCCGCCGTCGCCTCCGCCCGCGCCGCCCTGCGCTGAGCCAGTCAACACGCTCTGGCGCCGTTCTTCCCAAAGCAGCAGGGCAATAGCCCCCGCCGCCCTGCAACATCCCGTATCCCCAAAGGACATACCCCATGCCGACCCCGCATATCGCTGCCGAACTCGCCCACTTCGCTGGCGATCTCCGCACCTTTCGCGCTAACCTGGAGACCAAAATCGCTCACCAGTCCGCCCGCCTTGACGTCCTTGACCGCAAAGACCTCTCCCGCCCCAGCCTTGGCCAGCGCGGCTACACCCAAGCCGCGCACCCACATTCCCCACACGCCAAGGCGATCGCCGCGTATCTGCGCTCCGGCGACGATTCCGCTCTGCGCGCGCTGAACCTTGAGAGCAAGGCGCTCTCCGTCGCCGCCGACGGCGGCTATCTCGTCGACCCGCTCACCGCCGAGACCATCGCCAGCACCCTGCGCGGCGCCTCCTCGATTCGGGCCTTGGCGAGCGTCGCCGCCGTCGACGCCGGCGCCTATGACGTTTTGATCGACCAGACCGAGATGGGCGCCGGTTGGCAGGTTGAGGCGACGCCAACCGCCGAGACCAGCACCCCCGGCCTCGATCGCATCTCAATCACGCTGCATGAGCTGTCCGCTCTGCCGAAAGTCTCGCAACGTCTGCTCGACGACAGCGCCTTCGATCTGGAAGCCTGGCTGGCCGAACGCATCGCCGAACGCTTCGCCCGCGCTGAAAACGCCGCCTTCGTCTCCGGCGACGGCGTCAACCAGCCACGCGGCTTCCTTGATCATACCGTCGTCAACGAAGCCTCCTGGTCCTGGGACAATATCGGCTACATCCCCACCGGCGTCGACGGCGCGTTCCCGGCCTCCGACCCCGCCGACGTGCTGTTGGATTTGATCTACAATCTCGGCGCCCAATACCGCCGCAATGCTCACTTCCTGATGAACTCCGCCACCGCCGGCGCCGTCCGAAAATTCAAGGACGCCGACGGCCGCTATCTCTGGAGCGAGCCCCTGGTCGCGGGCCAGCCGCCGTTGTTGTTCGGTTACCCGGTGGTGATTGTCGAGGAAATGCCGGGGATCGCGTCCAGCAGCCTGTCCATCGCTTTCGGCGATTTCCGCGCTGGCTACACCATCGCCGAACGCCCTGACTTGCGTCTGCTGCGCGACCCGTATTCCGCCAAACCCAACGTGCTGTTCTACGCCACCAAACGCGTCGGCGGCGACGTCACAGACTTTGCAGCGATCAAACTGCTGCGGTTCAGTGCAAGCTAAGCAACATCAGGCGGCGGCGCTCAACCTAAGCGCCGCCGCCGATCATGTGTTACTCAATCCTCGGCAATGTCAGCTTCAAAGCGATCTCCCCTGAGCCGTCATGGCGATATCGCCCGGTTTCGCGAAAGCCATACCGCTGATAGAAGCTCCGGCCGATCTGATTGCGCTCAAACACCTCGACCCGCAACGCCCCCTTCAGAGCGACGGCATGATCGACCAAGGCCTTGCCCAAGCCCCGTCCATGATAGGCTGGCGCCAGGAAAAACCCGCCAATCTCGTCTCCGATCAGCGCGATAAAGCCGACGGGCGCCCCGTCTTCCTCACTCAGCCACGTCTCGGCATTCGGGAGGTAGAGAGCCCGCAAGTTCGCCGCTTCCTGGCTCAGAAACGCATCCGTCAAAAACGGATGCGCCAGTTGGCTGGCCGCCCGCCATATCGCGACAACCGCGTCGGCGTCTTCAAGTTGATACTGTCTGATCACTGTCTGGAAGTTCTCTTATGTCCGCGTCCCCATCGCATCATTGGGGCGCTCCGCATCAGCAGAATGAATAACAAGCACGCCTTGCGCCGTGACAGGCAGGGCGCGATTATCGGCGATGTGCTTACGGGGCGGCGTCCGCGCCGCCCGTCCTTAACGGGACATAAAATCTCCAGATTGGCGGCGCCTGAATACCAGGGCGCCGCCAACAGCGCAAGCCGCACTCGGCCTCAGCCTTCGCAGAGTTTGGCGCTCGACAACCGCCTAGCCTCAAACCCTTTCATATTGAATTCGATGGCGCCCCCAACTCGCCAGCCTCCCCAAACTTCCGCGCCAAAAAATCCAGAAACGACTTCCCCGGCTCCTCCAAAAACGCCTCGCCAACCTCGACCGCCTCGATCAGATCGACCCGGAACACCCGGAAATCCCCACGCAGTTCGCACCAGGCCGACAGCGTCCACACCCGCCCCCAATGCTCTATATGCAGCGGGCGCACCAAGCGCTCCGTCAACACCCCATCCAACCGGCGATACACCAGGGTCAGCCGCCGGAGGCGCCGTATCGCCTCGCGCAGCACCGGCAGATACGCGGCCTCACCCTCTGGCGAGGGGCCATACAGTCCCACTCCCGCGACCAGATCCACCCCCTGACGGTCGCTTGGAACGACGGCGTCCACCTTGCCCAGCAACGCCTCGGCGGCTTTAACCAACGACGGATCGCCGAGGCGCGCCACCAGCCGCGCCCCAAGTTGCAGCGCCTCCAGCTCGGCATGGGTGAGGGTCAGCGGCGGCAGAAACACCGGCTCGCGCAGCAAATACCCGACGCCGCGCTCGCCTTCGATCGGCACGCCGGAGGCGATCAGCGTGTCGATGTCGCGGTACACCGTCCGCAAAGACACGCCCAGCCGCTCGGCCAAATCCTGGCCGCGCCACAGCCGACCGCCCCGAAACAATTGAATGATTTCGAACAGGCGGTCGGTGCGTCTCATCTGATGGTCTAATCCGCCTGCAACATCAGCGCGTCATGGCGAATCTCGGTGGCTTTCATATCGATCGCGGCCAGGAACGGCTTCAGCTCCTCCACCGTCATCAACGCGTCCGAGGCCTTCTTCGCATCCGCCATGCTGTGCCACTCGACATGCTCCAACCACAGCCCATCCGGGCTCTTGGAGAG
>JAHQVS010000104.1 GCA_019634215.1 Paracoccaceae bacterium | reverse complement strand
GGGCAGCGCATCAACTAAGCGGCCTGCGGCGAGATCTTCAGCAATCAGCCACTCAGCCAGCAGTGCAGGACCGAGCCCTTGCACCGCTGCTTCCCGCAAAGCCAACGCGTTTGATATCAGCAGCTTGCCATCCACCGCCACCGTCTCCTCCCGGCGATCGCCAGCGCGAAACAGCCAGGCGGCACGAAACCCCGGCAGGGCGAAACGCAAACAATCATGCGCCATCAGATCCTTCGGCGTGGCCAATTGCGGCGCGCCAGTCAGATAGGACGGCGCGGCGCACACACGATAGCGGGTGGCGAACAGTTTCGCCGCAACCACATCCCCCGACACCCCCGGCCCCAGGCGAATGGCGAGATCGATTTGCTCGGCCACCAGATCCGTCACCGCATCACTGAGCGCCAGCTCCATCGTGAGGCCGGGATGTGCGGCGCGCCATTCCGGCAGCAGCGGCGTCAGCATGGCCTGCCCAAACGCGACTGACGCCGCCAATCGTAATCGACCTGTCAACGCCTCTGCGCCCGACGCCGCCCTCGCCGCTTCCGACGCCTGTGTGATCTCCTCCAAAGCTGGCTCCAGGCGGCGCAGATAGACCTCCCCGGCCTCAGTGAGTGTCAAGCGACGGGTGCTTCGCTGAAACAGCCTCACGCCCAGCGCCGTCTCCGCCTGCGCCACCGCGCGCGAAACCGAGGAGGGGTCGACGTTATGTACCCGGGCGGCGGGCGCAAAACCGCCAGCGCGGGCGACATCGAGTAGGAGCTGAAGGGTGGCGAGATCCATTCGTGCTACTAGCACACGAATACCGTGCAGAAAGCTCTCTTTTTCGCGCTTTTACCATCAATATCCTTTCGCTATCCACCAATATGGGAGTGATGGCAATGAAACTCGCCTTTTTAGGAACCGGCGCCATGGGCGCGCGTATGGCCGCCAAACTGATTGATGCGGACCATCAGGTCACCGTTTGGAATCGAACGCCCGCCCGCACCGCCTGCTTGGTTAAGGCCGGGGCCCGTTTGGCTGAGACGCCACGCGCGGCCGTCATGGACGCGGAGGCCGTCTTCAGTATGGTCCGCGACGATGAGGCTTCACAGGCCGTGTGGCTTGATGAAACAACCGGCGCGCTCAACAATCTTCCCGAAACAGCGATCGGCGTGGAGTGCTCGACGCTATCACTGCCGTTTGTCAGCCGCCTCTCCGGCGCCTTCACAGCCAGGGGGCGCGCCTTTCTGGACGCGCCGCTCGCTGGATCGCGCCCGCAGGCGGAGGCTGGACAGTTGATTTTCTTGATTGGCGGCTCTGAACAGATTTTGGCGAAGATTCGGCCCCTCTTCGATGCCATGGGCTCCGCCACGCATCACACCGGAGCAACAGGCTCTGGGACGTCGGTCAAGCTTATGGTGAACACCTTGTTCGGCGCACAGATCGCCGTTCTTGCCGAACTGATCGGGTTTGCCGCCCGCTCTGGCTTTGATCCAGCACGGGCTATCGAGATCCTTTCTGCGACTCCAGTTGCGAGCCCCGCCGCTAAGGCTGCCGCGTCCACGATGTTGGCGGGGAATTTCGCCCCGGCATTTCCGATTGAACTTGTCGCCAAGGATTTCGATCTCGTCACCGCCTCCGCCGCCAGCATCGACGCACAAATCCCGCTCGCATCCGCCGTCGGGGAGGTTTACATGCGCGCGATCCACGCCGGTTTCGGAGAGGACAACATCACCGGAGTCGCCCAACTTTATGCCCGTTAACGTTGGGTCGGAGAGCGCCCACATGTTGATATGTTTATCTTGTAAATGAAACATCCTTACACAGTCACGCTTGACCCTTGCGTGGCATACCAATAGGAAGTTGCGTGACTACCCGAATTTTACTTCGATAACTACACAGCTGGACTGGCTGGATAAAAATAGAGCCAGCCAGCCTCGTTTAACTATTTGAAGGCACGCCAAATCTTAACGGTGGTGCCCTCTAAAAAACCATCGGACACGTGAGGAGATGCTCCAATGAAAACCGGCATGACCCATCTGTTTATTCCTGGACCGACAAATGTGCCGGAAGCCGTGCGCCGCGCCATGAATGTTTGCATGGAGGATCAACGGGCCCCTGATCTCGGCGAGCTGACCATTCCGTTGTTCGCCGATCTGAAGAAGGTGATGAAGACCACTTCGGGCGAAGTGCTGCTGTTCCCCTCCTCCGGCACCGGCATGTGGGAAGCCGCCATCACCAACACGCTGAATCCCGGCGACAAGGTTCTGATGTCCCGTTTCGGCCAATTCTCGCATCTTTGGGTGGAGATGGCCCAACGCCTCGGACTCGACGTCGAGATGATCGAGGTTGAGTGGGGCCAGGGCGTGCCGGTTGAGACGTATGAGCAACGCCTCAAGGCCGACACCAGCCATCAGATCAAGGCCGTGTTCGCCACCCAGAATGAGACCGCCACCGGTGTGCAGTCCGACATCGCCGCCACCCGCGCCGCCATGGACGCCGCCAATCACCCGGCGCTGCTATTCGTCGACGGGGTCAGCTCGATCGCCTCTATCGACTTCCGTATGGATGAATGGGGCGTGGACTGCGCCGTCACCGGATCACAAAAGGGCCTGATGCTGCCCGCCGGTCTTGGCGTTCTCGGCGTGAGCCAGAAGGCGTTGGAAGCTGCAAAAACATCGACCATGCGCCGCGCCTATTTCGAGTTCAATGATCAGCTCGCTCTGAACAAAGACGGCTACTTCCCCTACACTCCGCCGATCCAGATGTTCCACGGCCTGCGCGCCTCGCTAGACCTGATCTTCCAGGAGGGTTTGGAGAACGTCTTCGCCCGGCATTACCGCCTTGCCGAAGGCGTGCGCCGCGCCATCACCGCCTGGGGACTGCGCACCTGCGCGGTTGAGCCGAAATGGCAGTCGAACACGGTTACTGCGATTATGGTTCCAGAGACGGTAGACGCCCGTGACGTCATTAAATACGGCTACACACGCTACAACACCTCGTTCGGCACCGGCCTTAGCAAGGTCGCTGGCAAGGTGTTCCGCATCGGCCACCTCGGTGACTTGAACGAGGTAAGCTGCTTGGCGGCGCTGGCGAGCGCCGAGATGTCGCTCCGCGATGCCGGGGCGATGATCGTTCCTGGTTCTGGCGTCGGCGCCGCACAGGAGTGGTATCGTGAGGCGCACGCCGAGAGCGTGATGGTCGCGGCGGAGTAAACGTCGCGATCAATCGCCGCATTCGCGGCGGCGCAGATCATCAATAGGTCATCACATGGCAGAGCGCGTCGTCCGGCGCGCTCTTCTTTTCATGCCCAGGCCTATGCTCAGCTCAATCCAAGCGCACATTGGATGTGCTGTAGGCCCCGGCGGATGACCATTCATCCATCGAGCTCAACACAGCACTGGCGCCGGCGGAGATGGCGATGATAGCGATGATGGCGGCGAGAAACGGCTTCATTTGGCGGTCTCCTCGGAAGGCGCGTCGCCGTCAGGATCGGTGGCGGCTCGCAAATAGGTGATCAGATCAGTGCGGTCGTCTGGGTTCACGATCCGCTGCATCGGCATCTTCGAGCCGGGAGTGTAATGGTCTGGGCCGATGTCGAACAGTTTGTCGAGCGTCTCGGGAGACCAGATGATGTCCGTTCCGGTCAATGCATTAGAGTAGGGATAGCCGTCCACCGTTCCGGCGGGGCGGCCAAACAAGCCATACAGAGACGGCCCGGCCCGGCGGCGGCTGTCCGGCGTCAGCGTGTGGCATACCGAGCATTTGCGGGCGAATTGACGTTCGCCGTTCGAAACCGTCTCAGGGTCGACATGGAAGCGGCGGCTCACCGCTTCGGGCAGCTTCGGCGCAGCTCCAGTGGCGATCGGCCAGACGGCGGCAAAATCATCTAAACCGCCGGAGAGGACGCGCTCCTCATCCAGAAACGCCAGCGCCCATACCGGCCCTCGGCGCACCGCGCGAAAGTCACGCTCTATCTCCCATGTTTCGGTGGAGACGATGGTGATGTAGCCCTCTCCGTCGCCGAACGCCAACCGGGTCCGGTCAGGGCTGAGCGCCATGGCCAGGATCGGGCGGCGGCCATCGTCGAAGGCGACCAGCTCCTCGTCGCTGGTCAGATCCAGCACCCGCACCACCCCGTCCGTGGCGCCGTAGGCCATCCATCCCGCCGCCTCATCAAGGACAAGCTTATTCACACCGAAGCCGTGTTTGACCACGATCCGGCGCAGTGACTGGCCCGGCGCGTCCCATTCCCGGATGGTCCCGTCAGTCGAGGCTGAGTACAGCGTCTCCCGCGCCTCGCCAGCGAAAGCGACGGCGTTCACCCCGGATTGATGTCCCTTCAGAAACACCGGCGTCGGTCCAGCAAGATCGCCGTCGCTTTGGCTTGGGTCGTCAGAGGTGTAGGGCCATAAGCCAATCCACCCATCCCAGCCCGCCGAAGCAACCAGACCGACGCCGATAGCAAGATCCATAACCTTGCCTTGGTGGCCATCCCAAACCTCTTTGGTTTCACCGCTTGGCCACCGCAACATGATCTTGAAGTCATCGCCGCCGGTGAGGTGATGCTTGAGATCAAGGGCGATGGCGACATTCACCGCCGCCGCATGCCCTTCGATCCACCGAATATGAGAGAGATCGGCGCCGCTCCAGACGCCGACCGAGTTGTCAAAGCTTGAGGTAAAAATCAACGAGCCGTCCTTGGAGATGTTGATCCCCCGGATTGGCCCGCCATGGCCTTCCAATCTTTCGAGAGCCGGAGCGCTGTCAGCAGCCACAGAAGTTTGGGTGAATGCGGAGGTGGCCGTGAACAACATCGAGGCCACAATCAGCCACGCCGCCGCTCCCCACAGGCCCCACCGCATCCGATCACTCCGCCGGCGTCGCCGCCGGGGCCGCACCCTTGGCATCGCTCTTCGCCGCCTGCACCTCCTCAACCCAGAGATTATGGTGCTCCTTGGCCCAGTTCAGATCGACCTGCCCGGTGCCCATCGCGTCAAAAGCGCCCTCCATGCCGAGCGAGCCGATATAGATATGCGCGATAATCACCGCAATCATGGCCATGCTGACAATGGCGTGCCAGATGGTCTGATATTGCTGCTCCTGCATCGGGGTGACGTTCGGGTCGAACTTGACTCCACCAAGTTCGGTGACGCCGATCGAATTAAACATCGCAAAGGTCTTCGACATCATCGCGGTTTCAAACGGAAACAACAGCGCAATGCCGGACATAGAAATGGAAGCGCCCAGCAAGATTGTCGCCCAAAAGATGATCTTCTGCCCGGCGTTGAACTTACGGCTATCGGGATGCACACCCTTCGAGAACAATCCACCGCCCTTGGCGATCCATTTCAGATCCACCTTGCTGGGGATGTTGTGACCAACCCACATCAAGAACACCAACGCCAGTCCAATCATAAAGGCCCAGGCGACATTGTTGTGCGCCCATTTCCCAGCGATCGTCACCTGCGCGAACGCCTCGGCCCCAATGAGGTCTGGTAGGAAGTAGCGGCCATAGAGAACATTCAGCCCCGAGAGCGCCAGGATGATAAAGCTGGTGGCCAGCAGCCAGTGCCCGAACCGCTCCAACCCGTTAAAGCGTTCGATGGTGGTCCCGGCCGCGCCGTGCTCAATGCGAATGCGGCCGCGCAAGAGAAAGAACAGCGCGAGCAGCCCCAACATCCCGCCGAGGGCGTAGAGGCCATAGAGCGGTAGCGGACCATTTCTCAGCGCCCGCCAGCTATCCCCCTCTGACTGCACCAGGAAGGCGCCGCTTGGGGTCTTGTTGGTGGTGGTGAGATCGAAATCCGGCACCTCCTGCCCCCGGACGAACCGCCAGAGGTCTGCATCTGAGTTGACTCCCAAGGAGCCACCCGGCACCGCACCCTCGACCGCCTCAACCGGCCCTTGCCCCTCGGCGTTCTCCGGTGGGCGGACATTTTGTTGAGCTTGAGCGCCGCTCGTCCCAAACAGACCGACTGTGGTGACAAGTAAGGCGACAAGGCTGAACGCCAAGGCGATGATGGCAATGCTCTTGCCCAGCCGCCGACGCCGATTCAAAGCGCTGCGTTCAAGCTGCGTGCTCATCTCGATCCCTTCCAATCCGCGCGGCTCCAGCCTGCCGCCGTCCCGCCGATTAATTGAAGCTCTGATATTTGGCGCGATCACGGAGCTTTTGACGGGTCTCGTCGTCAATCTCCTGATCGGCTTGGCCGCCATAGACGCCCTTCTGATAACTCATCGGGCGGTCCTGTTCGGCTTCCCGGCAGCCGGGTAAGGCCGCCAGAGCGATAAGCGCCGCAACCCCTGCCGCGGCCCTAAGCGATTTAATCATTGTGAGCGATCCTAAAACTCTTTGGCGCCTCGCAGTGCTTTATCCTGCGATACGACTCGCGCCAGACGCTCCTATTACTCTACTGGCGATGACGCCCGCCACCGCCCATGGCGCGCCGAAACATCTCCCGGCGCGCAGAGGTCGAAGCAATTAGGAGCCTGATTTCTGACCGTACGCCGTGCCCCAGCCCCAAGCGCCGGAGCCAAAGCCACGAGCCACCACGCGCTCGCGATAGATCGCGGACACATCGTCACCGTCGCCGGCCAGCAGAGCCTTGGTCGAGCACATCTCGGCGCAGATCGGCAGCTTGCCTTCCGCGATCCGGTTGCGGCCATACTTCTGGAACTCGTCCTTGGAGTGGTTCTCCTCCGGACCACCAGCGCAGAAGGTGCATTTATCCATCTTGCCGCGCGAGCCGAAGTTACCGGCCTGCGGGTATTGCGGTGCGCCGAATGGGCAAGCGTAGAAGCAATAACCGCAGCCGATGCACAGATCCTTGGAGTGCAGGACCACACCCTCTTCGGTCTGATAGAAGCAGTCCACCGGGCAAACGGCGGTGCAAGGCGCATCCGAGCAGTGCATGCAAGCGACAGAAATCGAGCGCTCGCCCGGTTTACCGTCATTGATGGTCACCACCCGGCGGCGGTTGATGCCCCAAGGCACCTCATGTTCGTTTTTACAAGCCGTGACGCAGGCGTTGCATTCAATGCAGCGCTCGGCGTCGCAGAGAAATTTGGCGCGAGCCATTGTGTGTCTCTCCCTAGTTCCGTTCGGTCAGCCGGGGGCGGTTCGCGATCCGCCCCGCTAAGCCTTCCAAGCGCTGCGCCTTACGCGCGTTCAATCTTGCAGAGCGTGGCTTTCGTCTCCTGCATCTGAGTGACGGAGTCGTAGCCATAGGTCTGCGCGGTGTTGGTGGACTCGCCGAGCACGTACGGATCGGCGCCTTCCGGATATTTGGAGCGGCGATCCTCGCCCTGGAAATGCCCGCCAAAGTGGAACGGCATGAACGCGACGCCAGCGCCGACACGCTCCGTCACCATCGCCATCACTTTGACTTTGCCTTTCTCCGGGCCTTCGACCCAGACCATCTCACCGTCGCGAATGCCACGGTCGTTGGCGTCGCGCGGGTTGATCTCGACGAACATGTCCTGCTGCAACTCGGCGAGCCACGGGTTGGACCGGGTCTCGTCGCCGCCGCCCTCATATTCGACCAGACGGCCGGAGGTGAGGATGATCGGATAGTCCTTCGAGAAGTCGTTCTTCTGAATCGACGCGTAGAGCGTCGGCAGACGATACGCCCTGCGGTCTTCGTAGGTCGGGTAATCCTCGACCAGATCGCGGCGGTTGGTGTAGAGCGGCTCGCGGTGCAGCGGCACCGGGTCCGGGAAGTTCCACACCACGCAGCGCGCCTTAGCGTTGCCAAACGGCGCCATCTCATTGGCGATCGCGACCCGCTGAATGCCGCCGGAGAGGTCGGTCTTCCAGTTGGTCTTGTCGCCAGCGACGCCGTCAATCACCGCCCGCTCTTCGTCGGTGAGCTGACCGTCAAAGCCCAGCTCCTTCAGCATCGCCATGGTGAATTCCGGATAACCGTCCTCCACGGCAGAACCGGTCGAGTAGGAGCCATCCGCCAACAGGTTATCGCCGTCCCGCTCGACGCCGAAACGCGCGCGGAAGGTGAGGCCGCCTTCGGAGACCGGCTTGGACGGGTCGTACAGGATCGGCGTGCCCGGATGGCCCATCTCCGCCGTTCCCCAGCAGGGCCACGGCAGCCCGTAATACTCGCCGTCATTCGGACCACCGACCGCCTGCAACGTGGTGCGATCGAAGGTGTGCTGGTTGGCCATATGGCTCTTGATCCGCTCCGGCGCCCAGCCGGTGTAGCCGATCGTCCACATGCCCGCATTGAACTCGCGCGTCGAATCTTCGATCGACGGCACGCCGTTCTCGTCACGGGCGATGTTCTGGAAGAACCGCTCCCCAAAGCCGAACTTATCGGCGAACAGGCCGATGATCTCGTGATCCGTCTTCGACTCGAACAGCGGGTCGATGACCTGATCGCGCCATTGCACCGAGCGGTTTGACGCGGTGACAGAGCCGTGGGTCTCGAACTGCGTGGTTGCAGGCAGCAGATACACGCCGTCCTGACGGTCAGAGAGGATCGCCGACACGGTCGGGAACGGATCAATGACGACCAGCTGATCGAGCTGCTCCATCGCCTTCTTCATCTCGACCATGCGGGTCTGAGAGTTCGGCGCATGGCCCCATAGCACCATCGACCGGACTTTCGCCGGCTGGTCCATGTTGGCCTCATCCTCAAGCACGCCGTCGATCCAGCGCGACACCGGGATGCCCTTGCCTTCCATCAGCTCCTGAGAGCCGAACTGGCTGAGGATGAAGTTATACTCGTCATCGGCCTTGTCAGAGGCGGTCTTCTCACCGGCCCAAACGCGCGCCCAATGTTTCCAGGAACCGGTTTTCAAACCATAGTAACCCGGAAGGGTGTGGGACAGCACGCCAAGGTCAGTCGCGCCCTGCACGTTGTCATGGCCACGGAAGATGTTGGTGCCGCCACCCGATGTGCCCATGTTGCCCAGGGCAAGTTGCAGCACGCAGTAGGCGCGGGTGTTGTTGTTGCCGTTGGTGTGCTGGGTGCCGCCCATGCACCAGATCACGGTGCCCGGACGGTTGTTAGCCAGCGTGCGCGCGACGCGTTTGAGCTGCGAGCCCGGAACGCCTGTCACGCGCTCGGTCTCTTCCGGGTTCCACTTAGCAACTTCGGCCTTGATCTGGTCCATGCCCCAGACGCGCTGGCGGATGAACTCTTTATCCTCCCAGCCATTTTCGAAGATGTGCCAGAGGATGCCCCAGATCAGCGCAACGTCGGTGCCGGGCCGGAACCGCACAAACTCGGTGGCGTGCGCCGCGGTGCGCGTGAAGCGCG
>JAHQVS010000103.1 GCA_019634215.1 Paracoccaceae bacterium | reverse complement strand
GCCTGGCCATAAGCGATTGACCAGGGCGCTTCGCGATGATGGATGCGGGCGCCGGAGACCCATTTGCCTTCGCGGCCGGTCGCGCCGTTGAACACACGGTCGAACAGCTTTTCAGCGGTCATGCCTTCTGGCGGCTCGGGGTCATTCAACGCGATATGATAAATCGAATCCCTGTAATTTGAGAAAGACCCCGCCTCTGTGACCGGGTTTGAGGTCACGACTGTCACATCCTCCCGGCCAAGATCCCAGATAGACTGTATGTTTTTCGGGTTGCCCTTCTTCACCAGCAACACGTTGCCATAATTGCTCAACAGCGGCAGCGGGTCTCCCTCAACCACGCCCATGTCTTTAAGCTTGTTCATCACCCGCCCTGGCCCGCCAGCGACTTGCACCGGACAAGCGCCCAGGAAATTTCCGAACTGAACATGGCCTTCTTGAAGCTGCTCCACAGAAATTGGCGGGCTGGTGGTGTACATCCAATTCCCGATTGGCGCGTCTTCTGGAAATGAGGGAAGAAATTCCTCCTTCCATAAGTCCAGAAGCGCCATATGGAAATTACCGGATGTCGACAGCGCAATGTCGCACTCACGGATCTGCGCATGCAGGTCAAACAAAATATTAGCGCTTGGCTCTTCTAAATTAGGGTTTTTGCGCCCGTAATCGCGGGGCCAATCTAATAGTGGGGCCGCGCCGTCAAATTTTGCTTCCCCTGTAATCACAGGAACTTCCTGCGCTGTCGCCCAGCCTCCCATACATATTAAACAGAGGCAGGAAATTATAACTCTAGCAGCATGGATTAAATGGAACTTATACGCATGATGATGTCGTCCTTGTGTAAAAACGGAAGATACCAACCTATTTTTGTCTATACTTTCTGGGCGCACACTGAAAACTCCACCAATACGCATAATTTGAAACAATGAAGATACATCCCTGGAGGCTGTTTGTATTGAATGATTTCGTCTTGGCGAAAAACTTTAACAAAACGGGAGAGATCAGGATTAAACATCAAATCTTCTGGCGTGCTCACAATCACGCCAAGGAGGCACGGTTCGCGCCGTACGAACGCTAAATAGGGTAGAGCCGCAGCAAAATCTGCCCTTACCCCTTCGGCGGCCTCAGCAGCGGCATCAGCGCCGCCATTTCCGGGCCGCGTTCCTGGCCGGTGAGGGCTTTTCTCAACGGCATGAACAGCGCCTTACCCTTGCGGCCAGTCTCAGCCTTGACCTTATCGGTCCAGTCCTTCCAGGCGGTCTCTCCCCACGGCTGCTCGGGCAACAGCGCCAGGGCCTGGGGGATGAACTCCGCGTCCTCGGGGGCGATGTCCGGAGTCGCGCCCTCCGCGACGATCTTCGCCCAGGTCTCGATATCCGCGAACTGGCCGAGATTGCCGCGCACCGCCAGCCAAAGCTGTTCCGCGATTTCATCGTGAACGCCCGCAGCCTGGAGACGGTTCGCGACTTCCTCATAGGGTGTCTCATGCAGGATCGAGGCATTCAGCCGGTCAATCTCCGCCTCGTCGAACCGCGCCGGGGCGCGGCCGAAGCGGGAAATGTCGAAACCCTCGGCCAGCGCTTGCCGCTCGCGGCGCGGCTCGATTGGGTCCGAGGTGCCGAGGCGAGCCATCAGCGACAGCAGCGCCATCGGCTCCACCCCGCGTTCACGGAACGACGCCAGCGACAAGGAGCCCAGCCGCTTCGACAGCGCCTCTCCGGTCGCGCCCACCAGCAGCGAATGGTGCGCGAAGGTCGGCGGCTCGGCGCCGAGGCTGCGGATCATCTGGATCTGGGTGGCGGTGTTGGTGACGTGATCCTCGCCGCGCACGATATGGCTGACCTCCATATCGATATCGTCGACCACCGAGCAGGGGGTGTAGAGGAAGCCGCCATCGTCGCGGATCAGCACCGGATCGGACACCGAGGCGCAATCCACCGAAACATGGCCCCGGATCTGATCTTCCCATTCCACCCGCTCTTGATCGAGCTTGAAGCGCCAATGCGGGCGGCGGCCCTCGGCCTGATAAGCGGCGATCTGATCTTTGGTCAGGTTGAGGGCGGAACGGTCGTAAACCGGCGGCTTGCCCATCGAAAGCTGCCGCTTACGGCGCAGCTCCAACTCGGTCGGGGTCTCGTAACAGGCGTAGAGACGGCCCATTTCCCGCCATTGCTGCGCGACCGCCTCATAGCGCGCCATCCGCTCGGATTGACGCTCATACCGGTCCCACTCCAAGCCGAGCCATGTCAGGTCCGCCTTGGCGGCGTCGACATATTCTTCCTTGGAGCGCTCGGCGTCGGTGTCGTCGATACGCAAAATAAAGCAACCGCCGCCCTTCCGGGCGGTCAGCCACGACAGCATCGCGGCGCGGAGATTGCCGATGTGGAGCCGCCCGGTGGGCGATGGCGCAAAACGGGTTGTGATCATGGGCGGACTGGTCGCCCAGCCGGCGTCGCGCGTCAACCAACTTTACGGCTCAAACAACGCAGCGATGCGCGTTGCTCTCCAACCGAATGGGTTTCAGGCGCCGTCCGGTCCGCGCGGCATATCGCCGGAGGCGGCCGGAAACCCAGCCGCGTAGCGCGTTTTCGGCTGTGCTGAAGATGCCGACAACCGGACGATGGCCTCGCCGTCACGAGTGATTTCCACTTCGTCGCCGTTGTGAACGCGGTCGATCAATTCCTCAAGGATCTCAGCGGCGACATGCTCTGGCGCGCGGACGAGGGTCATAGCGTTTCCTCTCAAGAGCGGCCGTCGAAATGGGCGCGCCGCTCCCTGTCATATAAAGCGCGCGAAAGACGGCGCGCATCGTCGTCATTCCGGGTCTCGCCACCTGTTGGTTATGGGGTATCGACGGTCGAGCCAGAACGCCCGGGACGTTAACCGCGTCCCGATAGCGGACTGAAAGCGCTTGTATTCTGAAATGTAAAGAAGATTCTCGACCCGTTTTACGGTTTCGCGGTCATACCCCGCCGCGACCGCCTCTCCCACCGACGCCTCACGCTCGATCAGCAGCTCTAGGATGGCGTCAAGCGTCTCATAGGGCGGCAGGCTATCCTCGTCTTTTTGGTCCGGGCGCAACTCAGCGGAGGGAGGTTTGTCGATGACGCGAGGCGGGATCACCGCGCCCGCCGGGCCGCGCATCCAAGGGGCGTGATGGGCGTTGCGCCAGCGACAGGTTTCAAACACCCGGGTCTTATAAAGATCTTTCAGCGGATTATACGCCCCGCACATGTCGCCGTAGAGGGTGGCGTATCCAACGGCGACCTCGGATTTGTTGCCGGTGGTCAGCAACAGCGCGCCGGATTTGTTGGAGAGCGCCATCAACAACAGGCCGCGCAAGCGGGATTGGATGTTCTCCTCGGTCAAATCGCGGCTCTTTCCTTCGAACAGAGGGCTGAGGGCGGTCTCGACCGCGCGCACCGGCCCCGAGATCGGCGCCTCCTCCAATCGGCATCCAAGCGCGGCGGCGACTCCGGCGGCGTCCTCCAGACTCTCACGGCTGGTGAACTCCGAGGGCAGCATTACGCAGCGCACCCTATCCGGGCCGAGGGCGTCGCAAGCAATAGCCGCGACCAAGGCGCTGTCGACCCCGCCAGAGAGGCCGATCAACGCTTCGCGAAAGCCGTTCTTAGCGAAATAGCCGCGCGTGGTCTCGACCATGACGCGGTAATCGGCCTCCCAGGCGTCTGGGGGAACGGCGCGCTCGCCCTGAACACAGCGCCAGCCCTCCGTCTCGCGGGCGAAGTCGACATGCACCAGCGCCTCTTCGAAAAACGGCGCTTGCACCGCCAACGCCCCGCCCGGATTCAGCACGAAGGAGCCGCCGTCGAACATCTGATCATCCTGCGCGCCGACCATGTTGAGATAGGCCAGCGGCAGCCCCGATTCGATCACCCGCGCCACCACCAAGGGCACGCGGGTGGCCTCATGCTTGCCGCGCATATAGGGCGAGCCGTTCGGCGAGAGCAGAATTTCCGCCCCGCTCTCGGCCAAAGTCTCCACCGTCTCGGGATGCCAAACATCCTCACAGACCGGGACCCCGAGCCGCACCCCGCGCACCGCGACAGGGCCACCGGCCGGGCCAGAGCGAAATAGGCGGTTTTCGTCGAACACGTCGTCGTTGGGCAACTCATGCTTTTTGCAAACGGCGCGGATCGCCCCGCCCTCTAACAGCAGCATGACGTTGAACACCGCATCGCCGTCGACCGTGAGCCCCCCCAGGCTCGGCCCGCGCTCTTCCGCCCGTTCCTCCGAGATCGGGCTGCCGATCAACATGGACGGTCCGGCCGGATCTTCGGCGTGGATCTCCGCCGCCAGAGCTTCGGCCGCCGCCCGGCAATGCCGTAAGAAAGCTGGCCGGCGCGCCAAATCCTGGGCCTGATATCCAGAGAGGAACATCTCCGGCAGCATCACA
The DNA here is from genome assembly GCA_019634215.1 of Paracoccaceae bacterium. GTDB lineage: Bacteria > Pseudomonadota > Alphaproteobacteria > Rhodobacterales > Rhodobacteraceae > JAHQVS01. Next base: position 1,416 of record JAHQVS010000103.1, on the reverse strand, counting down.
AGGTCCGCCCCCGCCGCCTTCGCGGCCCGCCACGCCGCCAGCGCCTTCTCCCGGTTGGCGTCAACGGCCCCGACGGTGGCGTCAAGCTGCGCGAGCGTGACCCGGAAGCGCATCGGCGCGTTGGGGGGGGTGTCAGCCATTTTGGACTCTCCGGAGGCGCGGTCGCGCGGGTGGGTGCAGGCGGGCCGGCGTCGGACGGCGCGCTCAAGATATCCGAGAATATAGAGCGACGGAGCGGTTCGGCGCCAACCTCCTGGCCGACATTCCCCAGCTTCCCCCGGGGTTTCTGCAACGCGGAGCGAATCAGTCGGACGCCGCCCCCGCACGCAAGCCAGGTCAGCCGCGCATCCCGCAGCTTTTCAATGGCTGTGGCCGCTCCGTCGCCAGACAACGCGCCCAACCGCGCCGCTACGCGCCATACTGTTTCAATAGAAGCCTAACTCACGCCTGAGTCGCGCCATGGTGTTGCGTCGTATTCCTATAGTCCATAGAACAACGGCCTGTGAGATTATCGTGCGGGCCGTCGACAGACGGCGAACAGGGTGCGGAGATCGTGGAGGTCCGGACTATGTGGCGGCGAAAGCCGGCGCAGCGCCAAAAGGGCGAGGAAGGACGGCGGTACAGGGAAACGACCATGGTGAAGCAAGGTTTATCGCTCTTCGGCGCGGTCGGAGTCGCGCTCGCTGCGTTTATCGGCGCAACGTCCGTCGATGCGATTGCTCAGGACACAGTCCAGTCCGTCATGAAATATGACAATGGCGGCGTGTATGAGGGCGAATTTAAAGACGGCAAGCAACACGGCCAGGGCACATTCCGCCTCCCGGACGGCTATGAGTACACCGGCGCATGGCAAGACGGCCGTATTGAGGGCGAGGGCATCGCCAAATACGCCAACGGCTCCGTGTATGAGGGCGCGTTTGTGGACGGCGCGCCGAACGGCCAGGGCAAGATCAAGTACGCCGATGGCGGCGAATATGTCGGCGAGTGGCAAAATGGCGTGATTAACGGCCAGGGCGTCGCTCAATACGCCAACGGCATCGTCTATGAAGGGCAGTTCAAAGACAGCGCCCACCATGGCAAGGGCTCTATGAAGTCGCCCAACGACTACGCCTATGAAGGCGATTGGGTGAATGGCCTGCAAGAAGGCCAGGGCATTGCGACTTATCCCGACGGCGCGATCTATGACGGCAGCTTTAAGCGCGGCAACCGAGACGGCGTCGGCACCATCAAGTTCCAAGACGGCTTTGAGTTCACCGGTTCTTGGAAAGATGGGCAAATTCACGGTGAAGGCAAAGCCACCTACGCCAACGGCGACATTTACGAAGGCGAGTTCCGGGATGGTAAGCGCCATGGCTTCGGCACCATGAAATACGCCACCGGCGCCGAGTATCGCGGGTACTGGGTGCGCGGTAAGCG